>JBBIJT010000129.1:0-9374 GCA_037445795.1 Betaproteobacteria bacterium | reverse complement strand
GTGGGCGTGGCGCTCACCGACGGCCACCACGACGTGATGCTCTTCTCCGACGAGGGCAAGGCCGTGCGCTTCGACGAGGACGACGTGCGCCCGATGGGCCGCGGAGCCCGGGGCGTGCGCGGCATGAACCTCGCGAAGGGCGGCAAGGTGATCGCCCTCCTCGTGGCGGAGGACGAGGCGCAGAGCGTGCTCACGGCCACCGAGAACGGCTACGGCAAGCGCACGCCCATCTCCGAGTACACGCGCCACGGCCGCGGCACGCAGGGGATGATCGCGATCCAGACGAGCGAGAGGAACGGCAAGGTCGTCGCCGCGACCCTGGCCTCGCCCGAGGACGAGATCATGCTGATCACCTCCGGCGGCGTGCTGATCCGCACCCGCGTGAAGGAGATCCGCGAGATGGGCCGCTCCACCCAGGGCGTGACCCTCATCAACCTCGGCGAGGGCGAGAAGCTCTCCGGCCTGCAGACGATCATGGACCGCGACGACGACGAGGGCGGCAACGGGAACGGCGGCGCGAACGGCAACGGCAACGAGGGCGAGCCCGCGCCGGCCTGAGGGCCGCGGCGGCGTTCACGACGGAGGGCGGCGCGATGCACGTCTGGAATTTCGGGTCGGGGCCGGCGATGCTGGTGCCGGAGGTCCTCGAGCAGGCGAAGGCGGAACTCATCGACTGGCACGGCATGGGCATGTCGGTGATGGAGATGAGCCACCGGGGCAAGGAGTTCGTCGCCATCGCGGCCGACGCGGAGGCGGACCTGCGAAAGCTCCTCGCGATCCCCGCCAATTACAAGGTGCTCTTCCTGCAGGGCGGTGCCACGGCGCAGTTCGCCGCGGTGCCGATGAACCTGCTGCGCGGCAAGGGCGAGGTCGACTTCGTGCTGACGGGCGAGTGGTCGAAGAAGGCGCTCGCCGAGGCGGGGAAGTACTGCAAGGCGAACGTGGCCGCCACCGCCGGGGACCGCAACTTCACCTACGTGCCCCGGCAGGCGTCGTGGAAGCTCTCGCCCGACGCCGCCTACGTGCACGTGTGCACCAACGAGACCATCGGCGGCGTGGAGTACCACTGGACGCCGGACACGGGCGGCGTGCCCCTCGTCTCGGACATGTCCTCGCACATCCTCTCGCGGCCCGTCGACGTCTCGCGCTACGGGCTCATCTTCGCCGGCGCGCAGAAGAACATCGGGCCCGCGGGGCTCGTCATCGTCATCGTGCGCGAGGACCTCATCGGCCACGCGCTCCCCGACACGCCGAACGTGCTGGACTTCAAGCTGCAGGCCGAGGCGGACTCGATGCTCAACACGCCGCCCACCTTCGCGGTCTACCTCGCCGGGCTCACCTTCAAGTGGCTCCTCGCCAGGGGCGGGCTCGCGGCGATGGAGCGCGAGAACGTGGCCAAGGCCTCGCTCCTCTACGACTGCCTCGACTCCTCGCCGTTCTACTCGAGCCCCGTGGCCCGCGAGGACCGCTCGCGCATGAATGTGCCGTTCCGCCTCCGGGACGCGTCGCTCGACGCCCGCTTCCTCGCCGAGGCCGAGGAGCGGGGGCTCTCGCAGCTGAAGGGCCACCGGTCGGTGGGCGGCATGCGCGCCTCCATCTACAACGCCATGCCCATCGAGGGCGTGCGGGCCCTCGTCGACTTCCTCGGGGACTTCGCCCGCCGCCACGGCTAGGGTCGGCCCGAAGCGAGCCGACGCCGGACATGAGCGTGCCATTCCGAATCGCGACCTGGAACTCGATCTCCGCGAAGGGGCTGCGGCGCTTCCCCGCGCATGCCTACCGCGTCGAGCACGCGCTGGCCGATCCCGACGCCATCCTGCTGCGCTCGCACGTCCTCGAGGCGGCCGCCGTGCCGGCGACCGTGAGGGCCATCGCCCGCTCGGGCGCCGGCGTGAACAACGTCCCCGTGGCGGAGATGAGCCGGCGCGGCGTGCCGGTCTTCAACGCGCCCGGCGCCAACGCCAACGCGGTGAAGGAGCTCGTGATGGCGGCCATCTTCCTCGCCGCGCGCAACCTCGTCGCGGCCATCGACGGCGTGCGCGCCATGGCTCCCGGGCCGGACTTCGAGCGGCGCGTCGAGGAGGGCAAGAAGGCGTTCGCGGGCGTCGAGGTGCGCGGCAAGACGCTCGCCGTCGTGGGCCTCGGCGCCATCGGCGGCCTCGTCGCGGACGCGGCGCAGAAGCTGGGCCTGAGGGTGGTGGGCTACGACCCGCACTTGAGCCCGGAGTCGCTCTCGCGGCTGCCTTCGCCCGTGCGCCTCGTCGGCACGGTGGACGAGGCCTTTGCCGCCGCCGACTTCGTGACCCTGCACGTGCCGCTCCTCGAGTCCACGCGCAACCTCGCCGACGCGAGGCGCCTCGCGCTGCTGCCGAAGGGGGCGGTGCTCCTCAACTTCTCGCGCGCCGCGATCGTCGACGAGGAGGCGGTGGTCGCCGCCGTCGGAGCGGGGCACCTCAAGTCCTACGTGTGCGACTTCCCGAGCCCGCGCTTCGCCGGCCGGCAGGGCATCGTCGCGCTTCCGCACCTGGGCGCGTCGACCGAGGAGGCCGAGGAGGCGAGCGCGGCCATGGTGATCGACCAGCTGCGCGACTTCCTCGAGGAGGGAACCATCCGCAACGCGGTCAACTTCCCGTCGGTCGAGATGCCGCGCGAGTCGCCGCACCGCGTGGCCATCGCGAACGCCAACGTGCCCAACATGCTCGGGATGATTTCGACTACGATGGCGCGGAGCAACCTGAACATCCACAACATGGTCAACAAGTCGAAGGGGGAGACGGCCTACACCCTGGTCGACCTCGACAGCGAGGTGAGCGCGCCGGTCCTCGCGGAGCTTTCCCGGATACCGGGCGTCCTCTCGGTGCGCCCCGTGCCGCCGCTCGTGGAGCCGCGCGGATGAGCGACGAGCTCGATCGCCTGCGCGGCGAGATCGACCGCGTCGACGGCGAGATCCTCGAGCGGCTGAACCAGCGCGCGCAGCTCGCGCGCGCCATCGGCACGCTGAAGGTGGGGCAGGCCTACCGCCCGGAGCGCGAGGCCCAGGTCCTTCGCGGCATCAAGGAGAGGAACCCGGGCCCGCTCTCCGACGAGACGGTGGCCATGATCTTCCGCGAGGTCATGTCCGCCTGCCTCGCGCTGGAGAGGCCGATCACGGTCGCCTACCTCGGGCCGCAGGGAACCTACAGCGAGAGCGCGGCCATGAAGCACTTCGGGCTGGCCGCCGTCACCCGCCCGCAGCCCTCCATCGACGAGGTCTACCGCGCGGTGGAATCGGGCGCGGCCGACTTCGGCGTCGTTCCCGTGGAGAACTCGACGGAAGGCGCCGTGGGCCGCTCCCTCGACCTCATGCCGCAGACGCCGTCCAAGGTGTGCGGGGAGGTTCTCATCCGCATTCACCATCTCCTCCTGGCCCGCGACGCCGGCACGCCCATCGCCGGCCTGCGCCGCATCTACTCGCACAGCCAGTCGCTCGCGCAGTGCCACGAATGGCTCAACAACAACGTGCCCAACGCCGAGCGCGTGGCCGTCGCGAGCAACGCCGAGGCGGCGCGGCGCGCCGCGGAGGAGCCGGGCACGGCCGCCGTGGCCGGCGACCGGGCGGCGGAGCACTACAAGCTCGCCGTCCTCGCCGCCAACATCGAGGACGAGCCCAGCAACACGACGCGCTTCCTGATCCTCGGCGACTACGAGCCCAGGCCGTCGGGGCGGGATCGCACGTCCCTCGTGCTCTCGGCGCGCAACCGCGCCGGCGCGGTCTACGAGATGCTCACGCCCTTCGCGACGCGCGGGGTCTCGATGACCAAGTTCGAGTCGCGGCCGTCGAAGGTCGCGCTCTGGGAGTACCTCTTCTTCGTCGACATCGAGGGCCACCGCGACGATCCCAACGTCGCCGCCGCCCTGGAGGAGGTCGGCCGCATCGCCGGCTACCTCAAGGTGCTCGGCTCCTACCCGATGGCCGTTCTCTGAGCGCCCCATGAGCCCCAAGGACCTCGCCCCGGCCCACGTCCGGGAGATCGCCCCCTACGTGCCCGGAAAGCCCGTCGCCGAGACGGCGCGCGAGCTGGGCCTCGCCGAAGCCGACATCCTCAAGCTCGCCTCCAACGAGAACCCCCTGGGCTCCTCGCCCCGCGCCATCGAGGCGATCCGCGGCGCCCTCGACGACCTCGCCTGGTATCCCGATGGCAGCGGGCACGACCTCAAGGCGGCCATTTCGGCAAGGCTCGCCGTCCGCCCGGAGAACGTGGTGCTCGGCAACGGCTCGAACGACGTGCTCGAGCTCGTGGCGCGGGCATTCCTTACCCCGGCCGACTCCGCGGTGTTCTCCCGCCACGCGTTCATGGTCTATCCGCTCGTCGTGAAGGCGGTCGGCGCGCGCGGCATCGAGGTGCCCGCGAAGGACTATGGCCACGACCTCGACGCGATGGCCGCGGCCATCGGGCCGGACACGAAGCTCGTCTTCGTCGCGAACCCCAACAACCCGACGGGCACCTTCCTGCCCTGGGAGGAGGTCCGCGCCTTCGTCGAACGCGTGCCGCCGACGGCGCTCGTCGTCCTCGACGAGGCCTATGGCGAGTACCTCCCGCCGGAGAAGCAGTCCCCCAGCGCGGGGTGGGTCACCCGCTACCCCAACCTCGTCGTGAGCCGCACCCTGTCGAAGGCGTACGGGCTCGCGGGGCTGCGCGTGGGGTTCGGCCTCGCGCATCCGGAGGTCGCCGAGCTCATGAACCGCGTGCGCCAGCCGTTCAACGTGAACCACCTCGCGATGGTGGGGGCGTGCGCCGCACTCGCCGACGAGGCGTTCATCGAGGAGAGCCGGCGCGTGAATGCCGCGGGCCTCGAACAGCTGGCGCGGGGATTCGCGAGGCTCGGCCTCGACTACATTCCGTCCTCGGGCAACTTCATCGCCGTCCGCGTGGGCGAGGCGGCGCGCATCTACGATTCGCTGCTGCGGCAGGGCGTTATCGTGCGCCCCGTCGCGGGTTACGGCATGCCGGAGCACCTTCGCGTGACGGTGGGGACGGCTCCCCAGAACGAGCGCTTCCTGGCTGCCCTCGAGGTCGCGCTGCGCGGCTCGGCTCCAGGGAAGGCGCCCGCAGCCGCATGAGTCCGCCGTGCGCCGGCTGAAGACGATCGCGGTCGTCGGCGTGGGCCTCATCGGAGGCTCGTTCGCGCTCGCGATGCGCCGCGCCGGCGCCGTCTCGCGGGTCGTGGGCGTGGACCGCGACTCGCAGGCGCTCGAGCGCGCCGCCTCCCTCGGCGTCATCGACACGGCCGCGGAGTCGGCATCCGAGGCGGCCGCGGGCGCGGACCTCGTGTTCGTCGCGGTTCCCGTGCGCGCCATCGGCCCGGTCCTGCACGACGTGGCGCTGGGGCTGGGCCCGGAGGCGGTGGTCACCGACGCGGGGAGCACCAAGGCCGACGTCGTGAAGATCGCGGCGGAGGAGCTGCGCGACCGGATGCCGAGGTTCGTTCCCGGCCACCCGGTCGCGGGCCGCGAGGCGAGCGGGGTCGAGGCGGCCGTGGCCGATCTCTTCCGGGGCGCGCGCGTCGTTCTGACCCCCGAGCCCTCCACGGCGCCCGACGCCTCGTCGCTCGTGCGCTCCTGCTGGGAGGCGTGCGGCGCGCGCGTGACGTCGATGCCCGCCGCCGCCCACGACCGGATATTCGCTTCCGTGAGCCACCTCCCGCACCTGCTCGCGTTCGCGCTCGTCTCCGAGATCGTCTCGCGCCCCGACTGCGCCGAGCTGCTGGGCTTCGCGGCGGGTGGCTTCCGCGATTTCACGCGAATCGCCGCGAGCTCGCCCGAGATGTGGCGCGACATCGCGCTCGCCAACCGCGAGGCGCTCCTCGCCGAGATCGACCGGTACGGCGCGCGGCTCGCCGTCTTCCGCGAGCTCGTCGATCGCGGCGACGGCCCGGGCCTGCAGCGACTGATGGCGGAGGCGAGGAACGCACGGCACGCCTGGGCGGGCGGCAAGCGCAGCGCCTCCGACGAATAGATGGATCACCTCGACCTGCCGCACGCGACCCGGGCCTCGGGAGCGCTTCGCCTGCCGGGCTCGAAGAGCATTTCCAACCGGACGCTTCTCCTCGCGGCCCTCGCGGAGGGCACGACCCGGTTGCGCGGCCTCCTCGATTCCGACGACACGCGCGTGATGCTCGACGCGCTGCGCATTCTCGGCGTGCCGCTTGCGCCCGGGCCCCGCGAAGGCGAGTGCACCGTGACCGGCGTGCCCGGCGGCTTCCCGGTGAAGGAGGCCTCGCTGTTCCTCGGCAACGCGGGCACGGCCTTCCGTTCCCTCACGGCCGCGCTCGCGCTGGGCGACGGCCGGTATCGCCTGGAGGGCGTGCCCCGCATGCACGAGCGCCCCATCGGCGACCTCGTCGACGCCCTTCGCCAGGCCGGCGCGCGCATCGACTACCTGGCGAACGAGGGCTTCCCGCCGCTCGCGATCGGCCCGCGCGACCGGCACGAGGGCCGGACGGTGCGCGTTCGCGGCGAGGTGTCGAGCCAGTACCTCACGGGGTTGCTGCTCGCGCTGGGCGCGACGGGCGGCGGCGTGCGCGTGGAAGTGGTCGGGGAGCTGATCTCCGTGCCGTACGTGGAGATGACGCTCGCCCTCATGGAGCGTTTCGGCGTGCGCGTGGAGCGGGAAGGGTGGGGCGCGTTCGCCGTGCCCGCCGGGGCGAGGTACCGCTCGCCGGGCGCCGTCGACGTGGAGGGCGACGCCTCCTCCGCGTCGTACTTCCTCGCCGCCGGGCTCCTCGGCGGAGGCCCCGTCCGCGTCGAGGGCGTCGGGCGCGGCGCCCTGCAGGGCGACGTTCGCTTCACCGACGTGATCGAGGCGATGGGCGGCCGCGTGGCCTTCGGCGAGAACTGGATCGAGGTCTCGGGTCGCCCGCCGCTCAAGCCCCTGGACGCGGACCTCAACACGATCCCCGACGCGGCGATGACCGCGGCCGTGCTGGCGCTCTTCGCCAGCGGCCCCTCGCGCCTGCGCAACATCGCGAGCTGGCGCGTGAAGGAGACGGACCGGCTCGCGGCCATGGCCACGGAGCTTCGCAAGCTGGGCGCCACGGTGGAGGAAGGAGAGGACTACCTCGCGATCGTGCCGCCGCCCGGTTTCGCTTCCCGCCCGCGGGGAGCGGGCCGCGTGGCCATCGACACCTACGACGACCACCGCATGGCGATGTGCTTCGCGCTGGCCGCCTTCGGGCCCGCCCAGGTCCGGATCAACGACCCGGGCTGCGTCTCGAAGACGTTCCCCGGCTTCTTCGACGCGTGGTCGCGCGTCGTCTCCTGAGCGCCGCGGCCGAAGCGCGCCCAGGCCTTCTCGTGGAAGAAGTACGCGACCGTGTTCACGAGGGGCTCGACGAGCGCGAGCGCGCCGCCCACGGCGACGCTGCCGGTCATCGCATAGCCCACCGCGAATGCCACGCTCATGTGGACGGCGGCAAAGGTGAGGGTCTTGGCCATGTTGCCTCCTGCAAGGGGATGATGGCGACGATGGTGGGGGCCGCACGCCAATAGTTCAAGACAATTGATTTTATGACAATAATAGGCGACAACAATGTAACTCCCGTCATCGCGATCGACGGGCCGTCGGCTTCCGGCAAGGGGACGGTCGCCGAGCGCGTGGCCGTGGCCCTGGGCTTCCGCTACCTCGACAGCGGCGCGCTCTATCGGCTGGCGACGCTGGGAGCGCTGAGGGCGCAGGTGGCCCTGGACGACCCCGAGGCACTGGCGCGGACTGCGCGGGCCATGGAAATTGCTTTTCGCGACGGGGGGTTATGGCTGGGTGGGGAGGACGTCACGGAGGCCGCCCGGACCGAGGAGGTGAGCGCGGCCACCTCGAGGGTGGCCGCGAGCCCGGGAGTGCGCGCGGCCCTCCTCGAGCGGCAGCGCCGGTTCCGCGAGCCGCCGGGGCTCGTGGCGGACGGCCGCGACATGGGCTCCGTGGTGTTCCCGGACGCCACCCTGAAGGTATTCCTCACGGCCGATGTCGCGGTTCGGGCCCAGCGTCGGTATAAGCAGTTGATGGAAAAGGGAATGTGTGCGAAAATGTCGGACGTTGTGGAGGAACTGCGGCAGCGCGACGCGCGCGACAGCAACCGCCCCGTGGCGCCGCTAAGGCATTATCCCGACGCGCTTTTTCTGGATACGACGCACTTGACCATCGACCAAGCGGTCGGACAGGTCCTGGCGTGGTACCGGGAGCGCGTCAGCGGATAGGTCCCTTTCCCCCCTGACGGGGCCCAAAAGCCCAAGGGTGTCAATCGGTTAGGCTTCTTCCGGCGGTCCGGCGCCAGCGCGGGCCCGGGGGTCGTCACCCCGATTGGCTTTTTCCAACCAGACACGGCCGCCAGGCCGTGCCGATCGAAAGTTCAGGCTCAATTCAATGCTGTCCCAATCCACCGCAGCCCCCGCCGCTCCCGAAAGCTTCGCCGCCCTGTTCGAGGAAAGCCTCGCTCGCCAGGAAATGCGCTCCGGCGAAGTGATCACCGCCGAGGTCGTCTCCGTCGACCAGAACGTGGTGATCGTGAACGCGGGACTGAAGTCCGAAAGCGCGATTTCCACCGAAGAATTCAAGAACGACCGCGGCGAGCTCGAGGTCAAGCCCGGCGACTTCGTCTCGGTCGCCATCGAAGCCCTCGAAGACGGCTTCGGCGCCACCAAGCTCTCGCGCGAGAAGGCCAAGAAGCTCGCCGCGTGGTCCGAGCTGGACGCCGCCCTCGAGACGGGCAAGGTCATCACCGGCGTGGTCTCCGGCAAGGTGAAGGGCGGCCTCACCGTCATGGTGAACGGCATCCGCGCCTTCCTGCCCGGCTCGCTCGTCGACCTGCGCCCCATGAAGGACACCTCGCACTTCGAGGGCAAGGAACTCGAGTTCAAGGTCATCAAGCTCGACCGCAAGCGCAACAACGTCGTGGTCTCGCGCCGCGCCGTCATGGAGGAGACCGCGGGCGTCGAGCGCCAGCAGCTCCTCGAGACGCTCAAGGAAGGCGCGGTCGTCAAGGGCATCGTCAAGAACATCACCGACTACGGCGCGTTCGTCGACCTGGGCGGCATCGACGGCCTTCTGCACATCACCGACCTGGCCTGGCGCCGCGTGAAGCACCCCACCGAGGTGCTCGCGGTGGGCGACGAGGTGACGGCCAAGATCCTCAAGTTCGACGCCGAGAAGAACCGCGTGTCGCTGGGCCTCAAGCAGCTGGGCGAGGACCCGTGGATCGGCATCTCGCGCCGCTACCCGCAGGGCACGCGCCTGTTCGGCAAGGTGACCAACATCACCGACTACGGCGCGTTCGTCGAGATCGAGAGCGGCATCGAGGGCCTGGTGCACGTCTCCGAGATGGACTGGACCAACAAGAACGTC
>JBBIJT010000128.1:0-9414 GCA_037445795.1 Betaproteobacteria bacterium | reverse complement strand
GCGCGGCGCCGGTCTCGCGCGGCGCGGCGCGCCGCGCGCGCTGCCAGTCGGCGTACCCGCCCGCGTACTCCCTCCAGCGGCCCTCGCCCTCGAAGGCGATCGTCTGCGTGACCACGTTGTCGAGGAACGCGCGGTCGTGGCTCACGAGGAAGAGCGTGCCCGCGTAGTCCTGCAGCAGCGCCTCCAGGAGCTCCAGCGTCTCGATGTCGAGGTCGTTCGTGGGCTCGTCCAGCACCAGCACGTTGGCCGGCCGGCTGAAGAGGCGCGCGAGCAGCAGGCGGTTCCTCTCCCCGCCCGAGAGCGTCTTCACGGGCGCCTTCGCGCGCTCCGGCGGGAAGAGGAAGTCGCCGAGGTAGCTGATGACGTGCTTGCGGGTGCCGTCGACCTCGACGAAATCGCTGCCCGGCGAGATGGTCTCCGCCAGCGTGGCCTCGTCGTCCAGGGCGGCGCGGAACTGGTCGAAGTAGGCCGCCGCCACCTTCGTGCCGAGCCGCACCGCGCCGGAGTCGGGCGCGAGGCCGCCCAGGATGAGCTTGAGGAGGGTCGACTTGCCGCAGCCGTTGGGGCCGATGAGGCCGATCTTGTCGCCCCGCATGATGCGCGTGGAGAAGTCCTCCACCACCCGCTTCTCCCCGAAGCGCTTGGTGACGCGCTCGAGCTCCGCCACCAGCCTTCCCGAGCGCTCGCCCGGCGAGAGAGCGATGTCGACGCGCCCGACGCGGTCGCGGCGCGCCGCGCGCTCGAGCCGCAGCGCCTCGAGGCGCCGCACGCGCCCCTCGTTGCGCGTGCGCCTCGCCTCTACGCCCTTGCGGATCCACGCCTCCTCCTGCGCGAGGAGCTTGTCGGCCTTGCGGTTCACCACCGCCTCGATGGCGAGCATCTCCGCCTTGCGCGCCTCGTAGGCGCTGAAGTTGCCGGGGAAGTCGGCGAGGCTTCCGCGGTCGAGCTCGACGATGCGCGTGGCCACGCGGTCGAGGAAGCGGCGGTCGTGGGTGACGAAGAGCACGGCGCCGGGGAAGGCGACGAGCAGCTCCTCCAGCCACTCGATGGCGGCGATGTCGAGGTGGTTCGTGGGCTCGTCGAGGATGAGGAGGCCGGGCTCGCGCACCAGCGCGCGCGCGAGCGCCACGCGCTTGCGCAGGCCCCCGGAAAGCTCTGCCACCGGCGCGTCGGGCGCGAGGGCGAGCCGCCCGAGGGTCGCCTCGATTCGGTGCTCGATGGCCCACCCGCCCGCGGCCTCGAGCGATTCCTGCAGCTGCTGCAGCCTCGCGAGAAGCGCCGCCTCGCGCTCGCCGCCGGGATGCACGGCCAGCGCATGGGCCGTGTCGTGGTACTCGACCAGCAACCGCGTGCCCTCGCCCAGCCCCTCGGCCACCGCCTCGAACACCGTGAGCCCCTCGCCGAAGGCGGGCTCCTGCGCCACGGCCGCCACGGCGAGGCCGGGCGCGAGCCGCACCTTGCCGTCGTCGGCCCTCGTCGTCCCGTCGATCACGCGCAGCAGGCTCGACTTGCCCGTGCCGTTGCGGCCGATGAGCCCGATGCGCTCGCCGGGCTCGATCACGAGGTCCGCGTGGTCGAGGAGCGGCACGTGCCCGTAGGCGAGCGAGACCCGGGAGAGCTGGAGGAGAGGCATTTCAGCCGGCCGCGCGCACGTTGTACAGGCCCAGCGTGCCGTAGCCCTTCGCGAGCGGAATGCGGCCGACGTAGCGGAAGTCCAGGCCCGGGACGCCGCTCGCCGCGGCGACGGCGGCGAAGGCGCTGCTCGCGTACAGCTGGCCCGGCGGCGTGATGGGCTCGATGCGCGCGGCGCGGCTGGTGTGCGGGCCCGTGTAGAGCGGCAGGCCGGTGATCGGGTCGCGCCCGCAATGGACGGGGCCGCAATGCAGCGCGATGCGCAGGTTGAAGCTCGGCGGCAGGCCGTGCGCCCGCCGGTCGAAGCCGTTGGCGAGCGCATTCAGCTCGAGCCCGAAGCGCGCCGCGTCCTCGACGCTGCCGAACACCATGTACAGCCCGTCGCCGGAGGTCTCGACGTGCTCGAAGCGGTGGGCCGTGCGCCGGCTCAGGTCCGCGACGGCGCCGAGGAAGCCCGAGATGTAGCGGGGAATCTGGTCCTCGGCGAGCTGGCTGTAGCCGACGGCGTCGGCGAAGAGCAGCGCCCGGATCTCGTGCCGGGCCACGGGCGTTCCGGCGTCGCCGGCCGCCGCAGCCGGCTCGGGCGTGCGCGCCGCGCCGGGATACGGCGCCGGCAGCGCAACGTGCTCCACGGGGATGCCACGGCGCTCCCACAGGGACACGAGCGACGCGGCGCCGCCCCGCAGCCCCCCCGCCGCGGGGTCCCAGGCCGCCAGCGCGCGCAGGTCGGTGTCGAGGACACCGGCCCGCAGCCGGCCCATTCCCGTGACGATGAGGTTCGCGTACTCGAACGTGGCCGCGCTGCCGCTCGCCTGGTGGTCGCTCGCCACGGTCACGCTGTCGGCGGCTGCCAGCGCGCGCTCGAACCGCTCGCCCCAGTCGCCGCCCGCGAAGTCGACGCTCGCGCGGCGGAAATCCGCCGGCGGGAACGGCAGGACGACGTGGGTCTCCCCGCCCGCCTCGCGGACCGCCTCCAGGCAGAGGATGTCGGCGCCGCACGCCGCGGCGCCGTAGGCGGCCACGGGACGTATGCGCGCCACGCGCTCGCGCACGGCGTCGCGCACGGCCGGCTCGATCGCGGCGGGAAACCGGGCCGCGGCGCGGCCGGGCTGGTCGATCATGTTGCCGGTGAAGACGAGGACGGGCGCGATCGCGAGCGCCCGCGCCACGTCGGCGCCTCCCTCCGGCAGGTGCGCCGCGAGGAGCTTCGCCTGCCGGCGCGTGGTGCTCTTGTCCCCGACGCGCCCGCCCGCGAGGCGGCCGGCCCTGGCATAGTGGGCCGCCGCGAGGTCGTGCTCGCCCAGGATGAGCGCCGCCTCGCCGAGCGTGGCTTCGCGCCAGTAGCGCGAGGACTCGTCCTCGCCGGGCGCCACCCGCGCGCAGATCTCGCGGACGTCGCGCGCGATGCGGCGGGCTTCCCCGAGGTCGCCCTTCAGCACGGCCATCGTGGCGGCGTTGATGCCCGCGTAATACGCGCCGGCATCGCTTCCGCCGCGGCGGGCGGACTCGAACGCGCGCTTGTAGAGTGCGAAGCCGGCATCGAGATGGAAGGCGCGCCGCACCGGGTCCCCGGCCGCCGCCGCGAGGTCCTTGTGGGTGCGCGCCAGCATGCCGAGGGTTTCCGCGTCGCCGTGGCCCTCCTCGGCCAGCTTCCCGAGCAGCTCGTTGGCGCGCTCGACGTCGCCGCTGCGCGCAGCCGAGAGCCCCTGGAGCTGGCGCAGCCGCACGTGGCCGGGCCAGCGCGCGAGCCCTTCCTGCGCGGCGTTGAAGGCGAGCAGGGGCTCGCCCCGGCGCAGGTGCCGCTCGGCGGCCTCCACGGCGTCGCCGGGCGAGTCCTGCGGGTCGTCGGGCCGGCGGTCGCTCATAAGGACGAGGATCATACGCGGCTACCCAAACCCGACCGAATGGCCTACGCTGTGCGGCGCACGGCCCGTGGCGAGGAAGGGAAGCCCGCGCGGGACCGTCGGATCCGCATCGCACCGAAGGCAGAACAACGAAGGGGGCGTTTCGTGTCGATCCATTCCGCTGCACCGGGCCATGCGTTCGCGGGTGACCGGCCGTGAGCAACGTCCACGCCCTGGATTCGCACGCGCCCAGGCTCGACGACGACGCCTGGGACGACCTGCTCAACTTCATCGAGGAGCGCCGCGTCATCCCGATCGTGGGGCCGGAGCTCCTCACGGTGGAGACGGAGACCGGCACGCGGCCCCTCTACGACTGGATGGCGGACAAGCTCGCCGCCCGGCTGGGCGTCGAAACCTCGCGCCTGCCGCAGCCGTACACGCTGAACGACGTGGTGTGCTGGTTCCTGTCGGCGCGCGGCAGGCGCGAGGACACCTACACGCGCATGCGCAGCATCCTGCGCGAGGCGACCTTCGCGCCGCCCAGGGCGCTGAAGCAGCTCGCCGAGATCACCGACTTCGACCTCTTCGTCACCACCACGTTCGACTCGCTCCTCGAGAACGCGATCAACGCCGAGCGCTTCGGCGGCGCGCAGTCCACCGAGGTCATCGGCTACACGCCCAACCGCGTGGCGGACCTCCCCTCGGAGCGCGAGCACCTGCAGCGCCCGGTCGTCTACCACCTTCTCGGCCGCTGCTCCGCCTCGCCCACCTACGTGATCTCCGACGAGGACATGCTGGAGTTCGTGTGCGCGCTGCAGAGCGAGCACCTCACGCCGGAGAAGCTCTTCTACGAGCTGGAGCACAACCACCTGCTCATCATCGGCAGCAACTTCTCGAACTGGCTGGCGCGCCTCTTCCTGCGCATGGCCAAGCGCCGGCGGCTGTCGGACCCCCGCGACGTGGGCGAGGTGCTGGCCGACGACCACTCCGACGGCGACGAGCGCCTCATGGCGTTCCTGCAGCAGGTGAGCGTGCGCACGCGGGTCTACTCCGGGGCGGTGCAGTTCGTGGACGAGCTGCACCGGCGGTGGTCGGCCCGGCGCAGGCCCGCCGACGTGATCCCGATGAGCACGGCGCCGCAGAGGATCCTGCCGCCCGAGCGCGAGATGCCGGACAACGCGGTCTTCATCAGCTACGCGCGCGAGGACCTCGCCGCGGTGCAGAAGCTCAAGGCGGCGCTCGACGCCGCCGGCGTGACGACCTGGTTCGACATGGACCGGCTGGAGAGCGGCGACGACTACGACCGCAAGATCCAGAAGAACATCGCGCGCTGCTCCTACTTCATCCCGATCGTGTCCGCGACGACGGAGCGCCGGCTGGAAGCCTACTTCCGCCGGGAGTGGAGCTACGCGCTCGACCGCACGCGCAACATGGCCGACGACGCCATCTTCATCCTGCCCGTGTGCATCGACCAGACCGAGCCGCGGGGCGCGCGCGTCCCGGACAGGTTCAAGGCCGTGCACATCGCCCAGCTCGCCGGGGGCGAGCCGACGCCCGAGTTCGTGCAGCGGCTGAAGGAGCTGCTCACGAGCCGCGGGCGGGGCGCCGGGAGCGCGCCGTGAGCGCGCCGGCCGCGGCACCGGCCGAGACGCAGCCGACCGTCGATCCGCAGCACCCCTGGCTGGGCCTCGCCTCGTTCACCGAGGAGACGCGCGGCTACTTCCACGGCCGCGAGGAGGAGGTCGCCGAGCTCGGCCGCCGCGTCCAGCGCAAGCTCCTCACCATCCTCTTCGGGCAGTCGGGCCTGGGCAAGACCTCGATCCTGCGCGCCGGCATCGTCCCGCGGCTGCGGCCGGAGGGCTACTGCCCCGTCTACGTGCGCATCGACTACGCGCCCGAGTCGCCGCCGCCCACGGAGCAGATCAAGCAGGCCATCTTCCGGGCCACCGAGTCCACGGGCCAGTGGACGCAGGCGGGCACCGCCGTCGAGGGCGAGTCGCTGTGGGAGTTCCTGCACCACCGCGACGACATCCTCAGGGACGCCGCGGGCAGGACCGTCATCCCGCTGCTCATCTTCGACCAGTTCGAGGAGATCTTCACCCTCGCACAGGCGGACGACGCGGGGCGCAGGCGGGCCGCGGCCTTCGTCGAGGACCTCGCGGACCTCGTCGAGAACCGCCCTCCCAAGGCCCTCGAGGCGAGGATCGAGGCCGACGACTCCATCACGGAGCGCTTCGACTTCGGCCGTGCCGACTACCGCATCCTCATCGCGCTGCGCGAGGATTACCTGGCGCACCTGGAAGGCCTCAAGGGGGCGATGCCCTCGATCACGCAGAACCGCATGCGGCTCGCGCGGATGAACGGGCAGCAGGCGCTCGCCGCGGTGATGAAGCCGGGCGGCAGGCTCGTCTCCGAGGAGGTCGCCGAGTCGATCGTGCGCTTCATCGCCGGCGGCTCGGAGCTGCGCAACGCCGAGGTCGAGCCCTCGCTCCTGTCCCTCATCTGCCGCGAGCTCAACAACGCGCGCCTCGCGCAGGATCGCGCCGAGATCTCCGCCGACCTCCTCGCGGGCTCGCACGACACCATCCTCGCCGAGTTCTACGAGCGCGCGCTCGCCGACCAGCCGCCGGCCGTGCGCAAGGTGATCGAGGACGAGCTGCTCACCGAGTCGGGCTACCGGGAGAGCCTCGCCGAGGAGCGCCTCGTGAAGGCCTTCACGGCGGCGGGGGCCGCGCCGGACGCGCTCGCCACGCTCGTGAACCGGCGGCTCCTGCGCATCGAGGAGCGGCTCGACGTGCGCCGCGTCGAGCTCACGCACGACGTGCTCTGCGGCGTGGTGAAGGCGAGCCGCGGGCTTCGCCTCGAGCGCGAGGCCAAGGAGGAGGCCGAGCGCCAGCTCGCGGCGCAGCGGGCCCGCGAGGAGGCCACGCGCAGGGCCCTCGTGCGCGCGCGGCAGGTCGCGGCGGCGTGCGCGGTGCTCGCCATCGGCGCCATCGTGGGCGCCATCTTCGGCTACGTGAACATGCAGCGGGCCCGCGAGGCGGAGGCGGCGGCGCTCGAGACGCGCAAGCTCGCCGAGGGCGCGCGCGGCGAGGCGGAGAAGCTCGTCGTCTACCTGCTGGAGGACTTCCAGCTCGAGCTCGAGCCGATCGGGCGCCTCGACGTCGTGGCGAACCTCTCCAAGCGGGCGCTCGACTACTACGCCGGCTTGCCGCCCGCCCTTCGCACGCCGGCGACCGAGCGCAACCGGGCGCTGGCCGAGGTGCGGTACGCGATCTCGCTGCGAAACCTCGGCCGGCTGGACGAGGCCGCCAAGGCGGCGGCGGCTTCCGTCGCGGCGCTGGAGGACCTGCGGGTCAAGGGCGACGCGTCGGAACCGACCGCGATCGGCCTCGCCATGGGCATCAGCGCCAAGTCCCGCGTCCTTTCCCAGCAGACCCGCTTCCAGGACAGCCGGAAGGAAGGCAGCCAGGCCTACGCCATCATCGAGCCGCTCGCCACGGCGGCCGGATCGTCGGTCGCCGCCCGCCGGGCCTTCGGCGAGATCGCGGTGGCCTACGGCTTCATCCTCATGCGCGACGGCGCGCTCGAGGACGCCGCGAAGGTCTTCGAGAAGGCGCGCGCCGCGCTGCGCAGCATCGACGGCCTGCAGCTCGCGGATCTCTCGTCCGCGGCCCTGTTCGTCGAGGCCACGGCCTGGCAGATGGATGCGCTCATGCCCCTGGGCCGCGTCGACGAGGCCCGGCGCAATGGCGAGGAGGCGAGGCCCGTGGCCAACGGCATCCTCGAGAAGCAGCCGGGGCACATGCTGGCGCTTCGGGCGAGGGGCCTGCTGCTGTCCAACTTCGGGGATCTCGCCGCCGACCAGATCCGCTTCAAGTCCGCCATTCCCTTCTACGAGGCGGCCGCGCGGGACTACCAGAGCCTTCTCAAGGTCGACGCGGGCAACACCATCTCCTGGAACAACCTGGCCGCCAACCTCATGAACCTCGGGCTGTACAGCGAGGGGGTGGGCCGGGCGCGCGACGGGCTGAAATTCCTGCGGGCCGCCGTACGGACGGGAAGCGAGGGCGCCATGACGGCCGCCCGGGCCAACGGGATGGCGTCCCTGTGGTGGCACGTCGGGCGCATGGAGGCGGAGCAGGGCAACGCCGAAGCGTCGCAGGCGGCCATGGCCGAATTGACGCGTTACGTGGGAATGGCCGTGCGCGACATGCCGGCCGGCGCCCCCCCGCGGAAGATCCGCGAGACGTGGCCCGCCAAGTACGAGGCGATGCGCCAGTTCCTCCTCGGGAACTTCCCGGCCGCGCGGGAGAAGGCCGCCGCGGCGATCCGCCAGATCGAGCCGTTGCAGCCCGAGTTCGAAGGCGGGAAGCGGCTGCAGAGGCTCGACCTGGCGGACAACTATGCGACGCTCGCCGACGCGGCCTACGCGATGAAGGACTACGCGCAGGCCGAGGACGCGTCCCGCCGCGGTCTCGCCGCCCGCCTGGCGGCGGCGCCGCAAAGCCGGGTCGAGGAATTCTTCGTGTCCGAGCACCAGACGCAGCACGCGCTGACGCTGGCGCGGCTCGGTCGCCTCGCCGAGGCGCGGGCGGCGCTCGCGCCGGCCCTCGAGCTGCATCGCAAGTTCCCGGACGCGAGCGAGGCGGAGTGGGTCCGGGAGCGGCGCGCGCGCCTGCGGCTGGCCCAGGCGCTCGCCACGCCGGAGGAGGCGAAGGCGCGGCTCGCCGAGGCCGCGGCGCTCATCGACGAGCTTTCCCCGGAGTACCGCAAGATGGCCTCGGTCGTCCAGTCGCGAAACGAGATCGCGCTGGAGCAGGCCGCGCGGCGATGAGCGCCGGGGAGCGCGGCGCCTAGAAGATTGCCTTCACGAAGCGCTGGCTCGACTTCTTCGGGCGCTTGTAGCCGATGTCGCCCTGCCGCGGCGGCACCTCGATCTCGACCGGCGTCATGTTCTCGTACGGGATCTGGCTCAGCAGGTTGGCGATGCAATTGAGGCGCGCGCGCTTCTTGTTGTCCGCGTCGACGACCCACCACGGCGTCCTCTTCCTGTCCGTCGCGGCGAACATGAGGTCCTTGGCCCGCGAATACTCGCTCCAGTGCTTGCGCGACTCGATGTCCATCGGGCTCAGCTTCCAGCGCTTGGTGGGCATGCGGATGCGCTCCTGGAAGCGCCTTTCCTGCTCCTCGTCGTTCACCGAGAACCAGTACTTGATGAGGTAGATGCCGGAGCGCACGAGCATCTCCTCGAAGAGCGGGCAGGAGCGCAGGAACTCCCGGTACTCGGCGTCGGTGCAGAAGCCCATGACGCGCTCGACGCCGGCGCGGTTGTACCAGCTGCGGTCGAAGAGGACGATTTCCCCCGAGGCGGGCAGGTGCGGCACGTAGCGCTGGAAGTACCACTGGCTGCGCTCGCGTTCGGTCGGCGTGCCCAGGGCGACGATCCGGCAGACCCTCGGATTGAGGGATTCGGCGATGCGCTTGATCACGCCCCCCTTGCCCGCGGCATCGCGGCCCTCGAAGACGACCGCGACCTTGAGGCCCTTCAGCCGCACCCACTCCTGGAGCTTGATGAGTTCCACCTGCAGGTGGGCCAGCTCCTCGACGTACTTGTACTTCTTCGGCGGCTTGCGCGGCTTCGAGCGGCCCGCCAGGTGCCAGTACTGCTCGACCTTCGCCACCTCCTTCGCGTCGACCAGGACTTCGTCCTCGGCCTTCGCGCGCGTCTTCTTCCTCGCCATCTTCGTCTCCCCGGGAGTGCGCAATCCGCGGGACCAGAATAGCAGCTCGCGGCAGACCGCCGCGCCATCGGCCGCCGCGACTTGCCGTAACATTGCGGGTGAATCCGGCGCCAGGCCGGCTCCCCGCAACGACGGAACCCCCATGCCCTCCATCAGCCGCCGGTCCGACCAGCTCGGCACCGAAAACGCCTTCG
>JBBIJT010000127.1:0-9523 GCA_037445795.1 Betaproteobacteria bacterium | reverse complement strand
TGGTGTCGAGGAAGTAGTTGGTGTTCTCGATGCCCTGGGCGATGCCCTCGAGGCCTTCGAGATCGCCGAGGGTGTAGCGCGCGAGAAGGGCGCGCGCCTCGTCGTCGGAGACTGGCGTGAAGACGGACATTGCGGGAGCGGGCCGGCGGAAACTAGAACTCGAGGAGCACCCACTGCGGGACGCGGAGCCCGGAGTCGAGGTTGTCCTGGCGGGCGAACTGGCCGTCGCCCTTGTGGTCGATGAGGACGTAGGGGCGGCCGTGCGCGGGCGTCACCTTCATCATGTAGAGCCTGCCCCTGATGCGGTACTCGGCCACGGTCTTGTCGCCGTCCTTCTTGATCGTCACCTGCGGCTCGAGCGCGGGGTCGCCCTCGACGACTGCCGGCGGCGGGGGCACTTCCTCCAGCGGCTTCGTGCCCGGCGGCAGCGGGCGGGGCTGCGACTGAGCGGCCGCGCCGGCGGCGACGCAGAGGGCGAATGTGGCGAGGAGAAGGCGCATGGGATCGCTCGGGAGACGGTTCCAGTGTAGCACTTGCGACGCTCCCTCAGAGCGCGAACTCGGCCTCGCGCTCGGAGGCGGATTTCTCGAAGCCGCGCGAATGGTAGTGGGCGAAGATCGCCTCCACCACCGCCTGCGGCTCGTCGATCACCTGGAGCAGCTCCGGGTCCTCCGCGCCCACCATGCCGTCGACGGCGAGGCGGCCGCGGATCCAGTCCGTGAGGCCGCCCCAGAAGCCGGAGCCCACGAGGATCAAGGGCACGCGGCGGATCTTCCCCGTCTGCACGAGGGTGAGCGCCTCGAACAGCTCGTCGAGCGTGCCGAACCCGCCGGGCAGCATCACGAAGGCCGACGAGAGCTTGGTGAACATCACCTTGCGCGCGAAGAAGTGCTGGAAGGTGTGCGAGATGTCCTGGTAGGGATTGGCGTGCTGCTCGTGCGGCAGCTGGATGTTGAGCCCCACGCTGGGGCTCGAGCCCGCGAAGGCGCCCTTGTTGGCCGCCTCCATGATGCCGGGGCCGCCGCCCGAGATGACCGAGAAGCCGGCGTCGGAGAGCCGCCGCGCGATCTCCTCCGCGAGCACGTAGGCCGGCGCGTCCGGCTTGACGCGGGCGCTGCCGAAGATCGTGACCGCCGGCTGGATGGCGCGCAGCCGCTCGGTGGCGGTGACGAACTCTGCGATAATTTCGAACATCCGCCATGCCTCGCGCGCCGAGGACTGCACACCCGGCGCCAGCTGCGGATCGAAGGATTTCGGAATCTTTTGCATGGCGTGCCCTGGGCGGTGAGATGAACGAACCGAAGAAGCGCCTGCTGCTCGTCGACGCCTCCAGCTACCTGTTCCGCGCCTTCCACGCGATCCAGGAGCTGCGCAGCCCCGCCGGGGAGCCCACCAACGCCATTTTCGGCGTGGTCAACATGCTGAGGAAGCTCCGGCAGGATTACCCGTCCGATTATATCGCCGCGGTGTTCGACCCCAAGGGCCCCACCTTCCGCGACGAGATCTATCCCGAGTACAAGGCCAACCGGCAGTCGATGCCGGAGGACCTGGCCGTGCAGATCGAGCCCCTCTTCGAGACGATCCGCGCGCTGGGCTGGCCCCTCGTGGTCGTGGACGGCGTCGAGGCCGACGACGTGATCGGCACGCTCGCGCGCCACGCCGAGGCCGTGCACGGGTGGGACACGCTCATCTCCACGGGCGACAAGGACCTCACGCAGCTCGTGAGCGAACGCATCACCTGGTTCAACACGATGTCCAACGAGAAGCTGGACCCGAAGGGCGTCGAGGGGAAGTTCGGCGTGCCGCCGGAGCGCATTGTCGACTACCTCGCGCTCATGGGCGACGCGGTCGACAACGTGCCCGGCGTGGAGAAGGTGGGCCCCAAGACTTCCGCCAAGCTCATCCAGCAGTACGGCTCGCTCGAGGGCGTGATGGCGCACGCGGGCGAGGTGAAGGGCGTCGTCGGCGAGAACCTGCGCAAGGCGCTCGAGTGGCTTCCCACGGGTCGCGTGCTCCTCACCGTGAAGACCGACGTGGCGCTGCCCTTCGAGATCGAGTCGCTCACGATGGGCGAGCCGGACCGCGAGAAGCTCGCGGCGCTGTACGAGCGGTTCGGGTTCAGGAGCCTGAGGGAGGCGCTGCTGAAGGGGGAGGGTGGCGAGGTGCCGGCGACGAAGGCCGAGGCACCGCGGAACACGCCCGCCAGCCACACCCACGCGGACTCCACGTCCACCGCAATCTTCGTCGACACCCGCCGCTACGAAACCGTCCTCGACCAGGCCTCCCTCGAGCGCTGGATCGCGAAGATCGAGGCGGCGGAGCTCACCTGCTTCGACACCGAGACCACGAGCCTCGACCCGATGGCGGCCCAGCTCGTGGGGCTCTCCTTCTGCGTGACGGCGGGCGAGGCGTGCTACGTTCCGCTCGCGCACCGCTACCCCGGGGCGCCCGACCAGCTCGACCGCGAGGCGGTGCTCGCGAGGCTCAAGGCGTGGTTCGAGTCGGACCGGCACCGCAAGGTCGGCCAGAACGCCAAGTACGACCGCCACGTGCTCGCGAACCACGGCATCGACGTGAAGGGGGTGGTGCACGACACGCTCCTCGCCTCCTACGTGCTGGAGAGCCACCAGCGCCACGACATGGACTCGCTCGCCATGCGCCACCTCGGCGCGAAGACGATCCTCTACGAGGAGGTCGCGGGCAAGGGCGCCTCGAGCATCTGCTTCGACCAGGTGAGCGTCGAGCGCGCGACCGAGTACTCGGCGGAGGATTCCGACGTCACCTTCCAGCTTCACGGGGCGCTGTGGCCGCGCATCGAGCCGGACGCGAAGTTGAGGCACATCTACGCGGACATCGAGATCCCGGTCTCCGGCGTTCTCCTCGCGATGGAGCGAAACGGCGTGCTCATCGATTCCGCGCTCCTCGCGACCCAGGGCAACGAGCTGGGCATCAAGATGATGGAGCTGGAGAGGAAGGCGCACGAGCTGGCCGGGCAGCCCTTCAACCTCGCGAGCCCCAAGCAGCTGGGGGAGATCCTGTTCAACCAGCTGAAGCTCCCGCCGGTGAAGAAGACGCCCTCGGGGGCACCGTCCACGGACGAGGAGGTGCTGGAGAAGCTGGCGCTCGACCACCCGCTGCCCAAGGCGCTCCTCGAGCACCGCGGGCTCTCCAAGCTCAAGAGCACCTACACCGACAAGCTGCCGCGCATGGTGAACCCCCGCACCGGCCGCGTGCACACCAACTACGCGCAGGCCGTGGCGGTGACGGGGCGCCTGTCGTCGACGGACCCCAACCTGCAGAACATACCCGTGCGGACGGCGGAGGGGCGTCGCATCCGCGAGGCGTTCATCGCGCCGCCGGGCTCGAAGATCGTCTCCGCCGACTACTCGCAGATCGAGCTGCGCATCAT
Organism: Betaproteobacteria bacterium; assembly: GCA_037445795.1. Taxonomy (GTDB): domain Bacteria; phylum Pseudomonadota; class Gammaproteobacteria; order Burkholderiales; family Usitatibacteraceae; genus FEB-7. The sequence goes on along the minus strand of JBBIJT010000127.1, from coordinate 6,114 downwards.
GGCGCACCTCTCGGGCGACACGAGCCTCGTCGAGGCCTTCGCGGCCGGCGAGGACATCCACCGCCACACGGCCTCGGAGGTGTTCGGCGTGACGCCGGCCGAGGTGACGGGCGAGCAGCGCCGCTACGCCAAGGTGATCAACTTCGGCCTCATCTACGGCATGAGCGCCTTCGGGCTCGCAGGGAACCTCGGCATCGAGCGCTCGGCGGCGCAGAGCTACATGGACAGGTACTTCCAGCGCTATCCGGGGGTCGCGGCCTACATGGAGAGGACGCGCAACGAGGCACGCGGCCGCGGCTACGTCGAGACGGTGTTCGGCCGCCGGCTCTGGCTTCCCGACATCGCCTCGGCCAACCAGTCGCGCCGCCAGGGCGCCGAGCGCCAGGCCATCAACGCCCCCATGCAGGGCACCGCCGCCGACCTCATCAAGCTCGCGATGATCGCCGTGCAGGACTGGCTGGAATCCGGGAAGCTCGCCACCCGGCTCGTCATGCAGGTGCACGACGAGCTCGTGCTGGAGGTGCCGGAAGCCGAGATCGAGCTCGTGAAGCCGCAGGTGGAGAAGCTCATGACGGGCGTGGCCTCGCTCGCCGTGCCGCTCGTGGTCGAGGCGGGCGTGGGGGAGAACTGGGAAAAGGCGCACTGACCCGCTAGAGGGCCAGCGCGCAGGTGTCCTTGTCGCCGTGCCCGGCCGCGATGAGCTCGTCCATCCGGGCCGCGATGGCCGGCAGCGCCGCCATGGGTCCTTTGTCGATGGTCTCGAGCATCAGCCCGATGTCCTTGCGCGCCATGGCGAGCTCGAAGCTCGCGGTGAAGTCGCGCTGGGCCATGGCCGGGCCGCGCCTGGCCACCATCGCGTTGGCGTCGAGCAGCTTCAGGCGCGCGATGGCGTCCTCTCGCGCCACGCCGCTCGCCTCGGCCAGGGCGAGGACGTCGGCCATGATGCCCACCATGCCGATGATCATCGCGTTGCCGAAGAGCTTGTGCACGGCGGCGAGGTCGGGGCGCTCGCCCAGGTACTCCAGGCGACCGGTCATCGGGGCGAGCTCGCCCTGGACGCGATCGAAGAGGTCCTTCGGGCCGGCCACCATCATCGAGCCCTGCGCCTGCCGTGCGGCCGCCGGACCCATGAAGACGGGGCAGTGCAGGTAGTGCAAGCCTTCGGAGTTCAGGCGTCGCGCGCGCTCGGCGGTGAGGTCGGGCCGGGTCGTAGTGTGGTCCAGCAACAAGGCGCCGGAGGCAAGGCCCGGCCGCGCGGCCGCGATGACTTCCTCCACCACCGCATCGTCGCGCAGCACGAGGTGCACTCGCGATGCGCCGCGGACCGCCTCGGCGGGGCTCATGGCGGCCTTCACCCCGAATCGGGCGAGGCCCTGGGCCTTGTGGGTGGTGCGATTCCATGCGGTGACGATATCGCCGCGGGCTGCCGCGGCCTCGGCGAATGCGGCTCCGAGCAATCCGGTTCCGAGAATGGCGATGTGTGTCATGGGAGTGGGAGGGGCGGGCGAGAAAGTTCGGTGGGCATACGGGCCGGGGATGGATGCAGCGCCCCGCAATGGCACTTTACCCGGGTGGGCCCACTGTCCGCCATCGACCCAATGCAAACGGTCGGTCACCCAACCACATGGCGACTGACCTCGTGCCCCAATCGCCCGACGCAGGAGGCTCGCCGCGGCCGCATCGTGTTGGAAGGTTTAGGTGGATTCCCATAGGGTGAGCTAATCTGGCTCCGTCATGCGGAGCCGCGGTGGCGCGGGCGCCCAAGCGCTGCCAGTCGCGCCTGGCATTCAAGGAGTCCTCATGCGATTCTCCATTGCTGCGGCTGCTCTACTGGCGTTGCCCGTCACGGCGGCCGGCATCCCTACGCGCCACCTCGTGCCGGACTATGACGAAGCCGGGCTTGCGCGCGCGTGCGAAACGGGACTCGCTAGAGAGAGGAAAGCGATCACGACGATGGAGAAGCGTGGTGGCCCGAGCGCAGTCTTTGACGAATGGAACCGGCTCGCAATCGGGATAGAGGACGTCATGGGCCCGGTCAACCTGCTGGTCAATGTCCACCCCGACAAATCGGTCCGCGACGCCGGGAACGTTTGCCTGCAGGAATTGGCGGCGCTGAACACGGAGCTCTTCCAGAACGAAAAGCTGTTCAGGCGCGTGAATGCGGCTCATCCCTCAAACAAACACCAGGCAAAGCTCCGGAAGGACCTTATTTCGGGCTTCGAAGACAGCGGCGTCACGCTGCCGCCGCGCAGCCGCGACCGGGCGAAGGAAATCCTCGAAAGGATTGCGGCACTGGAACAGGCGTTCGAACGCAATATCCGCGACGACCCGACCCGCGTAGTCTTCAAGCCCGAGGAGATGGAGGGTCTGCCGGAACCGTATCTGCAGGCCCATGCATCGAACCGCGATCAGGATGGCAACTACGTCCTCGCGCCGAAGCCCCCGTCGTATGGGTCGTTCTTGAGGAACGCGAAGAACGAAGCCGCGCGGCAGCGCTACTACATCGCCAGGCAGAACAGGGGCGGCAAGGCCAACATCGACATCCTGTACGACATTTCCAAGTTGCGGCAGGAACTGGCGGGACTCCACGGATTGCCCTCGTTCGCGAGTTACTCCTTGCGTCGCAAGATGGCCGGCGATCCGGAGACGGTCTTGAAATTCCTTGCAGACGTGAAGGAGGCCGTCACCGACCTCGAGAATAGGGAGATCGGGGAGCTGCGCGAGGCGAAAGCGAAGGACAAGGGAAAGCCGCTCGGCGAAATCAAACTCGAGCACTGGGACGTTGACTACTACCAGGAACAGATACGCCGCGAGCGCTTCTCGATCGACCAGGAAAAGCTGCGCAGGTACTTCGTGACGGACAAGGCGGTCGACTTCGCGCTACTCGTTGCCAGAAAGCTATATGGCGTGGGATTCCGAGAAGCGAAGGTGCCGACGTGGCATCCAGACGTACGCTATTTCGACGTGATGGACGCGGGAAGCGGTCGCTTCATCGCCGGCATCTATCTCGACCTCTTCCCGCGAGAGGGCAAGCATGGCGGTGGTGTCGCGTTCCAGATCCGCGGCGCAAGCCGGATCGCGAAGCGGACGGCGCTTTGCGCCCTGGTCTTCAGCCTGAGTCGCGAAGGCTTGAGTCACAGTCAGCTCGTCGTATTCATGCACGAGTTCGGCCACGTGCTCCACTGCGCACTCGCCGATGTCGACTACAACCCGCAGGCAGGCTTGAACGTCAAGATCGACTTCGTGGAGGCGCCCTCGGGGATGTTTGAAGAATGGGCGCGGCGCGAGGAGCCGCTCGAGCTCTTCAAGCAGGTCTGTCCCGAGTGCCCGCACCTCACGAATGACGACGTGGCGCGGCTTCAAGCTGCGAATCGCTACGGGAGGGGTATGGGCTATGCAGGCGAGTGGCTCAGATCCGTGTATGACATGGCGCTCTCGACGAAACCGCAACCGCCCCTCGATCTATGGAAGAGCCTTGAGGCCGCCACGCCGCTCGGATATGTGGAGGGCACCATGTTCCCGGCCTCCTTCGGCCAGATCGCGAGCGGAATGGCCGCGGGCTACTACGGTTACCTGTGGTCGGCATCGCTCGCCCTCGAGATGCTGACTCCCTTCAGGCCCAACATGCTCGGCGCCAGCGTCGGCGAGCGTTTTCGCAGAAGCGTGCTGTCCCAGGGCGGGCAGGAGGAGGAGATTGACCTCGTGCGCGGTTTCCTCGGGCGCAAACCGTCCATGGAGATGTTCTTCGAAGAGATGGCGGACAAGCATTGAAAGGCAGGACCAACCAAGACACAGGCGGCGTCCGTCGCTCTGCCTCGTGGCGCCGGTCGTCGATGCGCTGCGCAGTCGCGTTTGAGAGTCCCGGTGCAGGCTCCTTCGATCGCCAGGACCCATTCCAGGAGAAAGGACCACCATGAATCTCCGCATTCCCGCCCTGCTGCTCACCACCGCCCTCGCGGCGTGCCAATCGGTGCCCTCGGGCGATGGCGGCGGGGACGTCGCCGCCCAGCGCGCCGCGATCGACCGCCACGCGCAGGCGGCGCTCGACAAGCTCTTCGCATCCGACCCCTCGACAAGAGCCGAAGTGGAATCCGCGGCTGGTTACGCCGTCTTCGACGTGAGCGCGGTGAACGCGGTGCTCCTCGTCGGACAGCGCGGCAAGGGGGTGCTCGTGGAAAAGACCGGCAAGCGCACCTACATGCGCGCCGTGCGCGCGGGCACCGGGCCCGGCGTGGGCTACCAGCAGTTGAGCCAGATTTTCGCCTTCACCTCGCAGGTTGCGCTCGACCAGTTCATGGTCGCGGGCAAGGCGGGCGGCGACGTGAGCGCCTCCGCGACGCTGGGCGCGAGCGGCGTCCAGCAGTCCTTCAACCCGATGATCCGCACCTGGCAGTCCACGGAGAAGGGCTTCGCGGTGCAGGCCAACTGGGGCGGCACCGCCTACCTGGTGGATCCCGACCTGAATTGAGTCCCGTCGGCAGGCGCGGCGTTACGTCGGCAAGCGGCCCGATGGCCCGCCCGGGCCGCGCATGGCACATGCGCTGAAGGTGCGGAAGGCGGCTACTTCGCCTTTTCCCAGGTCAGGACGAAACGGACCTCGCCCTTGTCCGGGCGCTTCATGACGGCCGTCATCTCGGTGAGGCGGTTGCCGTCGAGCTTGAAGGTGCGCGCCGGCTCGCTTCCCACCCATGCCGGGTTGTGCGCCACCTCCACCTTGGTGATCCACTTGTCGCCCTCGACGCGGTAGGTGCCCGCGTAGGCCACCGGGCTCTTGAAGAGATCCGCGCGATCCTGATCGGTGGCCGCCGGCTTGCGGCCCTCTCCGGTGAGCACGACCATCATGCGGTAGTCGGCGGCGAACAGGATGTACCCCGCGGGATTGGCACCGAAGGGTGTTTCGCGCGCGCCCGAGGACTGCACCTCCATCTCGTAGGCGACCAGCGTCCACAATCCCACCAGTTTTCCGTGGTGGTCGGCCAGTGCAGGCTGGATGGCGAACGCGGCGAGGAAGCAGGCGAGCAGCGACGTCACGTGGCGTTTCATTTCACACCTCACTGTCGTTCCGGGGTTGTGCATTCAGGCTCTGCCTGGCGCCTGCAATGGCGTTGACTCAGGTCAACGGCACACGACATTATCGGAGCGATGGAGATGAGGAAGACCTACAGGGCGATGCAGGTGACCCGCCCGGGCGTGGTGGAGCTCGTCGAGCGCGCCACGCCGCAGCCGGAACCCGGCGAGGTGCTGCTCGAGGTGGAGGCCTGCGGCATCTGCGGCGCCGACGCCGGCGCCATCGAGGGGCTCGACCCGGGGGTTAGGCTGCCGCGGGTACCGGGCCACGAAGTGGTAGGAAGGATCGCCGCGATCGGGCCCGGCTGCGCGTCCTCCTGGAAGGTCGGCCAGCGCGTCGGCGTCGGCCGCAAGGGCGGGCACTGCAACGAGTGCCTGCAATGCCGCCGCGGCGAGTTCAACCTGTGCCGCAACCAGCCGATCACGGGCAGCTCGCGCGACGGCGGCTATGCCGATGTGATGCTCGCCCGTGGCACGGGCCTCGTCTCGATACCGGAGGAGCTCTCCTCCGAGGAGGCCGCTCCGCTCCTGTGCGCGGGACTCTCCACGTTCAATGCCTTGAAGAAATCGGGCGCGCAGGCCGGTGACCTCGTCGCCATCCAAGGCATCGGCGGCCTGGGCCACCTCGCCGTGCAGTACGCGCGCCGCATGGGCTTCAGGGTCGTCGCGGTGGGCCGCGGCGCGGATATCGAGGACGATGCGCGCAGGCTCGGCGCCCATGTCTACGTCGACGCGCGCGTCGAGGATGCCGTGGCGCGGCTGCAGGCGATGGGCGGCGCGCACGTGATCCTCACCACCATCACGGACAGCGCGGCGGCCTCGGCGCTCATGCCGGCACTCGCGCCGCAGGGCAGGCTCGTCGTGGTCGGCGTGGGCAAGGGTCCCCTCGAGGTGCAGCCCGGCCCGCTCGTGTCCGGGGAGCGAATCGTGCAGGGCGCCATCACGGGCTCGCCCTTCGAAAGCGAAAGGACGCTCGACTTCAGCGTGCTGGCCGACATCCGGCCGATGATCGAGACCGTGCCGCTGGAGCGCGCGTTCGAGGCCTAC
>JBBIJT010000126.1:0-9529 GCA_037445795.1 Betaproteobacteria bacterium | reverse complement strand
TGACCTGCCTGGGGATCTTCGGGCCATTCATAACTTGGAAATGGCCCCCGCGGTGAGTGAATCGTAGCGCAGCTTGAATTCGACAGGTGTTTGGTACTCGAGGCTCGAATGCGGACGGACGTGGTTGTAGTGACGACGCCACTGCTCGATAACGACGCGGGCTTCCTCTCGACTGCGGAACCACTCGACGCTCAGGCATTCGTCGCGGAACTTGCCGTTGAAGCTCTCGTCGGTGCCGTTCTGCCACGGCTTTCCGGGATCGATGTGGGCCGTGTGAATCCCGGAGCGCACCAGCCATTCCAGGATCGCCTTGCTGACGAATTCCGGCCCGTTATCGGATCTCAATGCGGCCGGCGCCCCGTGCAGACTCACCAAGCGCGAGAGCACCTCGATTACCCGGCTCGACCGGATGCTCCCGGCCACGTCGATCGCCAGGCACTCTCGGGTGAACTCATCGACCACCGTCAGGCACTTGATCTGCTGGCCGTTGGCGCTGGCATCGAAGATGAAGTCGTAGGCCCAAACGTGGTTCGGAGCCTGAGGTGGCAACGGACGCGGGCGACTGGTGGCAATGCGGCGCCGAGGCCGCCGTTTCGGCAACTGCAGCCCCGCCGATTTCCAGAGGCGATGGGCGCGTTCCGGGCTCATCGCATGGCCCTCGCGTCCCAAGAAGATGCGGATTCGCCGATAACCGTACCGGGGATATTGGGCGGAGAGCCGCCGCATCGCAGAAACCGCCGGCGCGTCTCTCTCCGTCCGGACCGACTCGTAGCCGATCATCGACCGGGCAACACCGATCAGCCCGCACGCACGTCTGGTCGAGTGGCCACGCTCCATGGCCAACGCAACCTGCTCACGACGCGCCTGCGGGCTCACCACTTTCGCCGGTTGATTTCCTTCAACGTGTCGATCGCCATTTCCCGCTCGGCGAGCATGCGCTTCAACTTAGCGTTCTCGGCTTCCAGGGCACGCAGCCGCTTCACGTCCGCGGGCTGCAGCTGCCCGAACCGCTTGCGCCAGCTGTATAGCGTCTGGTCGCTGACCTTGTACTTGCGCGACACATCGGCAACCGTCGTCCGGTCGGCCTCGCGCAGCATCGCGACCATCTGTTCTTCGGTAAAGCGGCTTTTCTTCATGGACTCCTCTCGGCAGAGCAGGAGCCATTCTCTCAAGTTAGAACTGGTCCGAAAAACCCAGGCAGGTCAAGTGGACTTCGATGGCAGTGGAATCGCTTATTAACTAATGATAGGCTTTCCACGGGAATTTACAACGCCGAGGGCGCCTTGAGCATCGACCCGATAAACCGAGAATTTGCTAACGCGCTTCAGCGATCAGTTGCCGCATCAAGTCCCGGGGTATCGTCCCTGCTGTCCCGAGCTATAGCGCGCTCAACAGAACTTGAAAAGATTTCCGGCGACACTTCCGCGAGCTTCTTTCGGCAATTAGGAAAAGATCTAGTTCGACTGCGGGGCACGGCTCATGCGAAGTCGCGGCTTGAGTGCCTGTTTCGCGCCTGCGCATTCCTCTGGCAGTACGGAGATTCGCGTGATGCTATCAAGATTGCACGCCACGCGATTGAACTGGCTAAAGCCAGTAATAACGTCGCGGATATTCGGCGCTGTCATGTAGCACTTGGGGTGCTCTATGCAGAAACGGGCGATCCCGGCTTGGCGCTGCAGTCGTACCACAGCTCACTCGAGATTGCCGCCAAGTTGGGCGATCGGCAGGGGGAGTGTGTCGCTTGGAATAACCTCGCTGCCTTGTTTGTATCCTATGGTTTGTACGGTGAAGCACTTGCGTGTGCGACGCAATGCCTGAACGTGGCGCGAAAATTCGAGGTGATTTATCCGGACTGCTTGCGAAGGGCGCAAAACAATATTGTGTTGGCCCGACATCGACTTGGGGATCATGCCGGCGCCATTGCTTGCGCGAGGCTGCTCGCGTCCGATGCTTCGGAACCACAGACCGCGAGTGAGGCATCAGGCCGAATTGTCCTTGAAACCAACTTCATTCTTGCTCTATTGGCTCAGGGCGAATTAATGGAAGCACGAGAACATATCGAACTTGCGAAGACCCTTGTCCTCCGATTCCCTGCGCCGCGCCAGCAACTTCTTGTGTCTACTGTATGCGGACTATATGAAGTATTGAATGGGCAACCGAAAAGCGGAATAAAACTTCTCGAGGAAACGGTATTAAGCGCCCAAGTCGGCCATCCTGTCATATTTCCAGATGCTCTTTCTGCCCTTGCGAAGGCGTACGAAGAATCCGGGGACTGTGAGAAGGCGCTATCGACGACACGGTGGTTGATCACTCACCTCGGAACAACGCACTTGGATTCCTCGATCGCCAACCTTTCGAGTCTGCCAGATTCTCTCGAAGTGCCGTTTCGGGGGATTTGGTCTAACACAGCAGAACTCAAGCGAGTCGAAACGGAGCTGAGCCTGAAGGTGCTCCAGCGCGAGCTCGTTCGTTCCCGCCAAGAAATGCTCGAGCGCATGGCTGTCGCCGCCGACATCCGCGAAGACATCTCCGGCGAGCACGGATACCGGGTAGGCCGTCTCTCCGCCCTCCTCGCCAATGAAATCGGCTGGGACCGGGATGCCTGCAACGCCCTCGACGTCGCCGCCCGCCTCCACGACATCGGGAAGATCGGCATCCCCGAGAAGATCCTCTTCGACGAGAAGACGCTCAAGGAGGCCGAGAAGCACTTCATCGCCTCCCACACCCTCGTCGGCGCGGAGATCCTTTCGAAGAGCGAGATTCCGCAGGTTCGGATCGCCGAGGAAATCGCCCGATGCCATCACGAATGGTGGGACGGCAGTGGATATCCGAAGGGGCTCAGGGGGACCGCGATCCCGAAGAGCGCGCGGATCGTGGCACTGGCCGACGTATTCGATGCCATGACGCACGGTCGGCCGTACGCCAAGGCCGTTTCCGTGGAGGCAGCACTTGGCCAGATCGCGGCGCTGCGCGGCCGGCAGTTCGACCCGGAAATGACCGATCACTTCCTGGCACTCGTCCGCCGGCTCGCTTCCGCAAACGAAGACCTCGATGGGTATCTGGGCAAGGCCGGGCGCAATTCGCCGTTTCTCAGGGCGCGCGCCCGGATCAAGGAAATGCTGGCGCAAGGCCGTGATTCGACGGCCCTTTCGCCGCCGCCCCCGCCTCCCGGCACACCATTGAATTGACCGGAATCGTCCGTAAACCTATAATTGCGGGCTCACCAAATCCCCGATAGCTCAGTCGGTAGAGCGACGGACTGTTAATCCGCAGGTCCCTGGTTCGAGCCCAGGTCGGGGAGCCAAATTCAATCGAGGGCCTAGCGATTCGCTAGGCCCTTGTCGTTTCCGGTGCCTTGGGAATGCGTGGAACGATTCCCATCGGACACACCTTCTCCCGCGAATGCCGCAACTCCTGAACGCCAGTGGAGCGATCAGGGCTCCGGGTTCCTCGCCGTTTCGTTGGCGGCCTTCACCTTGGCATGGGTTTCCTTTGCGAGCTTTTTCACGGCCTTGGCGAGCTTGACGTGATCGTCGTGCAGGTCGCCGTGTGTCGGCATGGTCGCGATGACGTCGCCGATCACGTGGAGTTTCGCATTCACGTCCGCAAGCAACTCCTTCAGGAGATCATGAGGGCGCTTCGCCGGCTTGCGAACCCGGTCCTTGGCGCCTGCCGAGGATGATCCGGTTGCCTTGGCAGTCTTCGTCCTGGCCATGTCAATCCTTTCGGGGGGTGTCGGTCAAATGTCCGGCGGTGTGGATCGATTATAGGACTCGTCGGGGTAACCCGGGCACGGGGAGGAGTCGCATATGATCATGCAGTCCGTTGTCGACCTCGTAACGGCCGGCATAGCGCCTCGGGAGCAGGGATAGCATGCGAATCGTTGTGGCGGTTCTCGCGGTCCTGGCAGTGATCGCCGGCTGGAAGTTCTATGACGGCCGGCAAGTGCGGCTCGCGAGGATCGCGCAGCTCGAGCGCGAGTGCGGGCAGAGCTTCACGATCGCGAGCTCGAAGCTCTTCGATCTGCATCGAAGGTGGGACGATGCGGAACAGGTAGCCCGGTCGACCGCTCGAATCGCATTGCCGGGTCCGCTCGCCAGGCTGCAGGGAATCCGGCAGGAAGTTGAAACCCTCGACGTGCCCCGCTGCGCCAATGAAGCGAAGGCGGCTCTGCGTACGCTCATGCGGGCTCGCGAGCAAGCGATCCTGACGTTCATGAACAGGGAGGACGCAAGGGCGCGTGAGTCGCTGCGTGCAAGCAACGAGCAGCTCGAGGCGTATCTCGAAGCCATGAAGGCGGCCACGGCACGCCATCTGGAGGTCAAGGAAGAGCTGGCCAGGCTGCGGCGCTGAACGGCCACGGTCGGGCCTTTTTCATCCGGATTTCGGGATACCCAGGGCTTCCTTCGCCCGCCCTTGCAGCGCCACCCAGGTCCTCTCCCACTCCCCGTCCCTCGGCCGCGTGAGCGCGATCCGCCTCGCCACCTCCTCCAGCGCCTCGACCCGGGCCTCCAGCGCCCGGTAGTCCGCCAGGCTCACCAGGTCCACGGGCTTGTCCTGGCAGATCCCCACGCACTGCGCCGACGCCTCGAGCCGCCCGCACCCGATGCACTGCCATGCCTTGATGGTGTCCGCCATGGGTTTTCCTTGAACCAGTTCGGTTGCCCGGCCAGGCCGGGAGTGGTATCTTAAGCTGCATTATAGATACTGCTTAAAGGCCCCGCTTGACCTACGTCGTCACCGAATCCTGCATCAAGTGCAAGCACACGGACTGCGTGGACGTCTGTCCCACGGACGCCTTCCGCGAGGGCCCCAATTTCCTCGCCATCGACCCGGACGAGTGCATCGACTGCACCCTGTGCGTGCCCGAATGCCCCGTGGAGGCCATTTTCGCCGAGGACGATGTGCCCAAGGCGCAACAGGAGTTCATCGCCCTGAACGCCGAGCTCGCGAAGGTCTGGCCCGTGATCGCCGAGCGCAAGGATGCCCTGCCCGACGCCGAGCAGTGGGCGGCCGTGAAGTCGAAACGTGCCGACCTCGACCGCGGCACCGCTGCCTGACCCTCCCATCCCACCCTATCCGGGAGCCTCCCCTTGAACCAGCCCGCCCACGGCCACCTGCACCACTCCCCGGACCAGATCTATCCCTTCGACGCCCGCGGCATCGCCAAGCGCTTCCGCCACGCCGCCATCTTCGGCGCCCTGGATTCGCTCAACCCCGGCGAGACCATGCGATTCGTGAACGACCACGACCCCATCCCCCTCCTTAAGCAGCTCGAAGCGCGCTATGGCTCGGGCATTTCCATCGAGTACCGCCAGCGCGACCCGGGCGCCATCGTCATCGATTTCGTCGTGAAGTCGTAGTCCCCGCCCCGCCCGGGGCGAGCCGTTGTGGCGCCCCGGCCGCAGGAGTAGCCTCCCCCGTACAAGACCGGCGCCGCCGGCTGAGCGCTAGGGGGAGTCATGGACCAGTACCTGGGCAGCATCTCGAGGCGGCGCCTGCTCGCCGCCGCCATGGGCGCCACTGGTGCCGGGTTCGCCGGAAGCGTGTTCTCCAGCACGCCGGAGGAATCCGCTCCGCCCCTCAAGGGAGCGCCGCCCGAGGTCGATCGACTCTCCGTTCTCGTCGTCACCGATTCCTACCACCACAACCTGGTTCCCGGCGGCAAGGTGGGGGACGTCGGCGTGGCGCGATACTCCCGCCCGCCGTCGAGCGACGCGCCGCGCACGCTGATGAACGAATGGGGCCTGTCGCTGCACCTCGCGACCGCCCGCGGGAGCGAGACGAGGCAGGTCCTCATCGACTTCGGCTTCACCCCCGAGACCCTCAACGGCAACCTGGGGCTGCTTGGCATCGATCCTTCGAAGCTCGACGCCATGCTGCTCACCCACGGCCATTACGACCACTTCGGCGGCCTCGTGGGCTTTCTCGCGGCCAATCGCGGCAAGCTGAAGCCCGGCCTGCCGTTCCTCCTAGGCGGCGAGGAGTGCTTCTGCAGCCGCGAAACGGGTCCCGCCGCCACCCCGAGCAATTTCGGCGCGCTCGACCGCCAGGCGATCAAGGACGCCGGCATTCGCGTCCATTTCGCGGACCGCCCTTCGCTCCTCGGCGACCACGGCTTCACCACGGGCTTCATTCCGCAGGTCTCGTTCGAGAAGCCGGCCCAGGCCTCGCGCATGAAGGTGGGGCGCGTCGGGGACGTGGGCTGCGCGCCGGACGGGCTGCCGGAGGCTAAGCGCGCCCTCTCCATCGTTCCCGACGACTTCCAGCACGAGCACGCCACCTGTTTCCTCGTGAAGGGCAAGGGCCTCGTGGTGATGACCTCGTGCGGCCACCGCGGCATCGTCAATTCCGTGCGCGGCGCCATCAAGGTCTCGGGCGTGAGCAAGGTGCATGCGATCCTGGGCGGCTTCCACCTGGCACCGCTGCCGATCGAATACGTGCGCGAGACGGTGGCTGCGCTCAAGGAGATCAACCCCGACTGGGTGATCCCGATGCACTGCTCCGGCTCGGCCTTCTACGAGGTCGCGAGGCAGGAGATGCCGGGGCGCGTGCTGCTCAGCTCCACTGGCACCCGCTTCACCTTCGGGGCCTGACTCGCCCGGGTCGCGACGTCCCGCAGGCGGGAATTCGAGCGTTTCCCGGTTCCCGAAGGCCGGGGCTGGCCCGCGGCCGGCCCCTTTGCGCCGAGTCAAGCTCATCGAGTCGCAGATGTCTAGCATTGAAGAGCAACGCGGCCTTGGCCGGAAACGAGAGGGCGCCCATGACCACCCTGTTGGCAATTGCCGGGTCCTACCGGGAAGGCGGCATCATCGACCAGGCCGTGTCAGTGGCCGTGGCGACGGCGCGGAAGTCAGGCGCCGAGGTGGAGGTGATCCAGCTTCGGGACTATCCGATCGACTTCTGCCGGAATTGCCGCAAGTGCATGCAGACCGCCGGCGAGGCGCCGGGCCAGTGCGTTCAATCGGACGCAATGGGGGCGCTGGTGGAGAAGATCGAACGGGCCGACGCCTTCATCCTCGCGTCCCCCACGAACTTCTACACCGTTACCGCGTTGTTCAAGCGCTTCATGGAGCGACTGGCGGTGTACGCCTACTGGCCCTGGGGGGCGCACGCGCCGAAGTTCCGCAAGGCGACGGCCACGAAGAAGGCCCTGGTAATCTCCTCCGCAGCCGCCCCCGCTCTCCTGGGCCAGCTCGTCTTCTCCACGGCCAGGCAGCTCAAGGCGACGGCGAAGACGATCGGCGCGGATCCGGCCAGCGTGTTCATCGGCCTGGCGGCCGGCGCGTCGCACACCTGGCTCAGCCCGGCCAGCACCCGGCGCATCGAGCGCGAGACCGCGCGCCTCCTGGTTCCCTGACCGGGCCCCCGGCCGTCACACTTCCGTGGCATCCGCCATCAGCGCCCGCCAGCGCGCGTAGCGGCTCCGGACCGCGGCGCCGGGCCGCGGGTTGAAGACGTTCTCCGCCACGCCCTCGTTCCATCGCCCGGGCAATCCCGCCACCAGGTAGCCGATGCCACGGGCCGTGGCCTCGGGATCTTCACGCCGGCGAACGACGAGCCCGCTCACGTCGGCGAGCGCCTGGCAAAGTCCGTCCAGGCGCGACACGCCGCCGCTCACCCGGATCCTCTCCGGGGCCGCGACGTACTTCCCGATCTCGTCGAAATTCGCCTGCAGGAGGAAAGCCATGCTTTCCACCACGGCCACGGCCTTGCGGCCGGTGTCGCCCTCCCCCACGAATCGCGACGGGAAGTCCGCCTTCCAGAAGGGCCCACCCAGCCCCGCCACGCCGTTGAGGAAGAGCGGTGGCTCGCCGGGCGCGGCCAGCCACCCGGGCAACGCCGACACGGGGTCGTCGATGCCCAGCGCCTCCCTCATCCACTCGATGGCGGCACCGGCGCCGTTGACGTTGCCTTCGACCGTCCAGACGGTGCGCTTGCCGTCGTCGAGCACGATGCCCGTGAGGCTTCGCGGCAGGTACCCGGGGTCGCGCGTCACCGCCCGCTGCACGAAGGCGCTCGTCCCGATGTTCACGTAGGCCGAGTCCTCCTCGGGCCAGCCGAAGGCGAAGACGGCCGCCGACTGGTCCCCGTCGACGGCCACGAGCGGGAACGCCACGTCCCCCACGCGCATGGTGCCGAAGGAGTGGATGGTGGGCACGCTCGCGGGAAGGAATCCGGCCGGCACGCCGAAGAGCTCGAGAAGCGCCGGATCCCAATCCCGGGTCGAGATGTTCCAGAGCTGCGTCCGGGCGGCGCATTGCGGATCGGCGAAGAGCGAGCGCTCGTCGGTCAGGCGGCAGGTGAGAAAGCTTGCCTGCGGCCCCCAGCACAGGGTCCCCGCTCCCATGGCATCGCGCACGGCGGGAAGGTTGTCGAGCGCCCACCGCAGCTTGCTCGCGCCGTAGTGCGCCGAGAGGAAGAGGCCCGTGCGTCGCTTCACGTCCTCCCCGCGCGCCTCGAACTGCCGCAGCCACTCGTGGGCGCGGCGGTCCTGCCAGCTGAAGACCGGGGAAAGGGTGCGCCCCGTCCTGCGGTCCCAGCAGGCGCAGCTCGCGCGCTGGCTGGCGAGGCCTGCGGCCACCACGTCGCGGCGGCGCTCGCCAAGGGCGGCGAAGGCCTGCGAGACGGCGGCGAAGATGGAGCCGGCCATCTCCTCGCCGTCCTGCTCCACCCAGTCCGGGCGTGGCCGGGCGAGGCCGATGTCCTGCGCCCCGCTCGCCACCACGCCGCCGCGCCCGTCGATCACGACGGCGCGGCTCGCGTGGGTGCCCTGGTCTATCGCGAGGTAGAGGGGCTCCCGCGGCAAGGATGACTGTCCGTCAGGCCGGTTCCGCCACCGACGGCAGGCCCGCCAGCGCCATCGCCAGCTCCTTCTCGTCGTAGTCGATGTCCTTCAGCTTTCCGCCGAAGTAGTCGATGTAGGCCTGCATGTCGAAGTGGCCGTGGCCGCACAGGTTGAAGAGGATGGCGCGCGGGGTGCCCTCCTCCTTGCACTTGAGCGCCTCGACGATGGCGCCCTTCACGGCGTGGTTGGCCTCGGGGGCCGGCACGATGCCCTCGGCGCGGGCGAACAGCACGCCGGCCTCGAAGCAGGCTGTCTGGTGGTAGGCGGTGGAGGTGATGAGCCCCAGCTCCTGCAGGTGCGACACCAGCGGCGCCATGCCGTGGTAGCGAAGCCCTCCCGCGTGGAAGCCCGGCGGCGTGAAGGTGGAGCCCAGCGTGTGCATCTTGGTGAGCGGCGTGAGGTGGGCGGTGTCGCCGAAGTCGTAGGCGTAGCGCCCGCGCGTGAGGCTGGGGCAGGCCGCCGGCTCGACGGCGACGATGCGCACCTTCTTGCCGCCGCGAAGCTGGGCCCCGATGAAGGGAAACGCGATGCCGGCGAAGTTGGAGCCGCCTCCCGTGCAGCCCACGATGACGTCCGGGTAGTCGTTGGCCATCTCGAGCTGCGCGATGGCCTCCTGGCCGATGACGGTCTGGTGCAGCAGCACGTGGTTCAGCACGCTGCCGAGCGCGTACTTGGTGTCGT
>JBBIJT010000125.1:0-9981 GCA_037445795.1 Betaproteobacteria bacterium | reverse complement strand
GAAATTCGAGGCCTGGCGTGTGTTGCCTGGCCTCGAATTTCCGGGCACCCATCCCGCGGTCACGCTGGCGAGCCCAGGCTGGCGATCGACATTCGCCCCCACCTCCCTGCAGGCCCAACCAGAAACGACGTCAGTGCTTGGCCTCGCCGATGAGGCGGTCGAGGTGGGGGTCGGCGCGGTGGTTGGCGGCGTTCCATCGCATGACGAGGAACATGGCGATCGAGACGAACGCGCCGAACATCACGATGATCGCGTTGATGTGCAGCTCCAGCTTGATCATGACCGCATAGAGCGCGAGCATCACGAGGATGCTCACGTTCTCGTTGAAGTTCTGCACGGCGATGGAGTGGCCGGCCGACAGGAGGACGTGGCCGCGGTGCTGCAGGAGCGCGTTCATCGGCACCACGAAGAACCCGGCCATGGCGCCCACGAGGATGAGGAGCGCGTAGACGAGCGGCATCCAGGTGACGCCGATGAGCGTCATCACGAAGAACCCCATCGCGATGCCCACGGGAAGGACGGCCACGGCGCGCTTGAGCGGGATGATCCGGGCGGCGAGCACCGCGCCGAGGGCGATGCCCACGGCCGACACCCCCTGCAGCATGGCTCCCTGGGAGAGGGGGAGCTTGAGGTGCTGCTCCGCCCACTTGAGGACGATGAACTGCAGGGTTGCGCCCGCGCCCCAGAAGAGCGTGGTCACCGCGAGCGAGATCTGGCCCAGCTTGTCCTTCCAGAGCGTCGTGAAGCAGTGGGCGAAGTCGACGACGAGCCTCGCCGGGTTGCGCTCCTGGTGCGGGTAGCGGGCGCCGGTGTCGGGAATGGCGAGGTTCACGAGCGCGGCCACGAGGTAGACCACCGCGATCACCGTGATGGCGGCCTCGGCGGGGGTGTCGATGCCGGTGTCGACATAGGGAACGTCGATCGAAAGGAGCGCCGCGGAGACCTTCGGCCCGATGAGGATGCCGCCCAGCACCGTGCCGAGGACGATCGACAGGACGGTGAGCCCCTCGATCCACCCGTTGGCGACGACGAGCTGCTCCGGCGGCAGCAGCTCCGTGAGGATGCCGTACTTGGCGGGCGAGTAGGCGGCCGCCCCGAGGCCGACGACGGCGTAGGAGGCGAGGACCATCCAGTACGGCGAGACCCCGGGCACGCTGACGAGGTCGTGGAAGAAGAGCATCGCGCAGCCGAGGATCTTGATCAGGTTGGTCACGAACATGACGTTGCCCTTGGGCATGGAGTCGGCGAAGGAGCCGACGAATGCCGCGAGGAGCACGTAGGAGACGGTGAAGAAGAACTTGAGCAGCGGCGTGAGCCAGGCCGGGCCCTCGAGCTGCAGGAGGAGCGCGATCGAGGCGATGAGGAGCGCGTTGTCGGCGAGCGAGGAGAAGAACTGCGCCGCCATGATGGTGTAGAACCCCCGCTTCACCGCCCCTTCTCCCGGGAGGTCCACCAGGCGCGGAAGTCCCGGTCCGGCAGGGGGCGGCTGAAGTGGTAGCCCTGCGCGAGGTCGCAACCCATGCGGGCGAGCTCCGCGCGCGTGGCCTCGTCCTCCACTCCCTCGGCCACCGCGCGCAGGTCGAAGTTGTGCGACAGGTCGATCACGGAGCGCACGATCTGGTGGTCGCCGCGGTCGGAGAGGAGGCCGCTCACGAAGAGCTTGTCGATCTTCAGCTCGTCGACGGGGAAGCGCTTCAGGTAGGCGAGGGACGAGTAGCCGGTGCCGAAGTCGTCGATCGACAGCTGCACTCCCGTGCTCTTGAGTCGGGTGAGCATGGCCATGGTGCGCTCCGCGTCGCCGATCATCGAGCTCTCGGTGATCTCGAGCGTGATGCGCTCCGGCGGGATGCTCCAGGTGCCCAGGGCCTGCTCGACGATGTCGGGCAGCTCGTTGTCCACGAGGGCGCGCGCGGAGAGGTTGACGCTGAGGCGCGGCACGATGCCGTCGCGCGCGAGGTGGGAGGCGGTGCGAAGCACCGCGTTCAGCACCCAGAACGTGAGCGCCCCGATGATGCCGGTGTTCTCCGCGATGCCCACGATCGTGCCGGGTGCGATGTGGCCGGAGGTCGGGTGCCGCCAGCGCAGCAGCGCCTCGGCGGCCACGGGCCGCCCGTCGGCGAGGCTCACCTGGGGCTGGAAGTGCACCTCGAGCTCGTTGGCGCGCAGGGCGCGCTGCAGGTCGATGTCGAGGCCGTGGTAGACCTCGGCCTCGACGCTGTCCTCGCTCTGGAAGACGTGGTAGCCCTCCTCGCGGGTGCCGGCGATGCGGCGGGCCACGTCGGCGGCCATGAGCAGCGCCGCGGGGTCCCCCGGGTGCTCCGGCACGGTGGCGATGCCCACGCACGGGCGCAGCACCGCCGTGCCGCCCTCGTGGGCGATCGGCCGGTCCAGGGCCCGCAGGCACTTCACGGCGGCCAGCACCGCCTGGGTGGGATGGGCGATGCGCGGCAGGACGATGCAGACCTGCTCCTCGTTGAGCGCCGCCATGCGGTCGTCGGCGCGCAGGGCGGGGCGCAAGCGCTCGAGCACGAGCGAGATCGTCACGTTCGCGGGCGGCCCGCGCAGCAGCGCCTGGAGCCGGTCGACGCGCCGCAGTTCCACGAGCAGCACGGCGAGCCGCCCCTTCGTCGCCTGCGCGACCGCCGTCTCGCGATCGAGGAACCGCAGCAGGTCGTCGCGCGCCGTGTCGCCGGAGTGGGCCGGGTGGATGCCGTGGTCGGTGGGCGGCAGGGGCGCGCTCACGAGAGATAGTTCTCGCGCGGGTTGAGGCCGTAGGCCCCGGTGGGCAGGCTGCGCTTGATGTAGGCCGGCTCCTCGCCGCCCAGCAGCGGGTCGTAGAGCAGGTCCACCATCGTGGGATAGGCGGCGGGGGTCTTGTCCGGGCCCGTGAGGAGCAGCACCCGGGGCTTCAGGCGCCGCACCTTGTTGTGCGACACGACGACCGCGACCTCCCCCGTGGAGAGCTCGACGAGGGAGCCCACGGGGAAGACGCCGATCGCCTGCACGAACTGCTCGGTGAGCGGCGCGTGGAAGTACTCGCCGCCCCAGCCGGTGATGCTGCGCAGGGCCTCGTAGGAGGAGACGGCCTCGGCATAGGGGCGCGCCTTGGTGAGCGCGGCGAAGCAGTCGGCGATGCCCGCCATGCGGCCGTAGATGCCGATCTGCTCGGCCTTGAGCCCGCGCGGGTAGCCGCCGCCATTCATGCGCTCGTGGTGCTGCGCGATGCCTTCGAGGATCTCCACGGACCAGTTGGGGGTGGCGGCGAGGATCTCGAGGCCCAGGGCGACGTGGCTCTTCGCCGTCTCGAACTCCTCGGGGGTGAGGCGCCCCTGCTTCTCGAGGACCGCGCGCGGCAGCTTGATCTTGCCGATGTCGAGCAGGAGGCCGACGGTGCCCAGCTGCGAGAGCTCCGCCCGCGGGAAGCCGAGGTGGCGGCCGAAGGCCACGAGGTAGACGCCCACCTGCAGCCCGTGCCCGTAGGTCGTGATGTCCTGCTCGCGCAGCCGCGCGACCCACATCAGCGCGTCCGGGTTCCTGACCATGCTCTCGACCATCTCGTCGACCACTTCCTCGACGCGCGCGATCTCCACCGGGTGGCCGGCCCAGACGTCGGAGGCGAGCTTGCGCAGCACCTCGGAGGTGCGGTCGTAGGCCTTCTGCGCCGGGGCGAGCTCCTGCTCGACCGTGGCCACGTCGGGGTAGATGGTGACGGCGACGCTGGCGGGAAGCAGGGACGCGCGCTGCGGCTCGGCCGACAGCTCCGCGGGATTGGCGGGCAGGCCCTTCTCCGGGCGCTTGAAGAGCCCGCGCAGCGAGTCCATCAGCCCGCCGAGCCGGCGCTTCTCCTGGGCCTGCGGCGGCTCCGGCTCCTGCGGCCTCACCTTCGCCTGGTTCGCGGCCTTGCCCACGTCGTCGTCGATCTGGATGGACACCGAGCTCGTCGCTCGCGGCGGCGGCTTGGCGGCCGCGGGGCCCGGCAGACCTTCGGGCTTGCGGAACTCCTGGCCCGTGGAGCGGGCCCGGTCGATCACGACCCACTGGCAGATGCCCTGCAGCTCCGCGATCTGCTGGCGGTCCTGGATCAGGAAGCCCTGCAGGACGAACGGCGTGTCGATCCAAGGGCGGTCGAGGTCGGCGACGAACATGCCGATCTTGAGGTCCTTGACGGCAACCTTTGAATGCATGAATTCGGGGCTTTTCTCTTGTTGGCCGACATCGTGCCGCCTTCGGCGCCCGCGACGGCATCGACGCCATTCTACGGGATATGCGCGCGCGGCGGCCTCGACCGCGGGCATCCCGGCCCCCCGCGAGCGCGGCCCCTATAATCGGGCGCTGCACCCATTGCCATCCGGCGAGCCCGGAACACCTCCCATGCCCCGAATCCTCGACGGAATCCGCGTACTCGACCTCACCCGCGTGCTGGCGGGCCCCTGGGCCACGCAGAACCTCGCCGACCTGGGGGCCGAGGTGATCAAGATCGAGAGGCCCGGCCAGGGGGACGACACGCGCAAGTGGGGCCCGCCGTTCGTCCGCGACCGCGAGGGCCGCGATACCGCCGACGCCGCCTACTTCATGGCCGCCAATCGCGGCAAGAAGTCCGTCACGCTCGACATCGCCCGCGCGGAGGGCCGGGACATCGCGCGCCGGCTGGCGGCCGTCTCCGACGTGGTCGTCGAGAACTTCAAGGTGGGCGACCTTGCGCGCTACGGGCTCGACTACGCGAGCCTGCGCGAGGGCCACGGGGGCCTCGTCTACTGCTCCATCACGGGGTTCGGCCAGGACGGTCCCTACCGCGACCGGCCGGGCTACGACTTCATGATCCAGGGCCTGGGCGGCCTCATGAGCGTCACGGGCGAGCGCGACGACCTGCCCGGCGGCGGCCCGCAGAAGGTGGGCGTGGCCGTCGCGGACCTCTTCACGGGCATGTACGCGGCGAGCGCCATCGTGGCGGCGCTCTTCCATCGCGAGAGGACGGGCGAGGGGCAGCACATCGACCTCGCGCTCCTCGACGCGCAGGTCGCGATGCTCGCCAACCTCGGCGCCGCCTGCCTCGCCTCGGGGCGGGTGCCCGGCCGGATGGGCAATGCCCACCAGGCCATCGTCCCCTACCAGGTCTTCCGGGCATCCGACGGCCATCTCATCGTGGCGGTCGGGAACGACGGCCAGTTCGCGCGCTTCTGCGAGGTGGCCGGGCTCGCGTCGCTGGCGGCGGACCCCCGCTATGCGACGAACCCCGCGCGGGTGGCCCACCGGGACGAGCTCGTGGCGACGATCGCGGAGCGCCTGGCCACGCGCCCGGCGGCGCAGTGGCTCGCCGCCCTGGAGGCCGCGCAGGTGCCCTGCGGCCCGATCAACGACCTGGCGCAGGTATTCGCGGATCCTCAGGTCGTCCACCGCGGAATGGTCGCGACCCTTCCCCATCCGCTGGCGGGGGAGGTGCGCGTCGTCGCGAACCCGGTTCGCTTCTCGGCCACGCCGGCGCGCAGCGACATCGCGCCGCCCTGCCTGGGGCAGCACACCGACGAGATCCTGGGCGGGGTCCTCGACATCCCGGCCGGTCGCCTGGAGGAGTTGCGCAGGGCGGGAATCGTCTGACCCCGCGGCCCGGGCGCCGGGATGGTTACAACCGAAATGTGGAAACAGGTGCGGGCGGGGGTGACGGCCAATAGAATGTGCGCCATCGCATATTCCCGAAGGACGAATCCCATGAACCGCATCCAGAAGAGCATCGCCGCGATCCTCAGCGCCGCCGCGCTGTGCCTGCCGCTGCTGGCGGGGGCGACCGAAAAGCCCGTCAAGGGCGACCCCCCGGAGTTCCCGAGCGAGGCGGCGCGCGCGGGCTACGACGAGGGCAAGATCAAGGTCCGCCTCAACGTCGACGCGAGCGGCGAGGTGAGCCGGGTCGAGGTCGTCGACGCCAATCCGCGGCGCGTGTTCGACCGTGCCACGGTCCGGGCCCTTTCCCAGTGGCGCTACGCCGCGGGCAGCGCGCGCGTGGTGGAGATGGACCTGAGCTATCGCCGGTAAGGCGACGCGCCCGGGTCCACCGGCGCGGCCGGCCGGCGTGAAGGGCAGGGGGACTTGCGGGCGGGCAGGCGCCGGCCGCATGCTGCCCCGTGCCCGCCGCAATGGCGACCCGCGCGGCGCCTCCCAGGACATCCAGCCATGAGAACCAGCGGTCTGCAGTTCCGTTTCCTGCTCGTCGTCGTCGGCTTCCTGGCCGTCGCGATGGCGATCTCGATCATTTCCCTGTTCAAGGTCTACGAGTCCACGCAGACCCTGGACCGCATCGCGCGAGAGGACTTCGACTCGCAGCTGTCGATCCTCCAGGCGACGGTGAACTTCAAGGTCCAGGTCCAGGAATTCAAGAACACCCTCCTTCGCGGGTACGACGCCGCGGCGTTCGAGAAGTACTGGGCGGGCTTCGAGGCGGCGGAGAAGGCCACCGCCGAGGAAGCGCGCCTAGCCCGCACCGCCACGCCGCACCGGGAGGTCCGCGAGAAGCTCGAGAAGTTCCTCGCGGAGCACAAGGCCGCCGGCGAGGGCTACCGCCGCGCCCTCGAGGCCTTCAAGGCCGCCGGCGCCGACGCGCGGGCCGGCGACAAGGCCATCGCCGGGGTCGACCGGGCGCCGACGCAGACCCTCCAGGAAGCCGCGAAGACGGCGCGCGACCTGGGGGCCGACGCGGTCGCCCTGGCGGTGAAGGGGGCGGAGAACGCGTTCCGGGTCGCGATCGCGATCACCGTGCTCGTGATCGTGCTGGTCGTGTTCGCCGTGTGGTACTTCGTCCGCCGCTCCGTGCTCCTGCCCATCGAGGCGGCCGTGGGCCATGCCGACCGGATCGCCAAGGGGGACCTCACCGCCGAGATCCGCTCGGAAGCCAGGGACGAGACGGGCCAGCTGCTGCGCTCGCTCGCGGCCATGAACTCGAGCCTCGCCGACGTGGTGGGAAGGGTGCGCAGCTCGGCCGAGGCCGTCGTCACGGCCGCGCGCCAGGTCGCGGTCGGCACCACCGAGATGTCGCAGCGGACGGAGGAGCAGGCCTCCAGCCTCGAGGAGACGGCCGCCAGCATGGAGGAGCTCTCCAGCACCGTGAAGCAGAACGCCGACACCGCCCGCGAGGCCGACGCGCTCGCGCGGACGGCGTCGCAGAGGGCGGAGCAGGGCGGCGCGGAGGTGGTGAAGGTCGTGCTCACGATGTCCGAGATCAGCGACAGCGCCCGCCGCATCGGGGACATCATCGGCGTCATCGACGCCATCGCCTTCCAGACCAACATCCTCGCCCTCAACGCCGCGGTCGAGGCGGCGCGCGCCGGCGAGCAGGGGCGCGGCTTCGCGGTGGTCGCCTCCGAGGTGCGCTCGCTCGCGCAGCGCAGCGCCGACGCCGCCAAGGAGATCAAGCAGCTCATCGCTGCCTCGGTCGAGAAGGTCGACGCCGGCACCCACGTCGTGGAGCAGGCGGGCGACACGATCCAGGCCCTCGTGGTCGACGTGCAGCGCGTGAGCGGCCTCATGCGCTCGATCGCCGAGGCCTCGGCGGAGCAGAGCCGCGGCGTGCAGCAGGTGAACCGCACGGTGACCGAGATGGACAAGGTCGTCCAGCAGAACGCCAGCATGGTCCAGCAGTCGAGCGCGGCGGCGGAGTCCATGAAGCGGCAGGCGGCGCTGCTCATCGACGCGGTCGGCACCTTCCGCATCTCGCGCGGCGAGCCGGCGCCCGGGGGCGGGGCCCCGCTGCTCCACGATTCCTCCGCGCTTGCGCCCGGACGGGCGCTTGCCCGCCAGGGCGGCTCGCCGGCGACGAAGGCCGTCGAGCCCTCGCGCGGCCCGGGCGGAGACGACTGGACCGAATTCTGACCACCGCGGCGGCGCCCCGTCCGCGGAAGGATGTGGCGCGCCCGCCTCTCACCGGTATACTCCTCGCACCGCGCGCACCCTGCGACCGCCCGCGCTGCACAAGAGAGGCGCTGCTTGAAACCGACCGACATCGGCAACCCGGATTACTTCCACAAGGTCGTCGACTGCCAATGGGCCTGCCCGGCCCACACCCCCGTCCCCGAGTACATCCGCCTCATCGCGCAGGGGCGCTATTCGGACGCCTACCTCGTCAACTGGAAGTCGAACGTCTTCCCCGGCATCCTCGGGCGGACCTGCGACCGGCCGTGCGAGCCTGCCTGCCGGCGCAGCCGCGTCGAGGAGAACCAGGGCGAGAAGCCCGAGCCCGTGGCCATCTGCCGGCTGAAGCGCGTCGCGGCGGACTACAAGGAAGACATCCGCGACCGCCTCCCGCGGGCGCCGGCGCGCAGGAACGACAAGCGCGTCGCCTGCATCGGCGGCGGCCCCGCCTCGCTCACGGTTGCCCGTGACCTGGCGCCGCTCGGCTACTCGGTGACGGTCTTCGAGGCCGACGCGAGGGCCGGCGGGATGATCCGCACGCAGATTCCCCGCTTCCGGCTCCCCGAAGCCGTGATCGACGAGGAGGTGGGCTACGTCCTCGACATGGACGTCGACTTCCGCCCCAACCACCGGGTCGAGTCGATGCGGGAGCTCCTCGGCCACGGCTACGACGCCGTGTTCGTGGGCTCGGGCGCCCCGCGCGGGCGCGACCTCGACGTCCCGGGGCGCGAGGAGGCGGCCAAGCACATCCACGTGGGCATCGAGTGGCTCGCCTCGGTCTCCTTCGGGCACGTGACGAAGGTGGGCCGGCGGGTCATCGTCCTCGGCGGGGGCAACACGGCCATGGACTGCTGCCGGTCCGCCCGGCGCCTCGGCGGCGAGGACGTGAAGGTGATCGTGCGCTCCGGCTACGACGAGATGAAGGCGAGCCCCTGGGAGAAGGAGGACGCCGCCCACGAGGGCATCCCCATCCTCAATTTCCGCGTGCCCAAGGCGTTCACCCACGAGGACGGGCGCCTCACCGGGATGACATTCGAGCTGGTGAAGGCGGTCTACGACGACCGCGGGCGTCGCTCGCTCGTTCCGACGGGCGAGCCCGACGAGCACCACGCGTGCGACGAGGTGCTGGTCGCGGTCGGCCAGGAGAACGCCTTTCCGTGGATCGAGCGCGACATCGGGATCGAGTTCGACAAGTGGGGCCTGCCGGTCCTCGACCCGGCCACGCTCCAGTCGACGCTCCCGCGCGTGTTCTTCGGCGGGGACGCGGCCTTCGGCCCCAAGAACATCATCTGGGCGGTCGCCCACGGCCACGACGCGGCCATCTCGATCGACAAGTTCTGCCAGGGCGAGGACCCGCGCGACAGGCCCGCCCCGCTCGTGAACCTGGTCTCCCAGAAGATGGGCATCCACGAGTGGATCTACGACAACCAGATCGTGCCGGACGCGCGCAATCGCGTGCCGCTCAAGGAGCTCAGGATCGCGCTGAAGGACATCCGCCAGGAGGTGGAGCTGGGCTTCGACCCCGAGCTCGCCTGGAAGGAAGCGCAGCGCTGCCTCAACTGCGACGTCCAGACGGTTTTCGCCCCGAAACTGTGCATCGAGTGCGACGCCTGCGTCGACATCTGCCCGATGGACTGCATCACCTTCACGGCCGACGGCGACGAGGCTGAGGTCCGGGGGCGGCTCAACGCCCCGCCGCGCAGCCCGGGGCAGGGGCTCTACGTCGGTGCCGGGCTCAAGACGGGCCGCATCATGGCCAAGGACGAGGACGTGTGCCTGCACTGCGGCCTGTGCGCCGAGCGCTGCCCCACCGGCGCCTGGGACATGCAGAAATTCTTACTCAACACCACGCAGGCCGGGCCACGCTGTCGCGACGCGCACGCGGCAGCATGGACCCAAGTTGCACAAACGGAGGCTGCATGAAACGCATCGAAGCCATCAACGACTTTGTCATCAAGTTCGCCAACATCAACGGATCGGGCTCGGCCTCGGCCAACGAGTTGTTTTCACGCGCGGTGATGCGCATGGGTGTGCCGGTGAGCCCGCGCAACATCTTCCCGAGCAACATCCAGGGCATGCCGACCT
>JBBIJT010000124.1:0-10056 GCA_037445795.1 Betaproteobacteria bacterium | reverse complement strand
GCGACCGCTACATCGAGATCTGGAACCTCGTGTTCATGCAGTTCAACCGCGACGAGGCGGGCACGATGCATCCGCTGCCCAAGCCCTCGGTGGACACGGGCATGGGCCTCGAGCGCCTCACGGCCGTCCTGCAGCACGTGCACTCGAACTACGAGATCGACCTCTTCCAGGCGCTCGTGAAGGCCGCCGCGCGCGAGACGGGCGCGAAGGACCTGGCCTCCCCGAGCCTGCGCGTGATCGCGGACCACATCCGCGCCTGCGCCTTCCTCATCTGCGACGGCGTCATTCCCGGCAACGAGGGCCGCGGCTACGTGCTCCGGCGCATCGCGCGCCGGGCCATGCGCCACGGCTACAAGCTCGGGCAGAAGCAGCCCTTCTTCTACAAGCTCGTGGCGGACCTCGCGGCGGAGATGGGCGATGCCTATCCGGAGCTGCGCGAGGCCGAGGGGCGCGTGACGGCCACGCTGCGCCAGGAGGAGGAGCGCTTCGGCGAGACCCTCGAGAACGGCATGGCGATCCTCGATTCCGCGCTCGCCGGCGGGCGCAAGGAGCTCGACGGCGAGACGGCCTTCAAGCTCTACGACACCTACGGCTTTCCCGTGGACCTCACGGCCGACATCGGCCGCGAGCGCGGCTTCACGGTCGACATGAAGGCCTTCGAGTCCGCCATGAGCGCGCAGCAGGAACGCTCGCGCGCCGCGAGCAAGTTCAAGGCGGGCGCGCAACTCGATTACAGCGGCGCCAAGACCCGCTTCGACGGCTACGACACCCTGTCGGAAGAGGGGCGCGTGGTGGCGCTCTACCGCGAGGGAAGCCCCGTGAAGAGCCTCGCGGCGGGCGAGGAGGGCGTGGTCGTGCTCGACCGCACGCCGTTCTACGCCGAGTCCGGCGGCCAGGTGGGCGACCGCGGCGAGCTCACGAAGGGCGGCGTCTGCCTGACTCTCTTCACCGTCGAGGACACGCAGAAGATCCAGCCCGACGTATTCGGCCACTACGGCGTGGTGAAGACGGGCGAGCTGGCCGTGGGCGACGCCGTGGCCGCGCAGGTCGACCTCGACAAGCGCGCGCGGACGGTGCGCCACCACTCGGTGACCCACCTCATGCACAAGGCGCTTCGCGAGGTGCTCGGGCCCCACGTGCAGCAGAAGGGCTCGCTCGTCGACGAGGACAAGACGCGCTTCGACTTCAGCCACAACGCGCCGATGACGGCCGCGGAGATCCGTCGCGTCGAGGAGATCGTGAACGCCGAGATACTCGCCAATGCGGCCACCCAGGCCCGGGTCATGGCGATCGACGACGCGCAGAAGCTCGGCGCGATGATGCTCTTCGGCGAGAAGTACGGCGACGAGGTGCGCGTGCTCGACATCGGCACCTCGCGCGAGCTCTGCGGCGGCACGCACGTGGCGAGGACCGGCGACATCGGCTACTTCCGCATCGTCTCCGAGGGCGGGGTCGCGGCCGGCATCCGGCGCGTGGAGGCCATCGCGGGCAGCATCGCGCTGGCGCAGGCGCAATCGGACCGCGACCGCCTCGCGCGCGCCGCGGAGGCCCTCAAGGCGCAGCCGCAGGAGATCGACGCGAAGATCGCCCAGGTGGTCGAGAACGTGAAGGCCCTCGAGAAGGAGGTCGCGAGGCTCAAGGGCGAGCTGGCGCGGGGCAAGCTGGACGACGTTCTCGCCGTGGGCATGCGCACGATCAACGGCACGAAGGCGATCGCGGTCGTGCTCGACGGCGCCGATGCCGGAATGCTGCGGGAATCGCTCGACCGGGTGAAGGAGAAGCTCGGCAGCGGCGTGGCGCTGCTCGCCACGGTCGCCGACGGCAAGGTCTCGCTCATCGCGGGCGTCACCAAGGACCTGACGGCCAAGGTGAAGGCCGGCGACCTCGTGAACTTCGTGGCCCAGCAGGTGGGCGGCAAGGGCGGCGGCCGGCCGGACATGGCGCAGGCCGGGGGCACGAACCCCGCCGCGCTGGGCGATGCGCTCAAGAGCGTGGAGGGCTGGCTCGCCGAGCGGCTCTGACGCGGCATGCGGGTCGCCGGGGGACCGGTGGCCAAGACGACAAGCGGTGGCGACGCCGCAGAGGGAGGGCGCATGGAAGGGATGCTCGGCTTCGTCCTGGTGGGGGCGTTCCTGTTCTTCTTCATCGTCGTGCGCCCCATCCTGCGCTTCTTCCGCAGCCGGAGCCCCTCGGCACTGGCCGACGTGGCCGCCGCCTCGGCGAAGTCCGAGGCGCTCTTCCGCGCCGCGTTCCCCGACCTGCAGCCGTACTTCCACCCGGCCCGCGTCGCGGACTACGTCGTCGCCCGCATGGACAAGGGCCTCAAGCCGGCGAAGGGCATCGTGGAGTACCCTCCCGGCTTCCCCGATGCGGTGCGTTCGCGTCTCACGAGCGTCCCGAAGGGCGAGCGCAACGTCCTCGAGGATTCCGCCGGGGCGAAGCTGGCGGAGTTCACCTTCGAGGCGAAGGAGGGCGCGCTCGGCGCCTTGCGCGTCGGGCCCGGCAAGTTCACCGTTCGCCGCAAGCCGGGGCAGGCCGTGACGGTGAAGTACTGGCATCCCGACCGCGAGTTCGAGTGGTCGCCCCCCGCCAACTGGAAGTTCACGACTCGCCTCGCGGA
The DNA here is from genome assembly GCA_037445795.1 of Betaproteobacteria bacterium. Classification (GTDB taxonomy): domain Bacteria; phylum Pseudomonadota; class Gammaproteobacteria; order Burkholderiales; family Usitatibacteraceae; genus FEB-7. The sequence continues at coordinate 7,436 of JBBIJT010000124.1, read as the reverse complement.
CGAGGCCATCGACTCGCGCGACAGCGGCACGAGCTGGTCCTCGGGAAGTTCGTTCTCGTCGGGCGGCGGGGGCGCGGCCTTCGCGGGCGGCGGAGGTACTTTCGACGGCGGCGGCGCCTCCGGCGGCTGGGACGCGCCCGGCTCCGGGAGCGTCGACTCCACGCCCCAGGGCGACAGCGGCGGCACCAGCGGCGAATCGGCGACGTCGACGAGCTACTGAGTGGCGACGCCCCGGGAATTCTTCGCGCGGCCGCTGGAGGGGTTGCTGCCCCTGCGGGAGGCGAGGGCGCCGGTTCGCGTCGTCATCGCCTCGCTCGCGCCGGGCGGGGCGGAGCGCATCGTGCTCGACTGGCTGGGCGCGGAGGTGTCGGCCGGGCGCGTCGCCGAGCTCGCCGTCGTCCACCGGCGGGCCACGGCGCTCGTCCCCCCGGAAGGCATCGTCCTGCGGATGCGCGGGCGCGAGTCTCCGGAGTCGTTCGTTCGCGGTCTCGCGCTCGACTGGAGCGGGTCGGAGGCGCCGGTGTCCGTGCACCTCGTCCCCGATTCCCTGCTCGCGATCCTGTGGGAGCGGGGAGTGAACACGGTGCCCGTCGTCCACAACGCCCGCGGGGGATGGCGCAACGATCCCGCTTCGTGGGACCCGGCCCGGGTTCCCCTGGCCGTGGCCTGCGCCGAGGCGGTGCGTGCCGAGCTCCTGGAATCCGGCTGCCGCGTGCCGGTCGTCTCGATGCGTCACCGGCCGCGAGTCGGCGCCGCCGCCGTCGATGCCGGGGTTCGCCGCAAGGTGCGCGAATCGCTGGGAATCGGCGAAGGCACGCTCCTCGTCGGGGCCATCGGCGCGTTCAAGCCGCAGAAGGACCACGCCCGCGCGGTCGAGGTGCTGGCGGCGCTGGCGAAGCGCCGCGACGCGGCGCTCGTCATCCTTGGCGGGCTGCTCGACCGCGCCGCCATCGGCGAGCTCGATCGCGTGCTCGCGGCCGCCGTGCGCCTGCAAGTCCCGGACCGCCTGCGCCTGCCGGGGTTCGTCTCGCCGGTGGAGCCATGGCTCGCCGCTCTCGACGTGCTGGTGAACGTGAGCCGCTTCGAGGGGCTCTCCATCGGTGCCCAGGAAGCGCTCGCCGCCGGGATCCCGGTGGTCTCGGCCGACGTCGGCGGCCAGCGCGAGATCGATCACCCGGCGCTCGAGCTCCTGCCGGCGACGGCGGGCGCCGAGGAATATGCCGCGCGACTCGCGCGCCACCCCGTTCGCGCGCGCCCCGAGTCGCGGCCGTTCGCACGGGCGCCGCGCGCCTGGTCGGTCACGCTTTCGCCTCGCCGCCCGGTGGGCCGGGCCCTCGAGACGCTCCTGGTCACGGCCAACCTCAACGCGGGCGGCGCCCAGCGCTCGCTGGTCAACCTGGCCACCACGCTCGCGGGCCGCCATGCGTTCGCGGTGGCCGTTTGCGGGCAGACGACGCAGGCAGCCTTCGCCGACGCCCTGCGGGATCGTGGCGTCGAGGCGTTTCGCGTCGCGGCCCGCGCCGACGACGTGGCCGTCGCCGAGTCGGTGCTCGCCCATGCGTGGGCGCGCCGCGCGCGCACGCTCTGCCTGTGGAACGTGGCGCCGGGCGTGAAGCTGCTGCTGGCCCGATTCGCGCCGCCCGCGCTTCGCCTCGTCGACGTGAGCCCGGGCCGCTACGCGTTCGAGGAACTGGACCGCGCGGTGGCGATGGCCGGGTCGATCGGTCTCGATCCCGCGGCCTACTACCGGCGTCTCGACACGCTCGTGCTGAAGCACGGCGATTCCCGGCCCCCGCGATGCCGGCGCATCGAAATCATTCCCAATGGCGTGGCGCCACGCGCTCCCGCGCCGCCGCCACCCGGCGATGCGCGCTTCCTCGTGAGCGGCCGGATCGCGCCGAGCAAGCGGCTCGAGACGATCCTCGACGCCTTCCGTGAGTTCTCCGCCGGGCGGCCAGGCGCCCGGCTGCACGTCGTCGGCGCGGCCGAGCCGCGGCACGCGGGCTACGCGAAGTCACTGCTCGACGCGGCGCCGGCGGGCGTCCGGTTCCGCGGGCCCGACGCGGGACTGGGGTTCCTCGCGGAACCCTGGACGGCGGCCATCGTCCTCGGCACGCACCAGGGGTCGCCGAACGCGGTGCTGGAGGCGATGGCGGCCGGGGTGGCGGTCATCGCGAACGCGAGCGGCGGCACGGGAGACCTGGTGAGCAATCGGCGAACCGGGTGGCTGCTCCCCGAATCGGCGTCCGCGCGGGAGCTCCTGCTCGCGATGGAAGAGGCCGCCGCCGACCTCGTGCGCACGCGCGGCTTCGGACTGGCCGGCCGCGAGCACGTGGCACGCCACCATTCGCTCGACACCATGGCGCTGCGGTATCTTTCAGTCTTCGAATGTCGCTCCCCGCCGCACGCGGCGGCTCCGGAATCCCCCGACGATGATCTCGCCCTCCTTCGCCCTGCCTGAAGACGTCCTTCGCCAGGCGCTCAACGACGAGGTCCACGCGCGCCCTCCCGTGCGGCTCGAGGGGGAGCAGCACGTCGTCTACCTCGCCGTGCGCCACGTGCCGCAGGAGCGGGAGGCCCACCGCCAGGCCCTGGTGCGGCTGGCGAACCTGGCCGGCGCTTCGGTGGCGCCGGGCGTCGACCACGCCTTGGTCGGGCTGGGCCACGGCATCCGCTTCAAGTGGGAGGGCCACGCCGAGTTCGCAAGCTACACGTTCTTCGCGGAGAACGGCGGCGACCTCGCGCCCTCCGCGGTGCTCGAGCGGGCCGGCTGGCACGACGTCGCGGTCTCCCTGCCCGGAGAGGTGCTCGTCGCCGCGTCGATCCGCCTCGCGCCCTTCGCGGGCGATGCACCTCCGCCGGAGGCATACGCCACCCGGGCAGACACCGTGGTCGGCGGTGGCGTGGCAGAAGGACGCGCCTGGGCCTACACGGACTTCCGCATCCGCGAGGACAGCTTCACGCACTTCCTCGTCCTCAATCGCGAGATGGGGCTCGGGCAGGCGGGCCGCATGGTGCAGCGGCTGCTGGAGATCGAGACCTACCGCATGATGGCGCTCCTCGCCTTTCCCGTCGCGCGCAAGGCGGCGCCGGAGCTCGCCGCGATGGAAGCGGAGCTCGCCGCGATCGTCGAGCGCATCGCCGGCGCCGCGCCCGAGGACGAGGCCCGGCTCCTCGACGACCTCACGCGGCTCGCGGCGCGCGTGGAGCACCTGCAGAGCGCGACGCGCTTCCGCTTCGAGGCGGCGGAGGCCTACGACTCGCTCGTCTCGCGCCGCCTGGCGGAGATCCGCGAGGTGCGCATCCCGGGGCTCTCGCCTTTCGGGGAGTTCCTGAACCGCCGCCTCGCCCCCGCCATGGCGACCTGCCGGAGCGCCTCGCGGCGCATCGGAAACCTGGCGGCCCGCGTCACGCGCGCGAGCGCGCTCCTGCGAACGCGGGTCGACATCGCGCGCGAGCAGCAGAACCAGAAGCTTCTCGAGGCGATGAACCGCCGCGGCCGCCTGCAGCTCAGGTTGCAGCAGGCGGTGGAGGGGCTTTCCGTCGTCGTCATCACGTACTACGGCGTTTCCCTCGTGGGCGTGCTGGCCAAGGCGGCCAAGGCCGCGGGGCTCGACTGGAACGCGGAGCTCGTCATGGGCATCGCGGTGCCGGTCGTCGCGGCGGCAGTCTTCGGGGGCGTGCACCGCGTGCGCCGTGCCCTGGAGGGCAGCGACAAGGGGGCGCCGTGAGCGTGGAGGCCTTCGCCTATTGCCCGCGATGCGCGAAGCCCCTCGCCGAGCGGCCGATCGCGGACGACGCGGGCCCGGTGACGCGCCGCGCCTGCCCCGACGACGCGTGCGGCTTCGTGCAGTGGGGCAATCCCACGCCGGCGGTGGGGGCGCTGGTCGAGCACGAAGGCGAGATCCTCCTCGCGAGGAACCGCGCGTGGCCCGAGGGCTGGTTCGCCCTCGTGACGGGCTACCTCGAGGGGCGGGAGGACCCGGTGGCCGCCGTCGCGCGCGAGGTGAAGGAGGAGCTGGGCCTCGACGTGACGCAGGTCCACCTCATCGGCAACTACATCTTCGAGCGCAAGAACGAGGTCATGCTCTGCTACCACGCCGTGGCCACGGGCACGGTACGGCTCGGCGCGGAGATCGCGGAATTCCGGCGCTACAGGCCCGCGGACCTGCGGCCGTGGCCGCGCGCCACCGGCTTCGCGGTGGCCGACTGGATGCGCGCGCGGGGGCTGCCCTTCGAGTTCGTCGACTTCAAGGCGCCGGCCCCGGCCGCGCCGGAGCGGCGGGAGAGCGGGGGAGCGCGGTGAGCGCCCGGTGGCAGGGCTCGCCCGAAGGCGCGGCGCGCATCGCGGGCTACCTGCGTGCGGCGGGGCTCGCCCAGCTCGAGGGGCACGAGGAGGAGGTCGCGCTCGCGGTCGCCGACTTCCTCGAGGCCCTCGGGGAGAAGGTCGACATCGGCGATCCCGGTTCCCTGTACACGTACCCCGTGCCGATGCTGAGCGAGGACGGCTCGTGCTCGGTGCTGGAGGAGCTCGCGCCCGTGCCCTACGACCTCACCGCGATCCTCGGCGGCCGCACCGAGCAGGCCACCCGCCGCCTGGCCCTCCTCGAGCGGCTCGTGGAGCGCGCGCAGGAGACGACCGGCTCCGACTGGCTCGGGGTCTACCAGCGGCGCGAGAGCCCCGCCAGCGGCCCCGTGCTCGTGAAGCTGGCCTACGTCGGCCGCGCGAGCCGCGCCGAGTTCCCCCTCACGCCTGAGTTCGCCGCCGGCAGCACCAACAGCACGGTGGGCCTCACCGGGCGCGCGCTCGTGATCGACGACGTGAAGAAGCACGTCGAGGCCGGAGGCGGCTTCTACGTGTGCGACGACGAGGTGCAGTCGGAAGCCTGCCTGCCCCTGCTGGGCGAGGGCGGGCAAGTGGCGGGGATCGTCGACGCCGAAGCGAAGCCGCGGTCCTTCTACGGCCCGCCGCGCCTCGCCGCGCTCGCCGCGCTCGCGATCGTGGCGTCGGCGATCCTGCCCTGAGGCGATTCCCCGTACCGCGCGGAGCTACTTCTTCGCGGGCATCATGTCCGTGATGGAGCCCTCGGCGATCTCGGCGCCGAAGAACACCGTCTCGGAGAGCGTCGGGTGCGGGTGGATCGTGAGGCCGATGTCCTCGGCGTCCGCGCCCATCTCGAGGGCGAGCACGGTCTCGGCGATGAGCTCGCCCGCGTTGAGGCCGACGATGCCGGCGCCGAGGATGCGCTTCGTGCCCTTCTCGAAGAGGATCTTGGTGAGGCCCTCCTCGCGGGCCATGCCGATGGCGCGGCCGCTCGCGGCCCAGGGGAAGACGGCCTTCTCGTACTCGACGCCCTTCGCCTTCGCCTCGGGCTCCGACAGGCCCATCCACGCGACCTCGGGGTCGGTGTAGGCCACGCTCGGGATCGTCCGGGCTTCCCACGCATGGTGGGCAAGGCCCGCGATCACTTCCGCCGCGAGCTTGCCCTCGTGCGTCGCCTTGTGCGCGAGCATGGGCTCGCCCACGATGTCGCCGATGGCGAAGATGTGCGGCACGTTCGTGCGCATCTGGCCGTCCACCGGGATCCAGCCGCGGTCGTTCACGACCACTCCCGCCTTCTCGGCGCCGATGTTCTTCCCGTTGGGCCGGCGGCCGACCGAGAGCAGCACGCGGTCGTAGACCTCGGGCCCCGGGGCGGGGGAGGCGCCGTCGGCGCTCTCGAAGGTGGCGCGCAGGCCTTCGGCCAGCGCCTCGATCTTCGAAACCTTGGTCTTGAGGAGGATCCTCTCGTAGCGCTTCTCGACGCGCTTCGCGAGAGGCTTCACGATCTCCGGGTCGGCGCCGGGAATGAGCCGGTCCATGAACTCGACCACCGTCACCTTCGAGCCGAGCGCGTCGTAGACCGTGGCCATTTCCAGGCCGATGATGCCGCCGCCGATGATGAGGAGCCGCTTCGGGACTTCCTTGAGCTCCAGGGCGCCCGTGGAATCCATGAGGCGGGGGTCGTCGTAGGGAAGGCCCGGGATCCTCGCGGACTGGGACCCGGCGGCGATGATGCAGTGGTCGAAGGAGACGACCTTCCGGCCCTCCTTCGTCTCCACCTCGAGCGAGTGCGGCGAGGCGAACTGCGCCTTGCCCTGGACGAGCGTCACCTTGCGCGCCTTGGCGAGGCTCGCGAGGCCCTTGGTGAGCTTGGCGACGACGCCGTCCTTGAACTTGCGCAGGCCGTCGAGATCGACCTTCGGGGCGCCGAAGGAGATGCCGTGGTGCGCCATGTCCGCGGCGTCGGCGATGACCTTCGCCGCGTGCAGGAGCGCCTTCGAGGGGATGCAGCCGACGTTGAGGCACACGCCGCCCAGCGTGGGGTAGCGCTCCACGAGGACCACCTTCTTGCCGAGGTCGGCCGCGCGGAAAGCGGCGGTGTAGCCGCCCGGCCCGGCGCCCAGCACGAGCACCTCGGCGTGCAGGTCGGCGTCCAGGCTCGCGAGCGTCGAGGTGAGCGCCTCGCGCAGGGACACGGCAGCAGGGGCCGGCGCCGCTGGCGCGGGAGCCGCCGCCGGCTTCGCGGCGGGAGCGGGCGCCGGCGCCGACTGCGATGCCTCGGCGGCCTCGAGCACGACGATCACGGCGCCCTGGGAAACCTTGTCGCCCAGCTTCACCTTCACTTCCTTCACCGTGCCCGCGTGCGTCGAGGGCACTTCCATCGTCGCCTTGTCGCTCTCCAGGGTGACGAGCGAGGCTTCCCTCTTCACCGCGTCCCCGGGCTTCACGAGGATTTCGATGACCGGAACGTCCTTGAAGTCGCCGATGTCGGGGACCTTGATCTCCAGGGTGGCCATGGCTCGGGCCTCCTAGAGCATGCCGCGCCGCAGGTCCGCGATGACCTGGGCGAGGTAGGTGGTGAAGCGCGCCGCCGCCGCGCCGTCGATGATGCGGTGGTCGTACGAGAGCGACAGCGGCATCATCAGCCTGGGGACGAATTCCTTCCCGTTCCAGACCGGCTTCGTCGAGGCCTTCGACACGCCGAGGATGGCCACCTCCGGCGCGTTGATGATGGGCGTGAACGCCGTGCCGCCGATCCCCCCCAGCGAGGAGATCGTGAAGGTGCCGCCCTGCATCTCCGCGGGGCCGAGCTTGCCCTCGCGCGCCTTCGCGGCGAGCTCCGACGTCTCGCGCGCGATCTCGACGACTCCCTTCTTGTCGGCGCCCTTGATGACCGGCACGACGAGCCCGTTCGGCGTGTCGGCCGCGAAGCCGATGTGCCAGTACTGCTTGAGGACGAGGTTGTCGCCCTCGATCGAGGCGTTGAAGGTCGGGAATTTCTTCAGTGCCGCCACGCAGGCCTTCACGAGGAAGGCGAGCGGCGTCACCTTCGCGCCGGACTTCGCGTTCTCCTCGTTCACGCGGGCGCGGAAGGCCTCGAGGTCGGTGATGT
>JBBIJT010000123.1:0-10300 GCA_037445795.1 Betaproteobacteria bacterium | reverse complement strand
CGCCATCAACCTGCCCAACCCGGACCGCGCGGGCATCCCGAAGGAGATGGACAAGCGCTACCCCTACGACGTGGCGGCCGCGAAGAAGCTGCTCGCCGAGGCGGGCTACCCCAACGGCTTCGAGGTGACGATCGACTGCCCCAACAACCGCTACATCAACGACGAGAAGATCTGCGTGGCGGTGGCGGGCATGGTGGCCAAGATCGGCATCAACATGAAGGTGAACGCCATGCCGCGGGCGCAGTACTTCCCGAAGGTGCAAAACCTCGACACGAGCATGTACATGCTCGGCTGGGGCGGCGCCACGACGGACGCGATCTTCACGCTGCAGCCGGTGCTGCACAGCCGCAACGACAAGGGCGACGGCGACTACAACTGGGGCAACTACAAGTACCCAGAGTTCGACGCCCTCATCGACGAGGCCAAGGGCGACACCGACATGAAGCGGCGGCAGGAGACCATCATCAAGGCGATGAAGTTCCACCACGACAACATCCTGCACATCCCCCTGCACCTGCAGGTGATCCCGTGGGCCTCGCGCGCCAACGTCGAGGTCGTGCACCGCGCCGACAACTGGCTGCAGGTGCCCTGGGTCAAGATCAAGTAGCGCGGGTGGGCCGCGCGCTCGCGGCGCTCGCCGCCGCCCTCCTCTTCGCGGCCGCCCCGGCGGCCGCGAAGACCTTCCGCTGGTCGTCCCAGGGCGACTTCCTCACCGCCGATCCCCACGGGCAGAACGAGGGGATCAACGTCAACATCGGCTACCACTTCTACGAGCGCCTCACGGCCCGCGACCGCGACCTGAGGATCGTGCCGGCCCTCGCGACCTCCTGGGAGAAGCTGAACGACACCACCTGGCGCTTCCACCTGAGGAAGGGCGTGCGCTTCCACGACGGAACGCCCTTCACGGCCGACGACGTCGTCTTCTCGATCGAGCGGGCGCAGATGCCCACCTCGAACTTCAAGACCTTCGCCTCGCTCATCGGGAAGGCGCGCCGCGTCGACGACTTCACGGTCGACTTCGTCACGCCCGGCCCGTCGCCGATCCTGCTCGAGTACGTGAACACGATCATGATCATGAGCAAGGCCTGGACCCTGAAGAACGGCGCGGCGCGGCCGCAGGACTTCAAGAACGCCGAGGACACCTTCGCCTCGCGCCACGCCAACGGCACGGGACCCTTCCGCTTCGTCTCCTGGGAGCCCGAGGTGAAGACGGTGCTCCGGAAGAACCCCGACTGGTGGGGCATCCGCGAGGGCCGCTTCACGGGCAACGTCGACGAGATCGTCTACCGGCCCATCAAGAGCGACGCGACGCGCATGGCCGCCCTCGTCTCGGGCGAGATCGACTTCGTGCTCGACCCCCCGCTGCAGGACATCCCGCGCCTGAAGTCGAACCCGGCGGTGGGCATCCTCGAGGGCCCGGAGAACCGGGTGATCTTCCTCATGATGCAGCAGGCGCACGACGAGCTGCGCTACTCGAGCGTGAAGGGCAGGAACCCCCTGAAGGACCTGCGCGTGCGCCAGGCGCTCTTCGCGGCGATCGACGTGGAGGCGATCCGCGCGCAGGTGATGCGCGGGCAGGCGGTGCCCACGGGGTCCATGGTCCCGGCACGGCGCGCGAGCCCGGCCTCCCTCGAGCCGCGCGCGGTGGCCTACGACCCGGCGCGGGCGCGGCAGCTGCTCGCCGAGGCGGGCTACCCCGCCGGGTTCGGGACGCAGCTGCTGTGCCCCAACAACCGCTACGTCAACGACGAGCGCATCTGCACCGCCATCGTCGCGATGTGGGCCAAGGTGGGCGTGCGGGCGTCCCTCGCGCTCCTGCCGCGCGCGCAGTTCTTCCAGAAGGCCGACCAGACGGACTTCGCGATCCACCTCTACGGCTGGGGCGGCGCGCCCGCGGAGCCCCTGCTCGTGCTGGGGCCCGTCCTGCACTCCTTCGACGGCAAGGGCAAGGGCGACTTCAACACCGGCCGGGTCTCCGACGCCGAGCTCGACCGGCTCATCGACGCGGCGAGCGTGGAGATGGACGGCGCGAAGCGCGCCGCACTCATGGAGCAGGCGCTGCAGCGCGTGCGCGCCAACGTGCTCACGATCCCCCTGCACCGGCAGGTGATCCCGTGGGCCGTGCGCAAGGGCGTGACCGTGTTCCACCGGCCCGACAACTACCTCGAGATGACGTGGGTGAAGGTGGACTGAGCCCCGCGCCGGACTTTCTTCAGGTCGTCCCGCGCCGGACCACGGTGAACCCCACGTCGACGACTTTCTCGGCCACCTCCTCGCCGCGGATGCGCGCGAGGAGCCGCTCGGCCGCGACCCGCCCGATGGCGGCCTTGTCGATGGCGACCGTCGTGATGGCGGGCGAGGTGTAGGCGGCGAAGTCGAAATCGCCGAAGCCGATGACGGCCAGGTCGCGCGGGATGGCGAGGCCCCGCTCCCGCGCCTCCGCGATGACGCCCTGCGCGAGCGGGTCGGAGCTGCAGGCCACGGCGCGGATGCGCTTGCCCGTGGCCAGGAGCTCCGCGAGCCCTTCGCGGCCGCGTTGGAACGTGGCCGGCGCCGGCCCGGGGCTCGTGGGCGCCTCGGCGATACCCTCCGCGGCAAGCGCCGACAGCAGGCCCTGGCGGCGCATCTCGGCGCGCACGTCCGTGCTCCACACGAGGCCGACGTCGCGGTAGCCGCGCTCGAGGAGATGGCGCCCCATCGCCTCGCCCACCCGCGTGTGGGAGAAGCCCACGAGCATGTCGATGGGCGTGGGCGTGAGGTCCCAGGCCTCGACCACCGGAATTTGCGAGGCCATCAGCCGGCGGCGCGTCTCGGGCGAGTGGGAGATGCCCGTGAGGTAGATGCCGTCGGGCTGCCGGCCGAGGATGCCGGCGATCAACTCGTCCTCGCGCGCGCCGTAGGCGGAAAGGCCCAGCAGGAGCTGGTAGCCGTCCTGGCGAAGGCGCTCGGCGAGAGCCTGGATCGTGTCCACGAAGAGCGTGTTTGAGATCTGCGGGAACACGCCCGCGACGATGCGGCTGCGGCGCGAGCGCAGGCTCCCCGCCAGCACGTTGGGCACGTAGCCCGTGCGGGCCACCACGGCCTGGATGCGCGCGAGCGTCTCCGCCGTGACGAGCTCGGGACGGGAGAGAGCGCGCGAGACGGTGATGGCGGAGACGCCGGCGACCTTCGCGACGTCGCGGATCGTGACCGGCTTCCTCGCGACGTCGCGGATCGTGACCGGCTTCCTCGCGGCGACGGGGGCCTGCGGCGCGGGCGGCGGGGCCTTCCGGCGGGACGGGGGTCTTTGTGAGGGCTTGCGCGCCACGGATGCGGGACTGGCCTGGGAACGGGATCGAGCTTAGCCCCTTCACCCCCTCGCTGGCAAATGGCACCGTTACCAGTGGCTCGCCCCGGCCTCGTCCGCCCTACAGGAAGCCCCTTGACACACGCGGAATGATATCGGTAACATTTTTCGCGCCCCACCCCGTACCGGCCCCGTCCATCCCCGGAGAAGACCCATGCGTTTCGCTGCCCTCGTTTCGTCCGTGCTGCTCGCCGCCGCCTCGGCCGTGGCCCATGCCGCCGGCTACCCCGCCAAGACCGTCACCGTCGTCGTGCCCTTCCCGGCGGGTGGCTCCTCCGACATGGTCGGCCGCATCCTCGCCCAGAAGATGGCGGAGAAGCTGGGCGGCACCTTCGTCGTCGAGAACAAGCCCGGCGCCACGGGCGCCATCGGCGCGGGCTTCGTGAAGAACGCGCCGGCGGACGGCCACACGCTCCTCGTCTCCTCCCTCGCGGTGTTCGTCGTGAACCCGCACCTGCAGCAGTCGCTGCCCTACGATCCCTCGAAGGATTTCGATCTTCTCTCGGTCGCCGTGCAGGCGCCGAACGTCCTGGTCGCCAACCCCTCGGTGCCCGCCAAGTCCGTGGCCGACGTGGTCGCGCTCCTCAAGAAGAGCCCCGGCAAGGTCTCCTTCGCCTCGTCGGGCGCCGGGTCCTCCGACCACCTCACCGCCGAGCTCTTCTGGCAGCAGACGGGCACCTCGGGCCTGCACGTGCCCTACAAGGGCGGCGCGCCGGCCATCAACGACCTCGTCGCCGGCCACGCGGAAATGTCGTTCCAGAACATCAACGCCGTCATGACGCAGATCCAGGGCGGGAAGCTGAAGGCGATCGCGATCACGAGCGCCAGGCGCTCGCCGCTGCTGCCGAACGTGCCCACCCTCGAGGAGTCCGGCGTGAAGAACGCGCAGGTCTACTCCTGGCAGGCTGTCGCCGCCCCGCGCGGGTTGCCCGCGGACGTGAAGGCGAAGCTCCACGGCGCCATCGTGGACGGCCTGAAGGACCCCGCCGTCGCGAAGAAGCTGACCGACCTGGGCTTCGAGATCGTGGCCGGCACGCCGGAGCAGTTCGCCGCCTTCCAGCAGCAGGAGCTCGCCCGCTGGAAGAAGGTCGTCGAGACGGGAAAGATCACCGCCAACTGATCCATCGCAACGCGTCCGAACCGCGTACCCGGAACATGTACCAGGTACACGTACCAGGTACCGAGCCATGGCATCCACAACCCCCGTCGTCACCGAATTCCGCGTCGTGCCCGTGGCCGGGCGCGACGGCATGCTGCTCAACCTGAGCGGCGCCCACGGGCCGTTCTTCACCCGCAACGTGGTCGTCGCGAGGGACAGCGCCGGCCACACCGGCGTGGGCGAGGTCCCGGGCGGCGAGAAGATCCGCGCCACGCTCGAGGAGGCCACGCCCCTCGTCGTGGGCCGGCCCGTGAGCGCGTACAACCGCGTGCTGCAGGAGATGCGCCGCCGGTTCGCCGACCGCGACGCGGGCGGGCGCGGGCTGCAGACCTTCGACCTTCGCACCACCATCCACTGCCTCACCGCCGTGGAATCGGCGATGCTGGACCTCCTTGGCCAGTTCCTCGGCGTGCCGGTGGCGGACCTGCTGGGCGAGGGCCGCCAGCGCGAGCGCGTGCGCGTGCTGGGCTACCTCTTCTACGTGGGCGACCGGACGAAGACCGGCCTCGCCTACCGCAGCGAGCCGCAGGCGCCGCACGAATGGTTCCGCATCCGCCACGAGGAGGCCCTCACGCCGGAGGCCATCGTGCGCCAGGCCGAGGCCACCCACGCGCTCTACGGCTTCGAGGACTTCAAGCTGAAGGGCGGCGTGCTTCGCGGCGAGCAGGAGGTCGAGGCGATCCGCGCGCTGCACGAGCGCTTCCCGAAGGCACGCGTCACGCTCGACCCCAACGGCGGCTGGCTCCTCCGGGACGCGGTGCGCCTGTGCCGCGACCTGCACGGCGTCATGGCCTACGCCGAGGATCCGTGCGGCGCCGAGGAGGGCTTCTCCGGGCGCGAGGTGATGGCCGAGTTCCGCCGCGCCACGGGGCTTCCCACCGCCACCAACATGATCGCCACCGACTGGCGCCAGCTCGTGCACGCGCTGCAGCTGCAGGCCGTCGACATCCCGCTCGCCGATCCGCACTTCTGGACCATGCAGGGCTCGATCCGCGTGGCGCAGACCTGCAGCGACTGGGGCCTCACCTGGGGCTCGCACTCCAACAACCACTTCGACATCTCGCTCGCGATGTTCACGCACGTGGCGGCGGCGGCGCCCGGGCGCGTGACCGCCATCGACACGCACTGGATCTGGCAGGACGGGCAGAGACTCACGAAGGAGCCTTTCGCGATCCGCGGCGGCGAGCTCTCGCTGCCCGCGAAGCCGGGGCTGGGCGTGGAGATCGACGAGGCGCAGCTCGCCGCGGCCCACGAGCTCTACAAGTCCCACGGGCTGGGGGCCCGCGACGACGCCGTCGCGATGCAGTACCTCGTTCCCGGCTGGAAATTCGACAACAAGCGGCCCTGCCTGGTCCGCTGACACCCCACCAAGGAGATTCTCCATGAGCAAGGTCGGCTTCATCGGGTTGGGCATCATGGGCGCGCCGATGGCGGGCCACCTGCAGGCGGGCGGCCACGAGCTGTTCGTGAACACCATCGGCCCCTATCCCGACGCGCTCGTGAAGGGCGGCGCCAGGGTGTGCGCCAGCGGCGCCGAGGTCGCGAAGGCGGCCGAGATCGTCATCGTCATGGTCCCGGACACCCCGGACGTGGAGAAGGTGCTCTTCGGCGCCGGCGGCGTGGCCGAGGGGCTCTCGAAGGGCAAGGTCGTGGTGGACATGAGCTCCATCGCGCCCATCGAGACGAAGGAGTTCGCCAGGCGCATCAACGCGCTGGGCTGCGAATACCTCGACGCGCCCGTCTCCGGCGGCGAGGTGGGCGCCAAGGCCGCCACGCTCACGATCATGGTGGGCGGGACGGAAGCGACCTTCGCGAAGGTGAAGCCGCTGTTCGAGCTGATGGGCAAGAACGTCACGCTGGTGGGCGGCAACGGCGACGGCCAGACCTGCAAGGTCGCCAACCAGATCATCGTGGCCCTCACGATCGAGGCCGTGGGCGAGGCGCTCCTCTTCGCGTCGAAGGCCGGCGCGGATCCCGCGAAGGTGCGCCAGGCGCTCATGGGCGGGTTCGCCTCCTCGCGCATCCTCGAGGTGCACGGCGAGCGCATGGTGAAGCGCACCTTCAACCCCGGCTTCCGCATCGAGCTGCACCAGAAGGACTTGAACCTCGCGCTCTCCTCGGCCCGCAAGATCGGCGTGAGCCTGCCCAACACGGCGACGGCGCAGGAGCTCTTCAACGCCTGCGCGGCGCACGGCGGATCGGCGTGGGACCACTCGGCCATGGTGCGGGCGCTCGAGAAGCTCGCCAACTTCGAGATTGGCCAGAAGGCCTGAGGGGCGGCGACGATGCGCGAGAACCGGATACGCAGCATCTGGAAGTCGGGCGGCGCCGTGGTGAACGGATGGCTCGCCATCCCGAACGGCTTCTCCGCGGAGACCATGGCCCACCAGGGCTGGGACTCCCTCACCATCGACATGCAGCACGGCGTGATCGACTACCAGGCGGCGGTGAACATGCTCACCGCGATCTCCACGACGGCCGCGGTGCCGGTGGTTCGCGTGCCCTGGAACGAGCCCGGCATCCTCATGAAGATGCTCGACGCGGGCGCCTACGCGCTCATCTGTCCGATGGTGAACACCGCCGAGGACGCGGAGCGCCTCGTCTCGTACACGCATTACCCGCCGCGCGGGCAGCGCAGCATGGGCCCCATCCGCGCATTGCTCTACGGCGGCGCCGACTACCAGAAGAACGCCAACGACACGGTCGTCGTCTTCGCGATGGTCGAGACGCGCCAGGCCCTCGACAACCTCGACGCGATCCTCTCGGTGAAGGGGCTCGACGCCGTCTACATCGGGCCCGCGGATCTCTCGCTCGCCCTCGGCTGCAACCCGACGTTCGACGACGTGGACAAGCCCGTCGCGGAGGCCATCGACATGGTCCTCGCCAAGGCGAAGGAGCACGGCGTGGTGGCCGGCATCCACAACGGCACGCCCGAAGGGGCGCTCAAGCGCATCGCGAAGGGGTTCCGGTTCGTGACGATCGCCTCCGACGCGCGGCTCATGGCCGCGGGCGCGCAGCAGGTGGTGGCAAAGATGCGGCAGGGGCTGCCCGCCGCGCCGGGCAACGCCTCGTCCTACTGAGGGGCGAAAGGCGCTAGTCGAGGCCCGCGCGCCTCAGCCGGGCGCGAAGCGCGTCCATCTCCTCGAGCAGGTCCGCCACCAGCGCGGCCATCTCGGGCACCGCGTCGAAGTCGCGCTCGAGGCGGCGCATTCGCCGCGCGCGGACGAGCGCGCTGCCGGAGAATCGCCAGGTGCCCGCCACGCTCGACACCTGCGGGAAGAAGCCCTCCTCGAGGTGGCGCACCAGCCACTCCGGCTCCACGGGGCAGGCGGCGGCGGCCTGCTCGAGCGTGAGCCAGGCGCCCTCCAGCAGCTGGCCCTCGAAGACGTCTTCGTCACGCATGGATCGTCACCTCGGGGAACGGCGCGGGTCGAATGCGATCTCCCGCGCCATCGATTCGTAGAGCTCGCGGGCGCGCGGCGTGTCCGCGGGAGGCGCGACGATGCGAAGGCCGAGCAGCGCGTCCCCGGGCGGATCCCCGGGAATGCCCTTCCGGCGCAGGCGCAGCTGCCCGCCGCCCTGCGTCCCTTCGGGAACGCGCACCCGCACTTCGCCTTCCGGGAGCCGCACGGGCACGACCGCGCCGAGGGCGGCCTCCCAGGGGGCCACCGGCAGCTCGAGCAGCAGGTCGCGGCCGTCCACGCGGTAGCGCGGGTGCGGCCGGAATTCGACTTCGAGCAGGAGGTCCCCCGACGGGGCGCCCCCGCTGCCGGGCGCGCCCTGCCCCGCGAGCCGGATGACCTGCCCGGCGCAGACGCCGCGGGGGATCTTCACGTTGAGCGTGCGGTCCTCGTAACGCAGCCTGCCCGAGGAGTCGGCGACGGGCACGCGCAGCGAGATCTGGCGCGAGGCGCCGCCGAAGGCGTCCTCGATCTCGAGCATCACCCTCGCGTGGGCGTCGTCGCCCCGCCCCGCCGGCCGGGCGGCGCGCCGGCCACCGCCACGCATGCCCCCCATGCGGCCGAAGAGCTGCGCGAAGAAGTCGGAGAAGTCCCCCTCCTCGCCCGGCGCGAAGCCCTGCGACGAGAATTCGAAGGGGGCGTCCCAGCCGGGCGGCGGCCGGAAATCCTGACCCGGCTGCCAGCCCTGCCCGAGCCGGTCGTAGGCCGCGCGCTTCTCGGGGTCCGAGAGGACCGTGTAGGCCTCGTTGACCTCCTTCATGCGCGCCTCGGCGTCGCGCTCCTTCGACACGTCGGGGTGGAACTTGCGGGCGAGCTTGCGGAAGGCCTTCTTGATTTCGTCGGCCGGCGCGTCGCGGGCGACCCCGAGGGTCTGGTAGTAGTCCTTGAACTGCATACCTGTCTTTCGAGATAGGGCCGGCGCGCCCGGAATCAAGGGCTATTGAAATCGCGCGGCCGGGCCTCAGATAGCCAGGCGTAGGCGCCCCCGGCGGGCGCACCCATCCGACAGGAGGAACTTCCATGGCATACCGTCCGCTCTTTTCCCGCGACGTGTTCGCGGAAATGGACCGCCTGCAGCGCGAGATGCTCCAGGCATTCGACATCTCCCCCAGCATCCGGGGCCTCGCCCGGGGCGGCTACCCGGCCGTGAACGTGGGCTCCACGCCCCGCTCGATCGAGCTCTACACCTTCGCGCCCGGCATCGACCCGGCCACGCTGGAGGTCCAGATCGAGAAGGGCGTGCTCACGATCGCCGGCGAGCGCAAGCCCACGCCCGCGGCCGAGAAGGCCAACGTGCACATCAACGAGCGGTTCGCGGGCCGCTTCCGCCGCGTGGTGACGCTGCCCGAGGACGTCGACCCCAACTCGGTCGAGGCCCGCTACCGCGACGGCGTCCTGCACATCACCGTCGCGCGCAAGGAAGCCGCGCAGCCGCGCCGCATCACCATCCAGTGAGGAGACGACCATGAACGACAACACCGCCGTCGCCCGGCAAGCCGCCAGCACCCCCGTCGAGGCCGCGCTCACGCCTCCCGTCGACGTGATCGAGGACTCCGACGGCATCACCCTCTACGCCGACCTCCCGGGCGTGCCGAAGGACCGCCTCAACCTCCACGTCGAGGCCGGAACCCTCACGATCGAGGGCGAGATCTCGCTGCCGACCCCCGAGGGAATGGACGCCACGCACATCGAGGTGACCCTGCCGAGGTACCGCCGCGTGTTCACCCTCTCCAAGGAGCTCGACCCCACGAAGGTGAGCGCCGAGCTGGCCCACGGCGTGCTGAAGCTGAGCATTCCCAAGGCCGAGCACGCCCAGCCGCGCCGCATCCAGGTCGCGGTCGGTTGATGATCTTCCGCAATGGGTGCCCCGCGGACGGAAACGCCCGCGGGGCACCGGCTATACTGCGCCGGCACAATTCCACGAAAAGGCGACGCACGCCATGAAGACCCCCACGCTCCTGATCGCCGCCCTCCTCGCCTTCGGCCTCGCGGCCGGTGACGCCGACGCCGCCAAGCGCTTCGGCGGAGGAGGCAACCTCGGCAAGCAGCGCCCCGCGCCCACGATGAAGGAGGCCCCCGCCGCCGCGCCGGCGGCGCCCGCCCAGTCGGCCCCGGCGGCGGCTCCCAAGGCAGCCACTCCCCCCAACCCGGCGCCGCAGCCGAGCTTCATGAGCCGCTTCGGCGGCCTCATCGCCGGCCTAGGCATCGGCGCGCTCCTCGCGTCCCTCTTCGGCGGCAACATGGGCGGCCTCGGAACACTGCTGTTGCTGGTGGCCGTGGCCGCGCTCGCCTTCCTCGCCTTCCGCGCGTTCTCGTCCCGCCGCGCGCCCGCGG
>JBBIJT010000122.1:0-10331 GCA_037445795.1 Betaproteobacteria bacterium | reverse complement strand
GAGGCGCCGAAGAAGGAGAAGCCGCGCACCACCTTCGACTTCGGCACCGAGAGCATCGCCGTGGTGAGCGGATACGTCACCTGGTCCTCGACTACCTGCGGCGCCTGGCCCGGGACCTCGGTGTAGACGATCACCTGCACGTCGGAGAGGTCGGGCAGGGCGTCCAGCGGCGTCCTCGCCACGGCGAGGATGCCCGCGAGCGTGACGATGATGCTCGCCAGCAGGACGAGGAACTTGTTCCCCGCCGACCACTCGATGAGGGCGCTCAGGAAGCCGCCCTTGTTTTCCCCGGAGTTGCTCATATTTCCGGCTCCCTGGTCCGCTGCGCGTCAGTGCTTGTGGGCTTCGGCGGGCGCCGGTGCCGGTTTCGGCGATCCGGTCGCGGGCTTGACGCTCGTGATTACGTACTCGCCCGGCCGGCGCTCGACGAATTCGAACTCGACGCGGCTGCCCGGCTTGGCGCCTGCCGCGAGGGCGGTGTTGGCGAAGGCGAAGTCCATCGTCATCGCGGGCCACTTGAGGCTCGCCACGGGCTCGTGCGTCACGGTGACCGTGTCGTTGGGGCCGAGGGCGTCGATCGTGCCCACCGCGGTGTGGCTGAGCGACTTCGACCCGTCCGGGGACTTGGCGGCGGAACCCATCCCGCCCAGGGCGGCGCGCAGGTTGCTCTCGGCGTCGATGAGGAAGTTGGCGGCCACCACCACGATCTCGCCCGCGCCGATGCCGCCCTTCACCTCGACCCACTCTTCGCTGCGGGCGCCCAGCTGCACCTCCCGCGGCTCGAAGCGGCCTTCGCCGATCTTCACGATGACGACCTTGCGCACGCCCGAGTCGATCACGGCGGACACGGGCACGGCGAGGACCTTGCCCGCGCTCGCCGCCGCGAGCTCCACCTGCGCGAACATCCCGGGCTTGAGGACGCCGCCGGGATTGGCGAGCTCGAGCCGGACCTGGACCGTGCGCGTCTCGGGCTTCAGCGTCGGGTAGACGTAGGTGATCGTGCCCTCGAACCACTTGTCGGGGTAGGCGTTGATGCGCACGTGGGCCTTGCGGCCGGGGGCGACGAGCCCGATGTCCTGCTCGGGGACGTCGGCGACGACCCACACGCGCGAGAGGTCGGCCACCTGGTAGAGCATCTCGCCCGGCATGAAGCGCATGCCGGCCACCGCCTTCTTCTCCATGACGATGCCCGCGGCCGGCGAGCGGAAGGTCACGGTGCGCTTCGCCTCGCCCGTCTTCGCCAGGGCGTCGATCTGCTCCTCGGGGACGTCCCAGTTGCGAAGCCTCGTGAGGCTCGACTCGGCGAGCTGCGCCATGCCGGTGCGGCTGTCGGAGCCTGCGTCCTTGAGCGCGCCCTGGCCGCGCGCGGCGATCGCGTACTCGCGCTGCGCGGCGACGAGCTCGGGGCTGTAGACCTCGAAGAGCGGCTGGCCCTTCGCGACCTGCTGGCCGGTGGTGTTCACGTGCAGCTTCTCGACGTAGCCCTCGAACTTGGGCGCGATCGTCGCGAGCAGCCGCTCGTCCACCTCCACGCGGCCCGCCGCCCTGACGGTGCGGTCGATCGCCCGCTGCTCGGCGGCCTGGGTGCGCACGCCGAGCTTCTGCATGCGGTCGGTGGAGATCTTGAGCTCCGTCGACGAGGCGGCCGGCTCCTCGCCCTCGTACACCGCGATGTAGTCCATCCCCATCTGGTCCTTCTTCGGCACGGGGGAGGTGTCCGGCAGGCCCATGGGGTTGCGGTAGTACAGGAGCTTCTTCTTCTCCTTCTTCGCCTCGCCCGCGGGCGCGCCTGCCGCGGCCGACCCTGCCGGCCCCGCGCCGCCCTGCCGCGTGCCGACGAAGTAGCCTCCCGCCGCCGCCGCGACCGCCACGACCCCCACCGCCAACGCGATTGCCGGTTTCATAGATCCTCTCCCACGATGCGTTCGATTTCCGCCAGGCGCATCTGCGCCTCGGCCTGTGCCTTGAGCCGCTCCTGCCGGGCGCGCAGGATCTGGCGCTGCGCGTCGAGCAGGGTGGCGAAGTCGACCTTGCCGTTCTCGTAGCCGGCGAGGGCGGACTGGAAGGTTAGCTCGGCCTGCGGGAGCAGGCTCGAGACGACGAGCGTCTCCGTGCGCCGCGCCGAGTCGAGCGAGGCGAGGTTCTCCGCGAGCTCCCCCTGCACGCCGACGACGGCGGCCTCGCGCTTGGCGTTGGCCGCGTCGAGCATGGCGCGCGCCTCCCGCTCCTTCGCGCTGCGTCGCTCCAATTGCAGCGGGATGTTCACCTCGAACATCACTTCCCATTCGCCGATCTTGTTGCCCTTCTGCGTGGGCGCCACGCCGAAGGTGAAGTCCGGGTAGCGCTCGAGGCCCGCGAGATCGAGCATCCGCCCGGCAGAGCGCGAGCGCGCATCCTCGCCAGCGATGGCCGGGTTGCGCATGCGCGCGCGCTCGACGAGCTCGGCCGGCACGAGCTTCGCGGGAGGCGGGACGGGACGGACGCGCTCGGGAGCCGCGAGCGGCGACGCTGCGGGGCGCGCGATGAGCGCGTTGATGCGGGCCACGGAGCGGCGGCGGTCCGACTCGATCATGAGCAGGTCCGTGCGCATCGTGGTCTGCTCCACCTGGGCGCGGATCGCGTCCTGCTGCGCCGCGAGACCGCCGGCATAGCGCGCCTGCGCCACGCTCTCGAGCCGGCCCATGAGCTCCAGCACCTCGCGCGTGAGCTTCTCGTTCTCGGAAGCGAGGTAATACTGGGCGTAGGCGGTCTTGATGCGCATGGCGAGCTCGAGCCAGGTCGCGTCCGCCTTCGTCGACACCGCGTCGGCATCCGCGACCGCGGCCTCGCGCATCGCGTCGCGCTTGCCGAACCAGGGGAGCATCTGCATCACGGTGTACTTCGTACCGCCGATCTTCGAGGGGTTGAGGCTGGGCCTGGCTTCCATGCCTTCGTTCGTGACGTCCATGAGCTCCACCCGGAACGTGGGGTCGGGCAACGCGCCGGCCGAGGCCGGGCGCTCCCTCGCGGCCGCTGCTTCCAGCCGCATGGCTCGGAACTCCGGATTGCTCTCGCGGGCGACGGCGAGAAGGCTCTCGACGTCGCGGCCGGGGGCCGCGGGCATCGCCTGGGCCTGGACGTCCGCCGATGCGAGGACGAGGGCGGCGAGGCAGGCCGCGGCGAGATGGCGCGGGACGATCGCGTTTCGGGTTGCCCGCGCGGGGCGGGCTGGCATTGCACGAATCATGGAACCTCCGCAGACGAAGACGCCGCCTCGCGAACGCCGCGGGCGGCCGGCGCGACGGGACGATCAGATGCGCAGGACGCCGAAGAGGATCGTGGCGGGCGGGCCTGCCGCGGCCGGTGCGAGGCTCGCCCCGGCTGCCGTGCCGGCCGCCAGGTGCGGGTCCGCCCCGTCGACGCGCAGGATGGCGCCGGAGGAATCGACGAGTGCGGCCAGGGGCTGGCCGCCGTCGAAGGACGCCTCGCCGTAGTGGCAATGCTGGACGCACAGGCCGGTCGGAGCGGGGTTGCCGTCCGTGCCCATGTCCTCATTGCAGCACTCGTGTCCCGCCGCCAGGGTCACGGCCTTGGGCTGGCCCGGGAAGTCGCAGACGTGCGCCGCCACGGCGAGCTGCGCGAAGACGATCGCGAGCAGGGCGAACAGGGCGGCGGCGATGCGGTGGCGGCGAGTCATGGTGCCGAAGTATGCCCCGGACCGTGGGACCCGTCCCTTGATCGACCGCAAAACGACGGAAAGCTGACGAACTCGTAATCGAACGGTCACCTTCGCCGCCAAAAAGCTAAATAGACCCGGTCAATTGACCGGGTCTATTTGGCGGGGCCGGAGGCAAGCCAGTCGAGGGCGAGGGTGGAGAGGGTCCTCACGCCCAGCTTGAGGCAGGTCTCGTCGACGTAGAAGCGCGGGCTGTGGTTGGGCGCCACGGTGAGGGGATCGCGCTCGGGAGGCGTGCAGCCCATGAAATAGAAGAAGCCCGGCACGGCCTGCTGGTAGTAGGAAAAGTCCTCGGCGCCGCAGACCTTGTCGACGACCTTCACCTTGCCCTCGCCGGCGACGCGCGAGAGCGTCGGCACGGACCACTGGGTGAGCTCCGGATGGTTCACCGTGACGGGGTAGCCGCGGTCGATGTGCACGTGCGCCTTCGCCCCGCCCGCCGCGGAGATCATCTCGGTGATGCGCTTCACGTGATCGTGGATGGCGTCGCGCTGCCCCTCGTCGAAGGTGCGGATCGTGCCCTCGAGCTTCACCTCGTCGGGAATAATGTTGTTCCTCACGCCGCCCTGGAAGACGCCCACCGTCACCACGGACGGCTCCTTGGTGAGGTTCATGTTGCGCGAGACGATCGTCTGCAGGCCCATCACCACCTGCGAGCCCACCACGATCGGGTCCACGCCGCGCCACGGCATGGCGCCGTGGGTCTGCGAACCCCGAATGAACACCCGGAACTGGTCCGCGGAGGCCATCAGCGGCCCGGACCGGTAGGCGATCGTCCCGGTATTGTGGATCGAGGTCACGTGCAGGCCGAACACGGCGTCCACCTTCGGGTTCGCGAGGCAGCCTTCCTTCACCATGAGCTTCGCGCCGCCCTCCTCGCCGATGGGCGGCATCTCCTCGGCCGGCTGGAACAGGAAGACGACGGTGCCCGGGATCTCGGCCCGCATGCCCGCCAGCACCTCCGCCACGCCCATGAGGATCGAGGTGTGGGCGTCGTGGCCGCAGGCGTGCATCACGCCGCAGTGCTGGTCGTTCCATTCCGTGGTGACCTTGCTCGCGAAGGGGACGTCCACCTCCTCCTTCACGGGGAGCGCGTCCATGTCGGCGCGAAGCGCCACCACGGGCCCGGGCTTGCCGCCCTTGAGAACGCCCACCACGCCCGTGACCGCCACCTTCTCGCGCACCTCGTCGAGGCCGAGCGCGCGCAGGTGCTTCGCGACGATGCCCGCCGTGCGCACCTCGCGGTTGCCGAGCTCCGGGTGCTCGTGCAGGTCGCGGCGCCACGCGACGACCTTGGCCTCCACGCGGTCAGCGGCGGCGGCGACGGCGGCATCGAATCGGAAAGGGGTGACGACAGCGTCCATGGGGGTCTCGGGTGCGGGAAAAGTGAAAGGGCATTGTAGCCCGGTGCCGGTACGGCCCCGCCTATAATGGCCCGACCACCCTCCCCGCGCGCCAATCCCGCGCCCGCCGGCCATGGACCACCTCGAACCCAAGGATGCGCACGCGTTCCTCGAGAAGACTCCCGACACCGTCTTCATCGACTGCCGCAGCGAGATGGAGTACATGTTCGTGGGCCACCCCGTGGGGGCGATCCTGGTGCCGTGGTACGACGGCGCCGAGTGGGACCTGAACCCCCATTTCGTCGGGCAGGTGAAGAAGCTCGCGGGGGCGAATTTCCGCAACCGCCCCATCGTCCTCATCTGCCGGAGCGGCAACCGCTCCGTGGAGGCCGGCCAGGCGCTCGAGGCGGCCGGGTTCCAGCGCGTGACCAACGTGCTCGCGGGCTTCGAGGGCGATCTGGACGACAAGCACCACCGCAACTCGAAGAACGGGTGGCGCGTCGCGGGCCTGCCATGGCAGCAGTACTGAAGGGTAGCGTCCCCTTCAGAACATGACCCACGGCCGCGGGCACCCGCCCGCCTCCCTCGCGTGGCTGGTGTGGGGGCTGGGCGCCGCCCTCTACCTCATCGCCTTCTACCAGCGCGTCGCCCCCGCGGTGCTGGTGCAGGAGCTCACGCGCGAGTTCGCTCTCACGGGCGCCGCGCTCGGCAACCTCTCCGCGTTCTACTTCTACAGCTACGTCGCGATGCAGATCCCGACGGGGCTCATCGCCGACCGCTGGGGGCCGAGGAAGCTGCTCACCGCCGGCGCCGTCCTCACCGCCGCGGGCACCCTCGTCTTCGCGCTGGCGCCGACGGCGTACGTCGCCAACGCCGGGCGGCTCGCCATCGGGGCGGCCGCGGGCGTGGCGTTCGTGGCGATGCTCAAGCTCGCGAGCCACTGGATGCCGCCACGGCGGTTCGCGCTGGCCAGCGGGGTCGCGCTCTTCGTCGGCGTGATGGGCGCCACTCTCGCCGGAGCGCCGCTGAGGCTGCTGGTGGATGCCATGGGCTGGCGCAATGTGATGGTCGCGAGCGCCGTGGTGACGGCCCTGGTGGCCGCGGCGATCTGGCTCGTGGCGCGCGACGACCCTTCCGAGCGCGGCTACGACTCGTACTTCCCGCGCGGCGTCGGCGGGGCGAACGGCGGATCGGTGTGGGCGGACCTGAAGGCCGTGCTGGCCTTCCGGAACACGGTGCTGCTCTTCGTCATCCCGGGCGCCTTCTCCGGGATCATCCTGATGTTCGCGGGCCTGTGGGGCGTGCCGTTCCTCACGACGCACTACGGCTACACCACGGCGGAGGCGGCTTCGCTCTGCTCCCTGCTGCTCATCTCGTGGAGCGTCTCGAGCATCGCCTACGGCCCCGTCTCGCAGCGCCTGGGAGTGCGAAGGATGCCCTACATCGCGGGCCTCCTCGTGACCATGGCGCTGTGGGCCGCGATCGTGTGGGTGCCGGGGTGGAGCCGGCCCGTTCTCGTGGCGCTCCTCGTGGCGCTGGGCGTCGCGGCGGGCGCCTTCATCCTGAACTTCGCCTTCGCCAAGGAGTCGGTGCCGGCCCGGCTCGCGGGCACCGTCTCCGGCATCGCCAACATGGGCGTGATGATGGGCGGGCTCGTGATGCAGCCGCTCGTCGGCTGGGTGCTCGACCGCCACTGGTCGGGCGCGCTCACCGCGGGCGGCGCGCGCGTGTACGACTTCGGCGCCTACCAAAGCGCCTTCTCGCTGCTCTTCGCCTGGGGCGCCGTGGCGCTCGTGGCGCTGGCGCTCACGCGCGAGACGCACTGCAAGCAGGCTACATAGGCCGGTCTTCGCCTCGGCTTAGGGGGTAGCCTCAGTCGCCCCGTGGCGGTGCCGGGTGCCTCGCGCCCGCGTAGTAGAGGCGCCAGCAGCCGAACCCCGTGAGCATCAGCGTCGCCATGGCGACCGCCATCCAGCGCGTGTCGTGGAAGACGGCCGGCGCGATGAGGCCGGCGGTGATCGTGTTGACCATGCCCGAGACGAAGCCCTGCAGCGAGGCCGCCATGCCGCGCCGCGTCGGGAAGAGATCCAGCGTGGTGAGCGAGATCGTGGGCATCGCCATGGCCGAGCCGATGGCGTAGAAGAAGATCGGCATCACCGACCACGGGATGGCGGGCGGCATCGTGAGCGAATAGGCGAGGTTCGCCGCGGCCGAGACGCCCATGAACGTGTAGGCGCGCCTCAGCACCTGCGCGCGCGAGAGCCGTCCGGCCGCGCGCCCCGAGAGCTGCGAGCCCACGAGGATGCCCGCGATCGACGGGATGAAGAGCCACGAGTACTGCGTCGGCGCGAGCTTCAGGTGCGTCGAGAGGAACACCGGCGCCGAGAGGATGTAAAGGAAGAACGCGTTGAAGTTGCATCCAGCCGCGACCGACAGCAGCAGGAACGGCCGGCTCGCCCCGACTTGCCGGTAGCCGTGCATCAGCGCCCTCGGGTGGAAGGCGTGGCGGTGCTCCTCCGACAGCGTCTCGCGCAGCAGCGTCGCCCCCGCGACCACCAGCACGACCCCGACGGCCGCGAGGAACCAGAAGATCGACTGCCATCCGAAGGCCTCGAAGAGAAGGCCCCCGATGATGGGCGCCACCACCGGGGCGAGCGCGAAGAAGAGCGTCACCATCGACATGAGGCGCTGCGCGTCCTCCTCCTGGTAGAGGTCGCGGATCATGGCGCGGCCCACGACGATGCCGGCGCCCGTGGAGATGCCCTGCACCATGCGCCAGGCGATGAGGGCATGGACGCTCGTGGCGAGCGCCGCGCCCGCCGAGGCGACGGTGAAGAGGACGAGCGAGGCCACGATCACGGGCTTGCGGCCGAAGCTGTCCGACAGCGCGCCGTGGAAGAGGAACATGGAGCCGAAGGCGAGCAGGTACGCCGAGAGCGTCTGCTGCATCTCGAGCGGCGTGGCGTGGAGCGCCGCCTGCATTCCGCCGAAGGCGGGCAGGTACGTGTCGACCGCGAAGGGGCCCAACGTCGCCAGCGCCCCCAGCATCGCCGCGAAGGCGATGCGGAACGAGCGCGCGTGCCTGTTCGGGGCGTTCATGGCGACCACGCCGGGACGGCGCAGCGGGCGCTTCGCCGGGAGAGCGTTGCCTCGAAGTCCCGCTGCGCGTCACCCATCACGGGCGAGTCGCCCGCGTGGCAGGAAAGGCATGCTCCCACCGTCAGGACGCGCTTCTGCTCCTGCGCCGAGAAAGGCCGCGCACCCTCCCGCGTGGAGACCATGCCTTCTCGCGTCCTGAGGAACGCCGTCCACGAGCCCTCGGGCAACCCGTCGTGCTTCGACGGCTTGGCCGCAGGCCGGAACTGCCAGCGCCCGGCGCTTCCCGACACGACGTAGCGGAGTTCCCCCTTGCCGAAGCCGAGCGCCACGGGGTCGGCGTGGCACGACTGGCAGGTGCGCGTCTCGCGGCGGATGGTGTGCGGGAAGAGCTTGGCGTAGAGGCGACGGTGCAGGACCTGCGGCGGCCCACCGGCCTCGCGGTTGCGATCGAAGGTCATCACCATGCCGGGGACGAAGATGTCGATGGCGCCGCGTTCGTTGCCGCCGGAGAGCACGCCAAGCGTCGGGAGGACGGCCTCGAAGGGGCCGGCGGTCTCGTTCCACGTGCCCTTCACCCACTTCTGCGCGGCGTGGTCGAAGCCCTCGTCCTTCGGGTCGAACGTCGTGTGGCAGGTGACGCAGCGCGGCGCCCAGGCGGTGTGGCAGCTGGCGCAGGAGAGCCGCGCGTGGCCCTTCGCCTCGGTGCAGGCGGCGGCCGGCGCCTTGATGGGCCTCGCCTCGCCCGTGCGCTTGCGGATGAGCGTCGCGCCCTTGCCTTCCACCACCACCACGTTCACCAGGGGATCGCCATCGCGCGTGGTGCCCATGCGCTCCCCGGGCGCGAGGGTCCACCGGCGGATCTCGCGCAGCTTCCTCGACTCCGCGTCCATGGACTCCGCCGGCACCGACCTGGGGCTGCGCGCGTGGCAATCCTCGCAGCCGACGCGCTGCTGCTGGTGCTTGCGCAGCACCTCGGCGCCCGCGCCCATCAGCTCGTTGGCGTTGTGGCAGTCGATGCACTCGAGACCGCGCTCGTGGTGCACGTCCGCGACGACCTTCTCCACGTAGCGCCCGTCGTCCAGCTTGCGCAGGTTCGGCCCTGGCGCGCGCTTTCCCGCCGAAGGTGCGGCGTTGTCGCCCGTCTCCTCCCGCAGCTCGTTCCAGCCCTCGTAGGAAAGCGCGATTCGGCCGGACCGGCTGTGGCAGCCGAAGCAGTGGTCGTTGCGCGGGTTCACCGTGAAGCCCGGGTGCGCGGAAGGAGCGTCGCCGCGCCCGGCCTTCGGCGCCTTCGCATACGCGGCGACCGCCTTCGCCGCCTCGGCGCCGTACTCGAGGTGGCAGGCATTGCAGCCGCCGCCCTGCGACTCCTGGCCGATGGGTCCCCACTGAGTCTTCGCCTGCCCGAGGTGGCAGCCGACGCACAGCTCGCGCAGGTGGCTGTCGGCCACCCCGTGGCCGAGGCGCGCCGCGTGGGGCAGCTTGCCGTCGGGCATGGCCGGCTCCCCGAGCGCGACGCGATCCACGGCGATCACGCCCGCCATGGTGCTCATGATCGAGCGCTCCACGCGCGGGACGATGGATTCGTGGCAGCCGGACTGGCCGCAGGTGCGGCCGGCGTCCGCGAGATTGCCGGGGACGAGGACCATGCCCGCATGGGCAAGCGACTTGTCGGTGGATGCCTTGTCGCCCGCGTGGCAGGAGGCGCAGCCGATCTTCGCGGGGGCGTGCGCGCCCTCGAGGCCGGTCACGTTGCCGTGGCAGGCGAGGCAGCCTTCCGCGAGGCCGAGCGTGGCACGCAGCCGGGCGCCGTCGCCGGAGAGGAGCAGCGCGCCGCCCAGGACGAACATGGCGACCGCGGCGAGGAGGAGGGCGGTTTTCGCGCGCACGAGCGCTAGTTTAGCGGGCCGCGCCCGGCGCGGGCCTCGGCGGGCGATATTGCAGCGCCTCCGCAACGTGGCGGCTGCCCACGACGGCATCGCCCTCGAGGTCGGCGATGGTCCTCGCCACCTTGAGGACGCGGTGGAACCCGCGCGCCGAGAGCGACAGGCGCGAGGCGGCCTCGCACAGCAGCTCGCGTGCGGCGCGGTCGGGCGCGCACAGGCGCTCGATCTCGCCGCCGGCAAGGCGCGCGTTGGGCAGGGCCTGCCGCGCGAGCTGCGCGGCGCGTGCCGCCT
>JBBIJT010000121.1:0-10417 GCA_037445795.1 Betaproteobacteria bacterium | reverse complement strand
CGACGCGATCTCCCTGCTCCCCGACACCGTGACGTTCACCGGGTCGCTGTCGACGAATTGCGGCAACGGTTCCGCGGACGTGTTCATCTTCGGCGGCACGCCGCCCTACACGATTACGCCCGCGGCGGGCCTCGCGGTCTCGCCGACGACGGTGGACACGGCCGGCGGCAAGTTCGCCGTCACCTCCCCCGTCACCTCGCCGCCCTGCCCGACGGGCTCGGTGGTCGTGACGGACAGCCGCGGCGCCGTCGCGAGGCTGACGGTTGACGCCCAGGCCGGCTCCGGCACTGTCCCGCCGCTCACGGCCTCGCCCACGACGGTGTCGAGCCTCGCTTGCGGCGCCTCCGTTCCCATCACCACGGTCGGCGGCAACGGCTCGAACTCGGCCACCTCCTCGCATCCGCGGATCACCGCGACGGTCGCGAGCGGCGTGGTCACGCTGCGGCGCCTCACGGGCGACCCGCCCGGGGTGTTCCCGACCGACGCCACGATCACCATCACGGACGGGACCACCGTCGTGACGGTCACCGTGTCCTCGACGCCGGCCGGCGGCTGCTAGACCGCAAAGGCAAGGCACGCGACAACGGGCATCTCTCGGGATGCCCGTTTCGCTTTTAGTCCCGTGGATTCCGCGAGCGCCATCCCATCCAGGATCCTGGTGACCGGGGCCGGGGGATTCGTGGGCGCCGCCTTCGTGGCGAGGGCGGGCCCCCATGCCCGCCTCGCGATGGGCGCGCCGGGATGGCGCGAAGCGGTCGCCGCCGCCGACTTCCGCGACGCGACCGTCGTGCACCTGGCTGCCCGCGTGCACGAGCCGGGCGGCCGGTCCGAGGACTTCGACTTCGACAACGCGGAGAAGACGCGCGTCCTCGCCGAGGCCGCGGCGGCGGGCGGCGCCGTCCGCTTCGTCCTCGCGAGCACCGTGAAGGTCCACGGCGAGGAGACGCGCGGAGCGCCCTTCACGGCGGACTCCCCGCCGGCTCCCGAGGACGCCTATGCCCGCTCGAAGTGGCGCGCGGAGGAGGCGCTTCGCGAGGTCTCGTCTCGCACCGGCCTCGCCAGCGTCGTCGTGCGCTTCCCCCTCGCCTACGGGCCGGGCGTGGGAGGCAACTTCCACTCGCTCCTGCGGCTCGCCGACTCGCCGGCCTGGCTGCCCTTCGGCGCGATCGGCAATCGCCGCAGCCTCGTCCACGTGCGCGACCTGGCCGAGGCGCTGTGGCTCGCCGCCACGCACCCCGGGGCGCCGGGCCATGCCTACATCGCCGCCCATCCCGAGGCCGTGTCGACAACCGGCCTCCTCGCCGCACTGCGGGAGGCTCTCGGCCGGCCGCGCCGGCTATTCGCGATGCCATCCGCGCTGCTGGAAGCGGGCGCCACGGTCGTCGGTCTCGGCGGGGCGATGCGGCGGCTCACCCGCTCGCTGGAAGCCGATCCGGGCGCGCTCGTAACCTCGCTGGGCTGGCGGCCGCGCATGGCGCTCGCGGAGGGGCTCGTCGATACCGTGGCAGGCCGTGGCGGAGAGCGGCTGTGAGCGCCTACTCCGTGATCGTTCCGCTGGTCGTGACGCTGGCCATCATTGCCCTGCTCCTCGCCAGCCCGCTCGCGGCCCGGATCGTCGACCGCCCCGGCGAGCGTTCGCTGCATTCCCGCGACACGCCGAGGTTCGGCGGCATTGGGCTGATGCTGGGGGCGTTGCCCTTCGTCTTCCTCCACGGCGGCGCGGAGTTGCGCCTGGTCGCGGCGGCGGCGGCCGGGCTTGCCGTGATGTCCCTCGTCGACGACCTGCGCACGCTGCCCGTGGCGATCCGCCTGCCCTGCCACCTCGCCGCTGCCGGGGTCGCCGTGGCCGTCGCTGGGGCGGACGCCACCCCGGGCGCGATCGCGTTAGCCGTCGTGGCCTTCCTCGGCATCACGTGGATGACGAACCTCTTCAACTTCATGGACGGGGCGGACGGGCTCGCGGGCGGGATGGCGGCCATCGGCTTCGGCGCGTTCGGGGCGGCGGCCCTCCTGGCCGGCGACGCCTCATTGGGCAATGCCGCCATCGCGATCGCCGCGGCGTCCGCGGGCTTCCTCGCGTTCAACATCCCGCCGGCACGCGTGTTCATGGGCGACGCGGGATCCGTCCCCCTGGGGTTCCTCGCCGGCGCCATGGGATGGCTCGGAGTGGCGCGGGGACTCTGGCCCTGGTGGTTCCCGCCGCTCGCGTTCTCGCCCTTCGTCGTGGATGCCACCGTGACGCTTGCCAGGCGGGCGCTCGCGGGCGAGCCCGTGCTTCGCGCCCACCGGAGCCACTACTACCAGCGCCTGGTGCTGGGGGGCTGGACTCACCGGCGCCTCGCGGCGTGGGCATGGGCGACGATGGCGCTCGCGGCGGCGAGCGCGCTCGCGGCCCTGGGGCAGCGTGCTGCGGTGCAAGGCGCTATAATTTTCGCCTGGGTTGCCGCCTACGGCGTGGCCATGGCGCACGTCGACAGGAAGCATCCCCGCGAGCCGGGCGGCGATCGCCCGCCACCTCCGGAAGAACGGAAGTGAGAAAGAACAAGAACCGCGCACCTGCGCCCCGACAACGGCCTTCTCGCGAGCTCATCCCATGAAGCAATTCCAGTTGGATTCGCAGGCGCTCGTCGCGCTCGCGCACGACGCCGTCGCGCTCACCCTCAGCTGGACCTTCGCCTTCGCGCTGCTGCGCTATCCGGGCACGCCCCCGGTTTCCGGCGACATCACGCTGGCCCTCGTCGTGGCCATCCCGCTGCAGGGGCTCGTGAGCTACCTGTTCGGCGTCTACCAGGGCATCTGGCGCTACACGAGCCTGCCGGACGTGCAGCGCATCGTGTTCGCGGTGCTCTCGGGCACCGTGGCCGTCTCGCTGGCGCTCAACGTCACGGGGCTCGGCGATGCGCTCAGCTACCGCGAGTTCGCCCTCTACCCGCTCATCCTCGTGTCGATCATGTCCGGCTCGCGCATGGCGCTGCGGTCCTTCAAGGAGTGGACCCTCTACGGCCGCGGCGGCGAGGGGATCCCGGTCATGGTGCTCGGGGCGGGAGACGCCGCCGTGGGCCTGCTCAAGGAACTATCGCGAAGCCACGAGTGGCGCGTGATGGGCCTCCTGGACGACGACGCGCAGAAGCGCGGGCGGCTGCTGCAGGGCGTGCGCGTGATCGGGACGCTCGACGACCTTCCGCGGCTGGCCCCGCGCCTCAAGGTGCGGCACGCGATCATCGCGATGCCCTCCATGCCGTACAAGGTACGCCGGCGCGTGGTCGAGATCTGCAAGCGGGCCAAGGTGTCCGTGCTCACCGTGCCCTCGCTCAACAACGTGGCCGGCGGCAAGCTCGCCTCCCCCAAGATCCGCAAGGTGGCGGTGGAGGACCTCATGAAGCGCGAGCCCGTCACCCTGGACGACGCGGGGCTGCACGAGCTGCTCACCGGCAAGGTGGTGCTGGTGACGGGGGCCGGCGGCTCGATCGGCTCCGAGCTCTGCCGCCAGATCGCGAGCTTCGAGCCCTCCATGCTCGTGCTCTACGAGCAGAACGAGTACGGGATGTACCGCGTCGACGCGGAGCTTCGCGAGGCCTACCCCGAGATGCCCGTGGCAAGCGTCGTGGGCGACGTGAAGAACGCGAAGCGCGTGTCGCAGGTGATGCACCAGTACTCGCCCTCGATCGTCTTCCACGCGGCCGCCTACAAGCACGTTCCCCTCATGGAGGAGCTGAACTCCTGGGAGGCGGTGCAGAACAACGTGTACGGGACGTACGTGGTCGCGCGCGCCGCCATCGACTACGGCGTGCGCAAGTTCGTCTTCGTCTCCACGGACAAGGCGGTGAACCCCACCAACGTGATGGGCGCCACGAAGCGCCTCGCGGAGATGGTCTGCCAGGCCCTGCAGGCGGGCAGCGCCACGCGGTTCGAGATGGTGCGCTTCGGCAACGTGCTCGGGAGCGCCGGGAGCGTCATCCCCCGCTTCGAGGACCAGATCGCCAAGGGCGGCCCGGTCACGGTCACCCACCCGGAGATGGTCCGCTACTTCATGTCCATCCCCGAGGCCGCGCAGCTCGTGCTCCAGGCCGGGTGCATGGGCCTGGGCGGCGAGATCTTCGTGATGGACATGGGCGAGCCCGTGCGCATCGTCGACCTCGCCCGCGACATGATCCGGCTGTCGGAGCTCTCCGAGGACGAGATCAAGATCGTCTACACGGGGCTTCGCCCCGGCGAGAAGCTCTTCGAGGAGCTGCTCGCGGACGACGAGCACACGCGCCCCACGCCGCACCCCAAGCTGCGCGTCGCCAAGGCGCGCGACGCGCAGCCCAAGGAGTGGCTGGACGAGCTGCTCGCGTGGCTGGAGCAGGACCGCATCGCCCCCGATTCCGAGGTGCGCCGCGACCTCAAGCGGTGGGTGCCGGAGTTCCAGTCGCAGCTGCGGCCGAAGCTGACCGCGGTGGCGGGCTCGCGCGCGGCCTGACGTCGAGGCCCGTCTCGCGGGCCAGGTCCAGGAAGGCGTCCCTCGCCTGCCCCACCGCAACGTCGCGCACGTCGCGCGAATCGGGCCGGATGACGCGGCAGGGCGCTCCCCACGGGCCCCACTCCCCGGGATCGGTGACGCCGAACAGGGCGGCCACGGGCTTGCCCAGTGCGGCGGCGATGTGCATCGCGCCACCGTCGCCGCCGAAGAAGGCATCGCAGCGCGCGATGGCCTCGACGAGGTCCGCGAGCCGCGGCGTCGGCACCGGCTCGAGCGGCACGCCCACCGCCGCCCTCGCGATGATCCGCGCCTTCTCGTCGTCGCCCGGATGGCGGGGGTCGTCCTCCGGGCCCGGCGCCCACAGCAGGCGGAAGCGCGCCCCGGTGGCCTCGTGCAGTACCCGCATCAGCTCGGCGAAGCGCTCGGCCGGCCAACGCTGGCTCGGCCGGCGGGCGCTCGCGTGGACCGCGATGGTGAGCGGGGCGGCGGAATCGCGCGGGGGCGCGACGATGCCGAGCCGGGGCGCGGGTGCCGGCCCCGGAATGCCGAGCGGCTCGAGGATGCGGAAAGTCTCCTCGAGGTGGTGCAGGCCGGGCGGCCCGGGAAAGTCGACGGGCAGGTCCACGGCGCGGGGCCGCTCGCCGCGAGGCACGAAGGATGCAATTTGCCGCGGCGAAATGGCGCGGGCGAGCGTCACGAGGCGGGGGCGGTAGCCGGGGGAGGCGAGCAGCACCACGTCGAAGCGCGCGCGCCGCAGCCTGTACACGAGCGCGAGCCGCGCCAGCCAGTTTCCCACGCGCGACTCGCCCGCCTCCAGGTGCTTGTCCTTGCGGTAGCGGTGCACCGCGTCGACGTCGGGGTGGCCCTCGAGGAGCGGCGCGTTGTAGCTGTTGACGAGCGCCTCGATGCGCGCGCCGGGGTAGTGGCGGCGCAGGGCAGCGAACACCGGCGTGGTGACCACGAGGTCGCCGATGTTGTCCTGGCGGACGACGAGGAACTTCACGGCCGCCCGGGCTCGCGCCCCCCGAGTCCGACGAGCATTCCGTTGAGCGCCCAGAACACGAGCGCGTTGTGCCGGTTGAAGAAGTCGTCCGTGAGGTTCTTCACGAGGAATCCCGCCACGAGCGCGAGGCCGATGGCCCCCGCGAGGCGAGTAGCGGGCCGGGCGAGGTTGCGTGCGTGGGCAGCCGCGAGCGCCGCCATCACCGCGCAGATCGCGAGGAGCCCCGGGATCCCGAGAGAGATCGTCGCATTGAGGAAGAGGTTGTGGCCGTGCGTGGCGAATTCGCTGCCGGCGCCGGTGCCGATGCCGGCGCGGAAACGCGGCGCGGCGATTTCCTTGCCGAAGCCGTACCCGGCCAGTGGACGGTCCGCGACGACCTCGCGCGCAATGGCCCACAGCCGCGGCCGCAGGTCCATCGAGAGGGTCTCGCTCGCATCCCGGGCGGCCGGGTAGACGTCGAGCTTCTGCACCATGGAGGCGGCGAAGAGCGCGGTGATCGCGATCGCGGCAAGGGCCGCGCCCACGACTGCCTTGCGGCGATTCGCGGCGGGCACGCGGGGCACCAGCGCCGCGACGAGGACCAGCAGGCTCGCGAGGAACGCGATCCAGACGATGCGGTTCTCCGATTGCACCGCGGCGGCCGCGAAGGCGACCGCGCCTGCGGCGGCGAGCGCGGGGCGGCGGCCGAGCCCGGCCGGCGCCGGCGCGAGGAGCAGGCAGAGGAAGGGAGCCGCCATGACGAGGTGCGTCGAGAAGCGGCCGCCGCCCGAGCAGAAGGACGGCATCGCCGGCGCGAGGATCCCGCGCGCGACATCCGCGAGGGCGAGCGCCGTGGTGCCGGCGAGGAGCGCGGTGGCCCAGAGGCGAACCGTGCCGGCCGCGAAGTGGAAGACCGCGAAGGCGAGCGCGGCATAGCCGATCTCGGGCCGGAGCTCCGACCGCGAGTACGCCGGGTCGACGCTCCATGCGACCGAGGCCGCGGCGAGCGCGCCCCACAGCGCGAGCGGCACCCACACGATGGCGGGCGGGGCCGGCGCGAGCTGCCCCCGGCCGTGGCGCCACGCGAGCCACGCGAGCGCCACCGCCGCGATCGCGAGCAGCGCGACGCGCAGTCCCGGTGAAGACGACACGGGCGCCACGACGAGGAAGCCGGTGGCGGCCGCGATGCCGATGCGCTGGCTTGCCGGTTCGCCGCGGACGGTGGTCGCGTTCACGCGGGAAAGGGAAGGCGGATTGGCGGAAAGGATTGGCGCGCCCGACACGATTCGAACGTGCGACCCCTGCCTTCGGAGGGCAGTACTCTATCCAGCTGAGCTACGGGCGCGTAGGTGTCGGATTCTAAACGACTTCGCGATACCCCGTCCAACGCGAACCGTGGTTTCCACGGGGCGCGCGGGCTATAATCGCCGCCTGCCCGACAAGGTCGCGGCGCAGGAAACCAGGGGAAACCATGACTTTCGAACACACGCCCGATGCCGTCGAGCAGGAAATGGAATCGCATCCGGGGAAGCTCGCCATGTGGATCGGCATCGGCACGGTCGCGCTCATCGTGGGCATCGTGATGATGGCCAACCTCGCCGTCGGCATGTACGGGGGGCGCTCGCTCGAGAACGACCCGTCGATGAAGCCCGAGGCCCTCGTCA
This sequence comes from Betaproteobacteria bacterium, assembly GCA_037445795.1. Taxonomy (GTDB): domain Bacteria; phylum Pseudomonadota; class Gammaproteobacteria; order Burkholderiales; family Usitatibacteraceae; genus FEB-7. Next base: position 3,309 of record JBBIJT010000121.1, on the reverse strand, counting down.
AGCGCATCGCGCCCGTGGCGAAGCTGCAGCTCGAAGGCGGCCCGGCCGTGGCGCCCGCCGCCGCTCCCGGCCCGAAGGTCGCCACCGTCGCCGCGGCGCCCGCCGCCGGCGGCAAGCCCGACGGCAAGAAGGTATACGACACCACCTGCATGGCCTGCCATGCCACCGGTGCCGCCAATGCGCCGAAGCTCGGCGACAAGGCCGCGTGGGCGCCGCGCATCAAGACCGGCACGGAGGCGCTCTACGCCAGCGTCCTCAAGGGCAAGGGCGCGATGCCGCCCAAGGGCGGCAACGCCGCGCTGGCGGACGCCGACGCGAAGGCGGCGGTCGACTACATCGTCGCCGGCTCGAAGTAGCGCCGCGGCATTTTCCGGAAAGGGCGATCGTCGGTCGCCCTTTTTCCTTTCCGTCCCCATGGCCATCTACGCGATCGGCGACCTCCAGGGATGCCTCGGGCCCCTCGAGCGCCTGGTGGACACCCTTGCCTTCGATCCCGCGCGCGACCGGCTGTGGTTCGTGGGCGACCTCGTCAACCGCGGTCCCGACTCGCTCGGGTGCCTGCGCTTCGTGAAGGGCCTGGGAGCGTCGGCCGTCGCGGTGCTGGGCAATCACGACTTCCACCTGCTGTGCGTCGCGGAGGGCATCCACGGCCAGCGCAAGCGTGACACGCTCGACGACGTCCTCGCCGCCCCCGACCGCGAAGAGCTCCTCGACTGGCTGCGCCACCGGCCGCTTCTGCACGTGGAGGGCGCGTTCGCGATGGTGCACGCGGCACTGCTGCCCGAGTGGACTGTCGCGAAGGCGCGCGAGCTCGCGACGGAGGTCGAGGAGGCGCTGCAGGGGCCCGGGTGGCGCGACTTCCTGGCGAGCCTCTTCGGCAACGAGCCCGACCGGTGGAGCGACTCGCTCGCGGGCCACGATCGCCTTCGCGTCATCGTGAACGCGATGGCCAGGCTTCGCGTCTGCCGCCCCGACGGCTCGATGGACCTGGCCTACGGGGGCGAACCGGGCGAGGGGCACGGCCGCAGCATCCCGTGGTTCGAGATGCCGCGCCGGGCGAGCGCCACGCACACCATCGTCTGCGGGCACTGGTCGGTGCAGGGCCTTCGCCTCGAGGAGCGGCTCATCACCCTCGACACCGGATGCGTCTGGGGCAACCCCCTCACCGCGGTCAGGCTGTCCGACCGGCGCGTGTTCCAGTCGAAGTGACCGCGGGGAGCCCGAGGAGCCCGGCCACGCGCCGGTGCGCCTCGCGGGCGACTTCCTGCCGCGTGTGGCCGTCGGGCTCGATGGGAAGGGCGAACGTCACTCGCACCACGGTCTCGCGCGTGCGCACCACGAGCCCCAGGGATTGCGCGAACGAGAGGTCGCCCACGTAGGCCGCGGCCCTGAGCGGCGTGCCGTCCGGGCCCTCGTATCGCACCGCCACCGGGTAGACGCGCGCGCGGTTGGCCACCGCCGGCTCGAAGAGCGAGCTGTGGAACTTGAGGAGCCGGTCGCCCTCCGTCGTGGTGCCCTCGGGGAAGAGGCCCACGCAATCGCCCTCGGCGAGCGCGTCGTGAACGAGCGCGTTGATGCGCGCCGTGTCGTGGCGCCGCGCGCGGCGGATGAAGATCGTGCCCGACTTCTCCGCGAGCCAGCCCGCGAGCGGCCAGTCGCGGATCTCGCTCTTCGCGATGAAGCGCGTGTGGCGCACGGAGGCGATGGCGAAGATGTCCGCCCAGGACACGTGGTTGGACGCAATCATCGCGCCCGTGCGGGCGTGCGGCGGCGGCCGGCCCTCGCAGCGCACGCGGATCGCGAGGATCGCGAGCAGGTCGCGGGCCCAGTCGACGGCGATCTCGTGGCGTCTCTTCGCGTCGGCGCGCGGCCAGACGAGCCGAAGGGTGAGGAAGCCCGAGGCGACGTGAAGCAGGAGCCGCGCCCAGCGCAGGGCGCGGAGTGCCCGCGGGGTGCGGTTGGGGCTCAGTGGGTGACGCGCGTGGTGCCCTGCCCGGACAGGACGCGGACGCGGTCGCCCACCTTGAAGGCCTCGTCGGCCTCCTGCACCACGGCGATGTAGCGGCCGCCGTCCAGGAGCACGGTGATCTCGATCCCCGTGCGGGCATTCGTGTCCTGCTCGACGTTGTAGCCGATGATGCCGCCCACGACGGCGCCGGCAACCGCCGCCGCCGCCGAGCCGCTGCCGCCGCCGACCGAGCTGCCCGCGATGCCGCCCAGCGTGGCGCCGGCGACGGAGCCGAGGCCGGTGTTGGTGGCGTCGATGCGCACGGGGCGCACCCCTTCGACCACGCCGAACCGCACGCTCATCTCGGTGCGCGTCTGGTAGCCGCGGTAGTCGGCGCCGCCGCGGCCGGGATACGCGCACCCTGCCAGCGTGACGGCCACGGCCGCCGCGAGGATCGTTGCGAGGGATTTCGGGTTCATGCGGGTTCTCCCATTCCTTGCGGCCGACGGGGCCGCGTCACTGCAACCGCAGCGTCTCTCCGAAGGCTTCCGAGAAACGGCGCTCGATTTCCTGCCGCGCGGGGCGGTAGTTCTGCCCGCCCCGGTGAGCGATCTTTATCGACCCCATCAAGGATGCCAGCCGGCCGCAACGCGGCCAATCCCACCCCCGCGCCATGCCGTAGAGCAGCCCGGAACGGAACGCGTCGCCGCACCCCGTCGGATCGACCAGGCTATCCGGTTTAACGGCCGGGATGGAGATCTGTTGACCGCCGAAGGCGATGTCCGCCCCCTCGGCGCCGCGGGTGACCACCACGGCCTCGACCCGCCGCGACAGCTCCACGATGGACTTTCCGGTCTTCTGTTCGACCAGGCGAGCCTCGTAGTCGTTCACGGTGAGGCAGCGCGCCCCGGAGAGCATCTCCAGGACGTCGTCGCCGGAGAACATGGGCAGCCCCTGCCCGGGATCGAGCACGTAGGGGATGCCGGCGCGGGCGAGGTCGCGCGAGTGCTCGACCATGCCCTGGCGGCCGTCGGGCGACACGATGGCGAGGCGGACCCCGCTCGTCTCCGCGACGCGGTTCACGTGCGACTGCGACATCGCGCCGGGGTGGAACGCCGTGATCTGGTTGTCGTCGATGTCCGTCGTGATGAAGGCCTGCGCCGTGAAGTGGTCGTCCAGCCGGCGCACGTGCCGCCTCGACAGGCCCAGCATGTCCAGGCGGCGCTCGTAGGGCTCGAAGTCGTGGCCCACGGTGGCCATGATGAGCGGCTCCTCGCCGAGGAGCTTCAGGCCGTAGGCGATGTTCCCGGCGCAGCCGCCGTACTCGCGGCGCATGTCCGGCACCAGGAAGGCCACGTTCA
>JBBIJT010000120.1:0-10423 GCA_037445795.1 Betaproteobacteria bacterium | reverse complement strand
GCAACCCCTGGCACCAGGTGGACCGGGTCAATTGACCCGGTCAATCCGGCCTAGCGCTGGACGTCGACCACCTTGACGCGGACCTTCTTCTCCTTGCCCTCGCGCAGGACGGTGAGCTCGGCCACGCTGCCGATGCCGGCGCGGTCGAGCTCCGCGGCGAAGGTGCCCATCGCCTCCACGGGGCGGCCGTTGACGGCGACGATGACGTCGCCCACCTCGCCCGAGCGGCGATCGACGGGGACGAGGCCCGCCTCCGCGGCGGGCGACCCGCGCACCACCTCCGCCACCACCACGCCCGTGATCCCCGCGCGCGCGGCGAGCACCGGGTCCACGGCGCGGATGCCGATGCCCGGCAGGGGCGCCTTTCCGCGGGCGATGAGCTGCGGGACGATGCGGTTCACGAGGTCCACGGGGATGGCGAAGCCGACGCCGGCCGAGGCGCCCGAGGGCGACCGGATGGCGGTGTTCACGCCGATGAGGCGGCCGGCGCTGTCGAGCAGCGGCCCGCCGGAGTTGCCGGGGTTGATCGCGGCGTCCGTCTGGATGGCGCCCGCGATCTCGCGGTACTCCGACGTGGGCAGGTGGCGGTCCAGGGAGCTCACGATGCCAGTGGTGAGCGTGCGCGAAAGCCCGAAGGGGTTGCCGATCGCGAACACGGTCTGGCCGATGCGCAGGTCGCGCGAAGTCCCCACCGGGATGGGCTTGAGGTTCTTCGGGGGGTTCACGAGCTTCACGACCGCGAGATCGTAGTCCTCCGAGTAGCCCACGACCTTCGCGGGAATGGGCTTGGCCGAATCGAGACTCACGGTGACGGTCCGCGCGCCGGCCAGCACGTGGAAGTTGGTGACCACGTGGCCCTCCCCGTCCCACACGAAGCCGCTTCCGGCGCCCTGCGCGAGCCCCGCGGTGAACAGCCCCGTGCGCTCGATGCGCTCGGTGGTGATGTAGGCGACCGAGGGCGCCGCCGTCTCGAAAAGGCCCGCGAGCGCCTGTTCCTGCGGCAGGAGCGGCCCGCGCGGGGCGACGGCACGCGGCTCGGCCGTGACGTTGTGGCCCTTCTGCGCCCAGGGAGTGAGCGCGGCCACCGCCGACAGGGCGGCCGCCACCAGCAGGATCGGCTTCTTCATGGCAGGCATTCCGGAGGGATCGACCCGTCCCAGATCGAGGCGGTTCCCCTCCGCTTCAAGGGGGAGGGTCAGTCGAGCGGGGTCGCCACGAAATCGGGAAGCTCCTCCGCCTGGCCGGAAAAGCGCGCGAGCGCAGGGTACTTCCAGGCGGGCACGAGCTCGGCGTTGTAGTACTGGTTGAAGCGCCAGGCCACGGCCACGGCGATGTCGGCCGCGTTGGGGCCCGCGCCCTGCAGCCACGGGCTCGCGCGGCCCGCCGCGTCCTCGAGCGGGCCGAAGGCGGCGAGCACCTGCCCCAGCACGCGCTCGTACCAGGCGTCGTGCCGCTTCTCGGGCGGGCGCTGCTCGCGCTCGTAGATGAGGGAGACGCCCTTGTCGCACGCGGCGAGCGCCAGCCCCACGAGCCGCAGCGTCTCGCGCCTGGCCTCACCGGAAGGTGGCGTGAGGCGCCTGGCCGGCGCGACGAGCCCCTCGAGGTAGTCGAGGATGAGGGTCGAGTCCATGAGCACCACGCCGTCGTCGCACACGAGCGTCGGCGCCTTCACCACGGGGTTCAACTCGCGGAAGCGCTCGAAGTGCCGGAACACCGACACCGACCGGTGCTCGAACGGGATGCCCATGAGCCTCATCGAGATGGCCACGCGGCGGACGTAGGGCGAATCGAGCATGCCTATGAGCTGCATCGCGGCCTCCGGGAAGGGGGAGGCGCGATTCTGCCGCAAAAGAGCCCGCCTAGGTGCGGGCCCGCAGCCGGCGCAGGCGCTTGCGGATCGCCTCGAGCATGGCGAGGCTGCGGTCCAGCTCCTCCTCGATGGTGGCGATGGCGCGCTCGAGCACCGTGCACTCCATGCCGATCTGCCGCCACTCCATCGGGTCGCGCGTCTCGTCGGCCCGGCGCTCCAGGTCGTCCAGCTGCAGCCGAAGATGGTCGAGGTTCAAGTCCCGTTCCTCCGCCAACCATTCTGGCCCCGCGCGGGCGCCGGCTGTTGCTCCAGAGCAACCAACCGTCGCCCGCGTCAGTACCTGGCGTTTCCCGGCGTGCGCGGGAACGGGATCACGTCGCGCACGTTGGCGAGCCCCGTCACGTAGGCCACCGTGCGCTCGAAGCCCAGGCCGAAGCCCGCGTGCGGCACCGTGCCGTAGCGGCGCAGGTCGCGGTACCAGCCGTAGGCGGCCGGGTCCAGGCCGGTGGATGCGATGCGCTGGTCGAGCACGTCGAGGCGCTCCTCGCGCTGGCTGCCGCCGATGATCTCGCCGATGCCGGGCGCAAGCACGTCCATCGCGGCCACCGTGCGCCCATCCTCGTTGAGGCGCATGTAGAACGCCTTGATCTCCTTCGGGTAGTTCATGAGGATGACGGGCTTGCCCACGTGCTCCTCGGCCAGGAAGCGCTCGTGCTCGCTCTGCAGGTCCATGCCCCACTTCACCGGGAACTCGAACTTGCGCTTCGTGCCCTCGAGCGCCTTTATGGCCTCGGTGTAGTCCATGCGCACGAACTCGGCGCTCACCATCGACTCGAGCTTGGCGATCACGCCCTTCTCGATGCGCTCCTCGAAGAAGGCCATGTCGTCGGGCCGCTCCTCGAGCACCGCCCGGAAGATGTGCTTGAGGAGGGCCTCGGCGAGGTCGGCATCGTCCGCGAGATCGGCGAAGGCGATCTCGGGCTCGATCATCCAGAACTCCGCCAGGTGCCGGCTGGTGTTGGAGTTCTCGGCACGGAAGGTCGGGCCGAAGGTGTAGACCTTCGAGAGCGCCATGCAGTAGCTCTCCACGTTGAGCTGGCCCGAGACGGTGAGGAACGCCTCCTTGCCGAAGAAGTCCTGCGAGAAGTCCACCTTGCCCTCGGCCGTGCGCGGCAGGTTCGCGAGGTCGAGGGTGGAGACGCGGAAGAGCTCCCCCGCGCCCTCGGCGTCGCTCGCCGTGATGATGGGCGTGTTCACCCACAGGAACCCGCGCTCGTGGAAGAAGCGGTGGATCGCCATGGCGAGGGTGTGGCGCACGCGCGAGCAGGCGCCGATCACGTTGGTGCGCGGGCGCAGGTGCGCCACCTCGCGCAGGAACTCCATCGTGTGCGGCTTGGGCTGGATGGGGTAGGTGTCGGGATCGTCCACCTTGCCCACGACGCGCACCTCGGCGGCCTGCATCTCGAAGGGCTGGCCCTTGGCCGGCGACGGCACGATATTGCCCACCGCCTCGATGGCGCACCCCGCCGTGAGGTGCGCGACCTCGGTCGCGTAGTTGGCGAGCGCGTTCGTGGCGACGACCTGCACCGGGTGGAAGCAGGAACCGTCCGACAGGTGGACGAAGGAAAGCCCTGCCTTCGAGTCGCGCCGGGTGCGGACCCAGCCGCGAAGGGTGACGGGCTCGCCGGCGGGTGCGGCGCCGGAGAGGATGGCCTTGCAGGAGAGGACGTTCATGGGGGAAGCTGTTCTTTTTCGGACCGGGAAACCGGAATTCTAAGGGATGCCATGAAAACCGCCCTCGCCTTCGCCCTCGCCTTGCTGCCCCTCGCCGCCTTCGCCTCCTACCCCGTCGAGGTGGACTCGGAGATGAACGGGCTCAAGATCACCGTCCTCACCTCGAGCGGCGTGCCCCTGGTCGTCACCTTCAAGAGCGAGGAGAAGGCCGACGCCACCTGTCGCGCCGAGGTCGCCTCGGGCCTGGACACGCCCCAGGCCCGCACCGTCACCGTGAAGGCGGGCAAGTCCACGGCCATTCCCTTCAAGCTGGTGTCGGCCCCCAACCGCGTCCGCGTGAAGGTCGCCTGCGAGCGCGTGGACGCCAGGCGCGACGCGAAGCCCTGATCCCGGGCCGGCGGCTCAGGTCGCGGGCGCCGTGACGACGTGCTCGCCGCGCTCGAACACCACCTGCGCGCGCCCGACGATGAGGGGGTCCAGGGCGCCGATGATCTCCGGGTTCTTGTTCGTGTAGCTGAGCCGGTGCAGGAGGTAGCGCATGGCCGAGAGCCGCGCGCGCTTCTTGCAATCGCTCTTGATCACGATCCAGGGGGCGTCGGTCGTGTCCGTGTGGAAGAACATCGCCTCCTTCGCGTTCGTGTAGTCGTCCCACTTGTCGAGGGAGGCCTTGTCGATCGGGGAGAGCTTCCACTGCTTGAGCGGGTGGACCTCGCGCTCCTTGAAGCGGCGGCGCTGCTCGCGCCGGCTCACCGAGAACCAGAACTTGAAGAGGTGGATGCCCTGGCGCACGAGCATGCGCTCGAACTCCGGCGCCTGGCGCATGAACTCCTGGTACTCGGGCTCCGTGCAGAAGCCCATGACGCGCTCGACGCCCGCGCGGTTGTACCAGCTGCGGTCGAAGAGGACGATCTCGCCCGCCGTGGGCAGGTGCTCCACGTAGCGCTGGAAGTACCACTGGCCGCGCTCCTCGATCGTGGGCTTCTCGAGGGCGACCACGCGCGCGCCGCGGGGGTTGAGGTGCTCCATGAAGCGCTTGATGGTGCCGCCCTTGCCCGCCGCATCGCGGCCCTCGAAGATCACGACGACGCGCTGGCCCGTCTCCTTCACCCACGCCTGGAGCTTCAGCAGCTCCACCTGCAACCGGTACTTCTGCCGCTCGTAGCCCTTCCTCGACAGCAGGTTCTTGTAGGGGTAGCCGCCTTCCTGCCAGTTGTCCGCCAGCTCCCGGTCGGCCTCCCGGCGCGCGAGCTTGTCCAGGCCCTGCTGCTGCTCGAGCACCGAGCGCAGGATGCGGACCGCGTCGGAGGCGTTCGCGCCCTCGAGAAGGTCGCGGATGGCGCCGGCGGTCACCTCGTCGGCCGCCGCGCCGGCCTGCTCGGTGGCGTAGTCCTCGATGGCGGCGGGCTCCAGCAGCGGCGCGGTATCGCCCATCTCGGCGGGGCGGACCGCGTCGAGGGGAGCCTTGCGCGACTTCCTGCGCGCGGCCTTCGGGACGGCCGCCGGGCGCACCTTGCCGCGGGAGATCACGGGACGGGTAGACGACATCTCTGCCTCGGAAAATCGCTTGGAATTGCCAATCTATAGCATCGTGGCACGTCCGGCGGCTGATCGGCATCAAGTCCGCGGACCAGCGCGGGCCGCCGCGAACGGGAGTATGCTCCGCGAATCGCGCCTCCTCCCGCCGGCCCGGTCGCCGGGAGCGACACCGAGAGCCGATGCATCGGCCGCCACGCGACATCCCTTCCTGGGCACGGGCCCACCTTTCCCCGGCACGATCGTGCCACCCGATGGCGGGCGCGGCTCCGTCACGCCCATCGACAATCCAAGGGAGACCTCCAATGAAGAAGACCATGCACCGATCCCTCGCCTCCGCGTCCGTCATCGCCGTCGCCGCCACGCTCGCGGCGGCCACCGCGGCGTGGGCACAGCCGGCGCCGAAGACCACCCGTGCCGCCCTCGAGGGCCACTGGACACTGGTATCGATCGTCAACGAGAAGGACGGCGTGAAGTCCGACTCTCGCCTGGGGGCCAATCCCCTCGGACTCTTCATCTACGATCGCAGTGGTCGCTATTCCGTGCAGATCTACACGCAGGGGCTTGCCCCCATCGCCGCCAACGACCGCTACAAGGGCACGGCGGAGGAGTACAAGGCCATCATGCACGGCAGCCTCTCCCACTTCGGCACCTACACCGTCGACGAGAAGGCGGGAACGTTCACCCTCCGGCCCGTCGCGGGCAACTACCCGAACTGGGTCGGCAAGGACCAGCCGCGCAAGTTCGCGGTCTCGGGGGACGAGCTGAAGATCCTGAACCCGTCCTCGTCGGGAGATCCCACCTCGAAGTCCTACCTCACGCTTAAGAGAGCAAAGTAGGACGGAACGGCCGGCGCACCTAGTCCGCGGGTGCGCCGGAGCGCTCGTCGAAGGTCGCCGTGACCGGTCCGCGCCCCGAGTAGCGGTCGAGCGCGAGGTAGATCACCGGCGTGATGTAGAGGGTGACCGCCTGCGACAGCAGCAGGCCGCCCACGACCGCGAGGCCGAGCGGCTGGCGCAATTCCGCGCCCGCGCCCAGCCCGAGCGCGATGGGAAGCGCGCCCATCATCGCCGCGAACGTGGTCATCATGATCGGCCGGAAGCGCAGGACGCACGCCTCGCGGATGGCCTGCGCCGGCGTCATGCCGCCACTGCGCTGCGCCTCCAGCGCGAAATCGATCATCATGATGGCGTTCTTCTTCACGATGCCGATGAGCATGAGCACGCCGATCATCGCGATGATCGACAGGTCCATGCCGAAGGCCCACAGCGTGACGAGCGCGCCCACCGCCGCGGAAGGCAGGCCCGCGAGGATCGTGATCGGGTGGATGTAGCTCTCGTAGAGCACGCCCAGCAGGACGTAGATCACCAGGAGCGCCCCGATGATGAGCCACACCTGGCTCGCCTGCGAGGCCTGGAAGGCCGCGGCGTCGCCGCCCCAGCCCGTGATCACCGAGGCGGGCAGGTTCGCATCGCGCTTGTGCCGCTCGAGCTTCCTGCTCGCGTCCCCGAGCGAGGCGCCGGGCGCCAGGTTGAACGAGATGGTGATGGCCCGCAGCTGCCCCTGGTGGTTGATCGACACGGGTCCCACGCGCCGCTCCACGCTCGCGATGGCGGTGAGGGGCACGAGCGCCCCGCCCTTGGCGCGCAGGTAGATCTTGGAGAACGCGCTCTCGTCGCGCCGGTCGGGGTCGCCCGCCTGCAGGATCACCTGGAAGGCGTCGGTGGAGGTGAAGATCGTGGAGACCTGCCGCTCGCCGAAGGCTGAATAGAGGGCGTTGCGGATGTCCTGGATCTGCACGCCCAGGGCGTTGGCCTTGTCGCGGTCGATGGTGAGCTGCGCCTGCAGCCCGCGCAGCTGCGAGTCGCTCGTCACGTCGCGGTAGACGGGGTCGGTGCGCAGGAGCCCCATGAGGCGCGCGGCACCGTCCTCGAGCCCCCGGTCGTCCACGCTCTTCAGCGTGTACTGGTAGCGCGACTTGGCGATGCGCCCGCCCAGGCGCAGGTTCTGCAGCGGCGTGAAATAGACGCTCACGCCCGGGATGCGCCGCACGTCGCGGCGCAGCGACTCGAGCGCCTTCTCCATGGGCTCGCGGCCGCCGCGCGGCTTCAGGTTGATGAAGAGCCGCCCGGCGTTGGAGTCCGACGCGTTCACGATCACGGTCTCCACCGCCGGGTTCTCGCCGATGGTCTTTCCGACCCTCTGCAGCAGCTCCGCCATGGCCGGGAAGGAGATGTCCTCCACGGCCTCGGCGGTGACGATGATCTGCCCGAGGTCCTCCGTCGGGAAGAAGCCCTTCGGGATCGCGATGAAGAGCGCAATCGTCGCGGCGAGGGACCCCAGCGCGAAGGCGAGCACCAGGCGGCCATGGCGCAGGCACCAGTCGAGGCTCGCCGCGTAGCGCCCCAGCGTCCAGCGGAAGCCCGCCTCGAACCACGCCGTCCAGCGAAGCGACGGGGCGTCCTCGCGGTATCGGTGCAGGAAGCGCGAGCCCAGCAGCGGGATCAGCGTGAGCGACACGCCCGCCGAGACCAGGATCGCGAGCGAAACCACGACGGCGAACTCGTGGAAGAGCCCGCCGATGACCCCCGGCATGAAGAAGATGGGGATGAAGACGGCCACGAGCGACGCCGAGATCGAGACGATGGTGAAGCCCATCTCCTTGGAGCCCTTCAGCGCCGCCCACATCGGCGCCTCCCCGGCCTCCACGTGGCGCACGATGTTCTCGAGCATCACGATGGCGTCGTCCACCACCAGCCCCACCGCGAGCGTGATGCCCAGCAGCGACACGTTGTCGAGCGTGTACCCCAGCCACTTCATGAGCGCGATGGTCCCCAGCAGCGAGATGGGCAGCGACAGCGCCGGGATGATCGTCGCCATGGGGTGGCGCAGGAAGAGGAAGATCACGAGCACGACGAGGGCCACCGTGATCCCGAGCGTCACCTTCACGTCGCGGATCGCCTCGCGGATGGGAATGGAGCGGTCGTTCCGGACCGACAGCCGCACGGAGGCGGGCATCTGCGCGACGAGGCCGGGAATGGCCGCCCTGATCTCGTCCACCGTCGCCACGGTGTTCGCGTCCGGCTGGCGCTGGATGGACAGCGTGATGGCGCGCTCGCCGTTGGCCCAGCTCGCCGTCTTCACCGACTCGACGCTGTCCTCCACGTCGGCGACGTCCTCCAGCCGCACCACCTGGCCGCCCGGAAGCGTGGCCACGATGATGCGGGCGAACTCCGCCGCCTTCGTCATCTGGCGGTTGGCCTGGATCGTGAGCGTCTGCCGCGGGCCGTCGAGCGTGCCCAGCGGCGTGTTGGCGTTGGCCGAGCGGATCGCCGAAGCGATGTCGTCGAGGGTGAGGCCGCGCGCCGCGAGCGCGTCGGGCCGCGCGCGCACGCGCACGGCGAAGCGCTTCTGGCCGTTGATGTTGACCTGCGCCACGCCGGTCAGCGTGGAAAGCGTGGGCGAGATGAGGTTCTCGGCGAAGCCGTTGAGTTCCGACAGCGGCATCGAGGGCGAGGTGAGCGTGATGAACAGCACCGGCGCGTCCGCCGGGTTCACCTTGCGGTACGACGGCGGGTTGGTCATCTCCACCGGCAGCGAGCGCGACGCCCGAAGCAGCGCCGCCTGCACGTCGACGGCCGCCTTGTCGATGTCGCGGTCCTGGTCGAACTCGAGCGTGATCTGGGTGTTGCCCATCGTCGACGACGAGGTGATCACGTTCACCCCCGAGATCGTCGCGAACTGCTTCTCGAGCGGCGTGGCCACCGACGAGGCCATGTTCTCCGGGCTCGCGCCGGGGAGGTTCGCGTACACCGAGATGGTCGGCGTGTCGAACTGCGGCAGCGCGGCGATGGGAATGTCGCCGTAGGCGATGAGGCCGGCCACCACGAAGGAGGCCGACAGCAGCACCGTCATCACCGGACGGCGGATGAAGGGCTCGGAGAAATTCACGACGGCGCCTTCGGGGCGGGCCTGCCCCCGCCCTCGCCCTTGCCCTCCATCGCGCCGGGCTTCGGCCCCCCGAGCGACACCAGGCTACCCGGCCGCAGGTTCTGCGCGCCCTCGACGACCACCTTCATGTCGGGCTCGACCCCGGTCACCGCCGCGATCGCCGCGTCGAGGTATTCGACCCGCACCGGCCGCGTGGACACCTTGCGGTCGTCGCCGACCACGTACACGAAGCGGTTCTCGGGCCCGGTCTGCACGGCCTGCACCGGCACGACCGAGGCCTTCTCCAGCGTGCGCGGCGCCACGGTCACGTTCACGTACATTCCCGGCCACAGGCGGCTCGCGCGGTTGTCGAACTCCGCCTTCACCCGGATGGTGCCGGTGGCGGTGTCGACGGCGTTGTCGAGGAAGTTGACGCGCCCCGTCAGCACCTGGCGCCCCCCGTCGGGCGTGGCCTCGGCCGACACGCCGCCCGCGGCAAGCGCGCGCTGCAGGCCCGGAAGCTCCTTCTCCGGCAGCGTGAAGGCCACCTGGATGGGATCGATCTGCGTCACCGTGACGAGCACGGTGCCGTTGGGCTGCACGAGGCTGCCCGGGCGCACGCCGATCGCGCCGGTGCGCCCGGCGAAGCTCGCGCGGATCAGCGTGTTGGCGAGCGCCACCCTGGCCGCCTCCACCGCCGCGAGGTCCACCGCAAGCTGGCCCTTGAGCGTCTCCACCTGGTTCTCGGAAGCGTCGAGGGCCGACTGCGAGATGAACTTCTGCGCGAAGAGCTGGCGCTGGCGCTCGAGCGTGCGCTGCCCGTTGGCGAGGTCGGCGCGGTCCTTCTCCACCTGCGCCTCCGCCTTCTTCAGGTTGGCCTCCTCAGCGCGGGAATCGAGGGAGACGAGGAGGTCGCCCTTCGCCACCGTCTGGCCCTCGCGGATGTGCACCTCGCGAACGGTGCTGGTGATCTGGGCGCGGATGTCCACCGACTGGAGCGCCACCACGGTGCCGTTGGTGCGAAGCCGCACCGGGACGTCGCGCCGCTCCACGACGGCGACGGTGACGGGAACCGGGGCCCCTCCCCCCTTGGCCGCGGGCGGGGGCGCCTTGTCCCTGCCCGCGAGCCACCAGCCGGCCAGCGCCGCGAGGGCGACCGCGCCCGCCGTGGCCGCGAGGGCGCCGCGGCGCATCAGCGCGCCGCCGCCCCGCCCATCGCCGTGGCGCGGGAGCCCGCCTCGAAGATCGAGAACCCCGCGGCGGACGCCGGGCCTGCGGCGACCAGCGCGGTGACGAGGACGAGCGCGAGCCCTCCCAGTCCGATGCGTGCACTTCCTCTCAACACGAAACCCTCCTCTTTCGCGCAAACGCGATGTGTAAGCAGACTCCCGGAACTGCTGGATTCTCTCTCCGGGC
>JBBIJT010000119.1:0-10426 GCA_037445795.1 Betaproteobacteria bacterium | reverse complement strand
CCGTCGCCGCGGCAGCCCTCGGTGACGAGGATGCCGGCGGGGAAGATGCCGGTCGGGTGGAACTGGACCGCCTCCATGTTGCCCAGCGCGGACACCCCGGTCTCGAGTGCCAGCGCGTGCCCGATGCCCTCGCAGATCACCGCGTTGGTGGTATTGCGGTAGACGCGCCCGGCGCCGCCTGTGCAGACGGCCGTCGCCGTCGCCACGTAAGCCGAGACCTCGCCGGTGATGAGGTCGCGCACGACGGCGCCGTAGCAGCGGCTGCCGTCATGGATGAGGGCGAGGGCCTCCTTGCGCTCGTGCACGGGAATCGAGTCGGCGATGGCCTGGTCGGCCACCGCGTTGATCATCGCGTGGCCCGTGCCGTCGGCCGCGTAGCAGGTGCGCCACTTCTTCGTGCCGCCGAAGTCGCGCTGCGCCACCAGGCCCTGGGCCTCGTCGCGCTCCGTGATGGTCACCTTCTGGCCGTTCATGATGACGTCGCGGTCGCCCTTGCGCACGCGGCTCCAAGGCACGCCCCACGCCGCCAGCTCGCGGACCGCCTTGGGCGCCGTGTTCACGAACATCCGCACCACGTCCTGGTCGGCGCCCCAGTCGGAGCCCCGCACCGTGTCCTCGAAGTGGATGTCCTCGTTGTCGCCCTGCCCCTTGATCACGTTGCCCAGCGACGCCTGCATGCCGCCCTGGGCGGCCTTGGAGTGCGAGCGCTTGGCCGGCACGAGCGAGAGGATGAGCGCGTCGTGGCCGCGCCGCTTGGCGCCAATGGCGAGCCTGAGGCCCGCGAGCCCGCCGCCGATGACCAGCACGTCGGTGTAGACGATCTTCATTTGGCCTTCTCCATCGGGTTCGGGACCACCCAGGACGGGGTAAAGCGCTCGCCCACGCGGTCGCGGTGCTCGTAGCCGATCTTCATGTAGGCCGCGAGGGTGGCGAGGCCCAGCACGACGAAGAACACGGTCAGCGCCCACTTGAGGGTCTTCAGGCGCTTGCGGCTCGCGTCGGCGTCCTTGCCCTCGAGCCATCCCCACTTCACGCAGAGCCGGTAGAGGCCGATGCCGCCGTGCAGCTCGACCGCGAAGAGCGCAACCAGGTACAGGGGCCACCAGCGGCCGCTCCAGACGCGGTCGGCCGACCCGTACGGGCCGATGTCGCCCGGATGCATGAGCATCTGGTAGAGGTGGACCGCGGCGATGAAGAAGAGGAGGAAGCCCGTGACGGCCTGGACCCACCAGAGCGTCGTGTCCTCGTGCGCCATGAGCTTGCGGTGCCCGATGAACGTCCGGTACTGCGTGTAGTTGGCGGGGAACTTCCGCATCGCGAGGAAGGCGTGGACGATGAGGATCGCGAAGATCCCGCCCACGATCACCGAGACCATGCCCGGGTAGGCCGTCCCGAAGAAGAAGTAGCCCTCGAAGAGCTTGGTGATGGTCCACATCGCATCCTTGCCCAGGAGGATGGAGGACACGAAGAACATGTGGCCCCACATGAACAGGCCGAGCACGAGCCCCGTGAGGCTCTGTGCCAGGTCCATCCGCGCGGGCCAGCGGCTCTTGCGGGGGCGGTCGGCAAGACCGACGCCTGCGATGACGTTCTGGCTGGAATCCATGCAAATCCTCCACGCCCCTCGGAATGGGGGGGCTTTCGGCCTGCCCACTTTGCCGCCGAACGGGGACGGCCCGGTTGATACGGGTCAAATGCGGGGGGGCGACAGGGACCCCGGGCGGCCATTTCCGCCCCGAAACGATAAGATTCGGCATCCCGCCCCGGTTCCCCGCCCCTTGATCGACGTCATCATTCCCGCCTACCGCGGGCTCTCCCAGACGCGCCGCTGCCTCGAGAGCGTTCTCGGCGCAGGCGTCCGGATGCCGCACGAGGTGGTCGTGGTGGACGACGCGAGCCCGGAGCCCGAGCTCTCCGCGTGGCTGCGGGAAGCCGCGGCCGGGGGAGGATTCACGCTCCGCGTCCACGAGCGCAACGCGGGGTTCGTGGCCTCGGTGAACGAGGGCATGCGCCTGCACCCCGACCGGGACGTCCTCCTCCTCAACAGCGACACGGAAGTGGCCGGCGACTGGCTGGACCGCATCGCGGGCTGCGCCGCCCGGGACCCGAAGGCGGGCACGGTCACGCCCTTCTCCAACAACGCGACGATCTGCAGCTTTCCCCGGTTCGCCCAGTCGAATCCGCTTCCCGAGGGCACCTCCGCAGCCCGGCTGGACGCGGCCTTCGCCCGGGCCAACGCGGGGCAGGCGGTCGAGATCCCCACCGCGGTCGGCTTCTGCATGTTCATCTCGCGCCGTTGCCTGGACGAAGTGGGGCTATTCGACGAGGAGGCCTTCGGCCGCGGCTACGGCGAGGAGGTGGACTTCTGCATGCGGGCGTCCCGCGCCGGCTGGCGCCACTGGCTCGCGGCCGACACCTTCGTGTTCCACGAAGGGGAAGTCTCCTTCGGCGGCGGCGCCCAGGAGATCCGCAATCGCGCCCAGGCCATCATCGACGAGCGCTACCCGGAGTTCCAGCCCTGCGTACGGCAGTTCATCGCGGCCGACCCGCCGCGGGAGTTCCGGGAGCGGGCCACGGAAGAGACGCTGCCTCTGGCCCGGCGCCTGGCCGCCCGGTTCCGCCGCCGGCTCGCCTGACCCGCCCCGGTGTATCATTCCCGCACTGCGGCAGCCACCCCCTTCGACAAGAGCGAGAACCCGTGGCCCTGAACGCCCGCTGGATCCCGAAGTTCACGCTGAACGACATCATCCGCGCCACGGTGGGGATCGCGGTCGTCCTCGTCTTCCTCGTCCACGAGGCGGAGTGGAAGGAGTTCCGCGCCCTCCAGCAGCTCGAGCTCTGGGCCTACGACACGCGCCTGCGGCTCTTCCTGCCCAAGACGCGCGACACCCACGTGGTCATCGTCGACATCGACGAGAAGAGCCTCAAGGCCGAAGGGCGCTTCCCGTGGCCGCGCGTCAAGCTCGCCACGATGATCAACCAGCTGTTCGAGCGCTACCACGTGCGCGTCGTGGGCTTCGACATCGCGTTCCCGGAGCCGGACACGAGCTCGGGCCTGCCGATCTTCGATTCGCTCGCGACGGGGGAGCTCAAGGACGACGCGCAGTACCAGGCCTTCATCAAGGGCGCGCGGGCCTCGCTCAACTACGACCAGATCTTCTCCGACGAGATCGCCCGGTGGCCCGTGGTCCTCGGCGTGTCGCTGCGCGGCAAGGAAGACCTCGCCGGCACGCTGCCGCCGCCGGTCTTCGACCTCAAGGCGCTGGGCGACGTCCACTACCGCTACTTCGACTCGACGGGCTACAGCGGCAACATCGAGCTCCTGCAGAAGTCCGCGACGGCCACCGGCCACATCTACCCCGCGCTGGACATCGACGGCGTCACGCGGCGCGTGCCGATGTTCATGAAGTACAAGGACGGCTTCTACGAGGCCCTGTCGCTCGCGGTCACGCGCACCGCCCTGGGCAATGCGCCGGTCCGGCTGGTCATCGACGAGCCGAGGAAGACCGGGGCCGGCTACGAGGGATGGATGCGCGCCATCAAGATCGGCGATCTCCAGATCCCGCTCGACCGAGCGATGACCGCGATGGTCCCGTATCTCGACTCCGGCGGGTTCCGCTACGTGTCCGCGACCGACGTCATCCGGGGCGCCCTCCCCGTCGAGGACCTCAAGGACAAGATCGTCATCGTCGGGACCTCGGCCGCGGGCCTCGTGGACCTGCGCGCCACGCCGGTCCGGGAGGACCTTCCGGGCGTGGAGGCGCACGCCGCGCTCGTGGCCGGCATGCTGGACGGCACGATCAAGAACCGCCCGCCCGAGGTGCTGGGCATCGTGGTGGTCCTCATCTGCGCCATCGGCATCCCCCTCGCCCTGGTGCTGCCGCGCCTTTCCGCCGTGTGGTCGACCGCGGTGGTGGGCGCCCTGTTCGTGCTGCTCGTGGCCTCCAACCTCTACCTGTGGCAGTCGAAGAACTGGGTGGTGCCCACCGCCTCGCCCCTGATGATGCTGGTGCTGCTCTACTTCCTCAACATGGTGTACGGGTTCTTCTCCGAGGCGCGGTCGCGCCGGCTCATCACCGGCCTCTTCGGCACCTACGTCCCGAAGGAACTCGTCGAGGAGATGTCCAAGAACCCCGGCGAGTACTCGATGAAGGGCGAGAGCCGCGAGATGACGGTCCTCTTCTCCGACGTGCGCGACTTCACCTCGATCTCGGAGGGCCTCACGCCGGAGGGCCTCAAGGACCTCATGAATACGTACCTCACGGCGATGACCGAGAAGGTGCAGCAGCAGCGCGGCACGATCGACAAGTACATCGGCGACGCGATCATGGCCTTCTGGGGCGCGCCGCTGCAGGACCCCGACCACGCCACCCATGCCCTCGAGACCGCGATCGCCATGCAGAAGGGCCTTCGCGACCTCGACGCGCCCTTCGCCAAGCGCGGCTGGCCCCAGCTCCACATCGGCGTGGGCCTGAACTGCGGCACGATGAGCGTGGGCGACATGGGATCGAAGTTCCGCCGTTCCTACACCGTGATGGGCGACTCGGTGAACCTCGCCTCGCGCCTGGAGAGCCTCACGAAGCAGTACGGCGTCGGGATCCTCGTGACCGAGAACATCGTGCGCAGCGCCTCCGGCTTCGTCTACCGCGAGATCGACAGGGTCCAGGTGAAGGGCAAGCACCAGGGCGTGGCGATCTTCGAGCCAATCGGCCGGCAGGCCGAGGTGGGCCCGGAGACGCTCAAGGAGGTCGACCGGCTCCACAAGGCGCTCGAGGCCTACCGCGCGCAACGCTGGGACGAGGCGGAGAACCTCCTCAGGAACCTCTCCTACGCCTCCCCCGAGTCGAAGCTGTACAAGCTCTACCTCGAGCGCATCGCGCACTTCCGCCAGAACCCGCCGCCCGCGGACTGGGACGGCGTGTTCGTCTTCACCACCAAGTGATCCCCCGCGCCGCCCGCGGCGCCGCGCCATGACCGACAGGCACGCGGTCCGCTACCCGTTCGGCGACACCCTGCCCGACCCCGGCGGGACGCTCGAGGTCGCGCCCGGCGCGTGGTGGCTACGCATGCCGCTGCCCTTCGCCCTCGACCACATCAACCTGTGGCTCCTCGAGGACGGCGACGGCTGGACCGTCGTCGATACCGGGCTCGGGGTCGAGGCGACCTGGACCCTGTGGGAGAGGCTCCTCGCGGGCCCGATGGCCGGTCGGCCCGTCAAGCGCATCGTCGTGACCCACTACCACCCCGACCACGTGGGCAGCGCCGCGTGGCTGTCGGAGCGAACGGGCGCGCCGGTGTGGATGACCACCGCGGAGTTCCTGTCGGCGCACGCCGCACGCGACGACACCGCAGGCTTCGACCGCGCGACGGGAATCGACTTCTTCGGCCGGAACGGCCTCGACATCGCCTCGATCCCCGAGAAGGCGCGCACCGGCAATCGCTACCGCCGCGGGGTGCCCGAGCTGCCGCGCACCTACCGCCGCCTGCTGCACGGCGACACGCTCGCGATCGGCGGCCACGACTGGCGCGTGATCTGCGTCCACGGCCACGCGCCCGAGCACGCGGCGCTCCACTGCCCTTCCCTGGACCTGCTCATCTCCGGCGACCAGGTCCTGCCGCGCATCACGACGAACGTGGGCGTCTGGGGCAACCAGCCGGAGGCCAATCCCCTGCGCCTCTACCTCGATTCCTTCGCCCGGTTCGCGGACATCCCCGGGTCGGTGCGCGTGCTCCCCTCCCACGATCGCGTCTTTGAGGGGCTCCACGGCCGGATCATCCAGCTGGGAGCGCACCACGCGGAGCGGCTCGAGAAGCTGCTGTCGGCCTGCGAAAGTCCCGTCACCGCGTTCGACGTCCTCCCCGTGCTGTTCCGGCGCAAGCTCGACGAGCACCAGCTCGGGTTCGCCATGGGGGAAGCCATCGCGCACCTGCACTACCTCCAGGCGGAGGGCAAGGTCCGGCGGATCGAGGAGGGCGGCGTGCGGCGGTTCGTCAGGACCTAGCCCGGAGCCGGGCTAGCCGAGGGACTTCATCGCGCCTTCGAGGCCGTGCAGGGTGACGG
This sequence comes from Betaproteobacteria bacterium, assembly GCA_037445795.1. Lineage (GTDB taxonomy): Bacteria > Pseudomonadota > Gammaproteobacteria > Burkholderiales > Usitatibacteraceae > FEB-7. The sequence continues at coordinate 4,365 of JBBIJT010000119.1, read as the reverse complement.
GGTACATGCGCCCGTCGAGGATCCGCCGGATGTTCTCGGTGGACACCGTCCAGCTCCAGTGCTCCTCGGGAACCGGGTTCAGCCACGCGGCGCGCGGCCACGAGCGCAGGAGGCGCTCGAGCCACACGCGCCCCGGCTCGTCGTTCCAGTGCTCCACGCTTCCGCCGGCCTGCTCCAGCTCGTAGGGGCTCATGGCGGCGTCGCCCACGAAGATCGCCTTGTAGTCGTGGCCGTACTTGCGCATCACGTCCACCGTCGGGATCCTCTCGACGCTCCGGCGGCGGTTGTCCTTCCACACCGACTCGTAGACGCAGTTGTGGAAGTAGTAGTGCTCCAGGTTCTTGAACTCCGTGCGCGCGGCGCTGAAGAGCTCCTCCACCATCCGGATGTGGTCGTCCATGGAGCCTCCCACGTCCAGGAAGAGGAGCACCTTCACCGCGTTGTGCAGCTCAGGGACGATCCTCAAGTCCAGGAAGCCCGCGTTCCTCGCCGTCGAGCGGATGGTGTCCGGGAGGTCCAGGACTTCGGGCGCGCCGGTGCGCGCGAAGCGGCGCAGCCTTCTCAGCGCGAGCTTGATGTTGCGCACGCCCAGCTCGCGGTCGGTGTCGTAGTCGCGGAACTCGCGCTGGTCCCATACCTTCACCGCGCGCCGGTTCCGGGAACGGTCCTGCCCGATGCGGATGCCCTCGGGGTTGTACCCGTAGGCGCCGAAGGGCGACGTGCCCGCGGTGCCGATCCACTTGCTGCCGCCCTGGTGGCGCTTCTCCTGCTCCTCGAGGCGCTGGCGCAGCGTCTCCATGAGCTTGTCCCAGCCGCCCAGCGACTCGACGAGCCGCTTCTCCTCCTCGGTGAGCGTGCGCTCGGCCAGGCGGCGCAGCCACTCGGAGGGAATCTCCTTCACCAGCTCGTCGGGGATGGCACCCACCCCCTTGAAGTACGCGGAGAAGGCGAGGTCGAAGCGGTCGAAATGCGCCTCGTCCTTCACGAGCGTGGCGCGGGAGAGCACGTAGAAGTCGTCGACGCTTCCCGTCACCACGCCCTCGTCCAGCGCGTCGAGGAGCGTGAGGAACTCCTTGACGCTGGCGGGGACGCCGGCCTTGCGGACGGTGAAGAAGAAGTCGACGAGCACGGGCGCTAGGCGGCCTTCTCGAGGAGCGCCTTCAGCCGCTCGAGGGCCTTCTTCCAGAAGGCCTTCTTCTCGGCCACCGCCTTGCCGTCGCGGAGCTTGCCGTGTTCCACCTGGACGCGGCTCCTGCCCTCGCCCGCGGGGGTGAAGTTCACGTCGACCCGCTGCCCGCCCGCGGTCCAGGCGATGCGCATCGACCTGCCGTCGGTCGCCCGCGTCACCTCCACGGGCGCGTTGCCGAGCCAGAGCGCCCGCAGCGCCGGATCGGCCCAGGCCCCGTAGAGCCGCTCTACGCTCGCGTCCAGCGTGCGGGACGCGTTGGCGGCGAACCAGCCGCCCTGCTGGTAGGCCTCCCGCAGCCCCCTCGCCTGCTCGTAGCCCACGGTGACCATCTGGCTCCACCATGGCGGCACGCCGTACTTGTCGGCGAGCATGGAGGCGATGGCCTTGTGCGGCATGGCCACGGCGCCCGCCTTGTCGAGGATCGCGAGCCACTGGTCCCATGCCTTGCCGGTCGCCCTGGCGACGGCGTCCGTCCCGACCCCGGCGAGGCGCAGGGCCTCGCCCGAGGCGCGGCGGAGCCCCCCCTTGCCCGCCGCGACGGGGCGCGCCCCCCTCTTCGGGGAGGGAGCCTTCGGGGAAGCGGGTTTCGTCGCGGCGCGCTTCCGTGTAGCGGGCTTGCGGGCGGCCTTCTTCACGGCCGGCTTGCGCGTCGTGGCCATGGATCCCCCTTCTCGCGCGGGCCTAGCGGCCGCGGCGTTGCAGGAACAGGAGCTGCTCGAAGAGGTGGACGTCCTGCTCGTTCTTGAGGAGCGCCCCGTAGAGCGGCGGGATCGCCTGCTGGTGCCCTTCGCTGCGCAGGGCCTCCGGGGGAATGTCCTCGGCGAGCAGCAGCTTCAGCCAGTCCAGGAGCTCGGACGTGGAGGGCTTCTTCTTGAGCCCCGGCATCTCGCGGATGCCGAAGAAGCTCTCCAGCGCCGCCTGCACGAGCTGCTTGCGGATGCCGGGGAAGTGCACGTCGACGATCGCCTGCATCGTCTCCTTGTCCGGGAAGCGGATGTAGTGGAAGAAGCAGCGGCGCAGGAACGCGTCCGGCAGCTCCTTCTCGTTGTTGGAGGTGATGAGGATCACCGGGCGGTGGCGGGCCTTCACCGTCCTGCGGGTCTCGTAGACGTGGAACTCCATGCGGTCCAGCTCGCGCAGGAGGTCGTTGGGGAACTCGATGTCCGCCTTGTCGATCTCGTCCACCAGCACCACGGCCTGGCGCTCGCTCTCGAAGGCCTCCCAGAGCACGCCCTTCACGATGTAGTTGCCGATGTCGTTCACGCGCCCGTCGCCGAGCTGCGAATCGCGCAGCCGCGACACCGCGTCGTATTCGTAGAGGCCCTGCTGGGCCTTGGTCGTGGACTTGATGTGCCACTGGAGGAGCGGCATGCCGAGCGCGCGCGCCACCTCTTCGGCGAGCATCGTCTTTCCCGTCCCGGGCTCGCCCTTGATGAGGAGCGGCCGCTGCAGGGTGACCGCCGCGTTCACCGCGATCTTCAGGTCGTCGTCCGCGACGTAGGTATCGGTGCCTTCGAATCTCATGCCGAAAGTATAGCGGGCGCCTGACCCCTTTGCGGGTCCCGCCCGTTAAACTCGGTGTCAACCCCACGGAGGAATCCGCCATGTCCCGTGCCACCCGCCCGATCGTCGCCGCCACCCTCGCCGCCCTCGCTCTCCCGGCCGCGGCGGGAACGTCCGTCACCATCTATTCCAGCGCGCAGCCGGGAACGCTCTCCGCGCAGACCTTCCGCTCCGGCGGCGAGGGGGCGACCGTCCCCGGCTACGCCCTCGTGCGGGAGGACCGGCGCTTCGAGTTCCGGGCCGGCCGCAACGTCCTGCGCGTGCCGGACGTGCCGGCGCTCATCGACCCCACCACGGTGTCGTTCGCCTCCCTCACCGATCCGGCCGGCACCCGCGTCGTGGAGCAGAGCTTCGAGTTCGACCTCACCAGCACCCAGAAGCTGCTGTCGCGCTACCTCGACCGCGAGATCACGGTCGAGCAGCAGCGCGGCCAGGGCGTGGGCGCGTTCACGGGGACCCTCGTGGGGACCCAGGGAGGCCTCACCCTCCGGTCGGCCGACGGCAGCGTGCGCATCCTGAACGGGTACTCGGGCGTGACCCTCCCCGGCCTTCCCGGCGGCCTCATCAGCAAGCCCACCCTCGTGTGGGACATCGACGCCGCCAGGGTGGGCGCCCACGAGTCGCGGCTCGCCTACCAGACGGCGGGCATGACCTGGTGGGCCGACTACAACCTCGTCTACTCGGAGCCGAAGCCCGGCCAGTGCCGCCTGGACGTCGGCGCGTGGGTCACGATCGTCAACCAGTCGGGCGCCTCCTACGAGAACGCGAAGCTGAAGCTCGTCGCGGGCGACGTGCAGCGGGCCCAGCCGCGCGCCTACCCCGCCGCCGCACCCGCCCAGCTCATGCGCGCCCAGGAGGCGAAGGCCGACGGCTTCCAGGAGAAGTCCTTCTTCGAGTACCACCTGTACACGCTCGGGCGCCCCGCGTCGCTCGCGCAGAACTCCACCAAGCAGATCGAGCTCTTTCCGACGGCCGCCGGCGCGGGCTGCGAGAAGACGCTCCTCTACTACGGCCAGGCGGCCGCGTTCCCGTACTACGGTTCGCCGATGACCGACCGCAATTTCGGCGTGCAGTCCAACCGCAAGGTGGACGTCTACCTGCAGTTGAAGAATTCCGCCGCGCAAGGCCTGGGCGTCCCGTTGCCCGCGGGCAGGATGCGCGTGTCGAAGCGCGACGACGCCGACGGCAGCCTCGAGTTCATCGGCGAGGACCTCATCGACCACACGGCCCGCGACGAGACGGTGCGGATGAAGCTGGGCTCGGCCTTCGACGTGGTGGGCGAGCGCCGTCAGGTCGACTACCGCATCGACACGTCGGCGAAGTGGATCGAGGAGGAGATCGAGGTGCGCGTGCGCAACCAGAAGCCCGACGAGGCGGTGGGCGTGATCGTGAAGGAAACCCTCTACCGGTGGTCGGGGTGGACGATCACGCGCAAGAGCCAGGACTTCGAGAAGCAGGACTCGCGCACCGTCCACTTCCCGGTGAAGATCGCGCCCAAGGGCGAGGCGGTGGTGCGCTACACCGTCCGCTACACCTGGTAGGTGCGGGAGGGGCGGGAACAAAAAGGGCGGCCGGGCAGACTGTGTGAGAAGTCTTTCGGTCTGAGGCAGGCA
>JBBIJT010000118.1:0-10538 GCA_037445795.1 Betaproteobacteria bacterium | reverse complement strand
GCTTCTCGGCCATGCGGCGGTCGAGGTGGATCTCCATGTTGCCGGTGCCCTTGAACTCCTCGTAGATCACGTCGTCCATGCGCGAGCCCGTGTCGATGAGGGCCGTGGCGATGATCGTGAGCGAGCCGCCCTCCTCGACGTTGCGCGCGGCGCCGAAGAAGCGCTTCGGGCGCTGCAGGGCGTTCGAGTCCACGCCGCCGGTGAGCACCTTGCCCGAGGCGGGCACCACCGTATTGTAGGCGCGCGCCAGCCGCGTGATCGAGTCGAGCAGGATCACGACGTCCTTCTTGTGCTCGACGAGGCGCTTTGCCTTCTCGATCACCATTTCCGCGACCTGCACGTGGCGGGTGGCCGGTTCGTCGAAGGTGGAGGCCACGACCTCGCCGCGCACGGTGCGGCTCATCTCCGTCACCTCCTCCGGGCGCTCGTCGATGAGCAGCACGATGAGGACGATGTCCGGGTGGTTGGTGGTGAGCGCGTGCGCCATGTGCTGCATCAGCACCGTCTTGCCGGCCTTGGGCGGCGAGATGATGAGGCCGCGCTGGCCCTTGCCGATGGGCGCCATGATGTCGATCACGCGGCCCGTGAGGTTCTCCTCCGCCTTGATCTCGCGCTCGAGCCTGAGCGGCTTGTCGGGGTGCAGCGGCGTGAGGTTCTCGAAGAGGATCTTGGACTTGGCGTTCTCCGGGGGCTCCCCGTTCACCTTGTCCACCTTCACCAGGGCGAAGTAGCGCTCGCCGTCCTTCGGCGTGCGGATCTCGCCCTCGATCGAGTCGCCCGTGTGCAGGTTGAAGCGACGGATCTGCGAGGGCGAGACGTAGATGTCGTCGGGGCCGGCGAGGTAGCTCGTGTCGGGCGAGCGCAGGAAGCCGAAGCCGTCCTGCAGCACCTCGAGCGTGCCGTCGCCGAAGATGGCCTCGCCCTTCTTCGCCTGGGCCTTGAGGAGGGCGAAGATGAGCTCCTGCTTGCGCAGGCGGTTGGCGCCCTCGAGCTCCGTGGCCATCTCGAGGAGTTCGGAGACGTGTTTGAGCTTCAGGTCGGAGAGGTACATGCGCGTCGCGTGGACTGGATGTGTCGAGCGGGACCGCGCGGAAGGCGCGGGCCGGAAATGACGGGGGAGTTACCTGGCTGCGGGGGGTGCTGCAGAACGGGGAACGCTGCTAGGCGTGGTCGACGAACGAGCCGGCAGCCGGAAAGATCACAGCCAGGACGATCCGAGGGTAGCGGGTTTCAGATGTTGCTGTCAATGAAGGCGTTCAACTGCGTCTTGGAGAGGGCGCCCACCTTGGTGGCCTCGACGTTGCCGTTCTTGAACAGCATGAGGGTGGGGATTCCGCGGATGCCGAACTTGGGCGGCGTGGCCTGGTTCTCGTCGATGTTGAGCTTGGCCACCTTGAGGCGGCCGGCGTACTCCTGCGCGATCTGGTCGAGGGCGGGGGCGATCATCTTGCAGGGGCCGCACCACTCGGCCCAGTAGTCGACGAGCACCGGGGTCGTGCTCTTGAGGACCTCCTGGTCGAATGAATCGTCCGTCACCTGGATGATGTTGTCGCTCACGGTCACCTCTATGTTCGGGCTGGGATGTCGCGCCGGGCAGGGCCGCCGCGGGGCGGCCGGGCGCTTCGGATGGGACCAAATCGTAACCCGAACCGGGGGGTGGAGGCAAAAAGCGGCCGCGGCGCCGGGCGTTGCCCGCGGCGGCGGAAGGGTCGCCGCGATCTGGTAAAATTACAGGCTTTCCCGCTGGCAAAGCGGCCCGCCCGCCCGTTTCCGAAAGGTCCCGATTCATGACGTACGTCGTCACCGAGTCCTGCGTCAAGTGCAAGTACACCGACTGCGTGGACGTCTGCCCCGTCGACTGCTTCCGCGAGGGCCCGAACATGCTCGTCATCGACCCCGACGAGTGCATCGACTGCACGCTCTGCGTGGCGGAGTGCCCCGTCGAGGCCATCTTCGCGGAGGACGACGTGCCGGCGGACCAGGAGGAGTTCACCGCCCTGAACGCGGAGCTCTGCAAGATCTGGAAGCCCATCGTCGAGCGCAAGGACGCCCCGGCCGACGCCGACGAGTGGAAGGGCGTCAAGGAGAAGCGGCACCTGATCGAGAAGTAGCGGCCCTCAGTCGTAGAGGCCGCCCCGGGCCTTCCCGCGGAAGACGCGGTACGAGATGGCCGTGTAGCCCACGATGAAGGGCAGCACGACGAGGGCCCCCGCGAGCACGACCTTGAGCGACGAGGGGTGCGCCGCGGCCTCCCAGATGGTCAGCCGGTCGATCACCACGTAGGGATACAGGCTGTAGGCGAGGCCGAGGAAGGCGATCGCGAAGATCGCCACGGCGCCGGCGAAGGGCTGCCAGTCGCCGCCGCCGGCCCGGCGCCCGATCCGCCCCGTGGATCGCCAGACGAGGAAGCCGGCCCAGGCGCACGACGCGGGCAGCGCCATGAGCGCCAGCGTGCGCGGGAAGTCGAACCACTTGGCGCGGACGGTCTCGCTCACGAGCGGCGTGGCGAGGCTCACCAGCGCCACGCCGAGCGCCACCCACGCGAGCCCCCACCGCGACCAAGCGAGCGCCTTTCTCCGCAGCTCGCCCTCCGTCTTGAGCACGAGCCACGTGGCGCCCAGCAGCACGTAGCCGCCGCAGACGGCGGCGCCCACGATGGCGGCGAAGAGCAGGTAGCCGAACCCCGGCGCGAATCCGGTGATGTAGCGTCCCAGCATCAGCCCCTGCGAGAAGGAGGCGAGGAACGAACCCGCCCAGAATAGCCAGTTCCAGAGCTCGCGGTGCCATCCCAGGGCCTTCATGCGGAACTCGAAGGCCACGCCGCGGAACATGAGGCCCACGAGCATCGCCACCACCGGCAGGTAGAGCTCGCCCAGCACCACGCCGTGGGCCCGCGGAAAGGCCACGAGGAGGATGCCCACGCCCAGGACGAGCCAGGTCTCGTTGGCGTCCCAGAAGGGCCCGATCGACGACACCATCACCGACTGCTCCGGCTCGCTCGCCGCGGGCATGAGCATGCCCACGCCGAGGTCGTAGCCGTCGAGCACCACGTAGGCGAGGACCGACACGCCCATGAGCACCATGAAGATCAGCGCGAGGTCCATGGATTCCTCCTCAGTCCGCGGCGGCGCCCGTGGGCGACGCGCCCGGCAGCGGCTTCGCGGCCGCCGCGTCCGCGCCCTCGCGCGCCAGGTGCGTGAGGACCACGATGTAGGCGGCGAACATGGCCGCGTAGGTGAGCGCGTAGCCGGTGAGGCTCGCCCCCAGCTGCGCTCCCGAGATCTCTCCCACCGCCTCGCTCGTTCGCAGCACGCCGTGCACCAGCCACGGCTGCCTGCCGATCTCGGTGACGATCCATCCGGCCAGGGTGGCCACCCAGCCGGAGAAGGTGAATGCCGAGAGGGTCCACAGGAGCCATCGCGGCGCCTGCGCGCCCCCGCGGGTCGCCCAGGCCGAGAACCAGGAGACGGCGAACATCGCCATGCCGACCCCCACCATGAGGCGGAAGGCGAAGAAGAGGGGGGCGACGGGAGGCCGGTCCTCCCCGAAGTCCGAGAGGCCCTTCAGCTCTCCGCGGGGGTCGTGCCTGAGGATGAGGCTCGCGCCGTAGGGGATCTCGATCGCGTAGTCGTTGGTCTTCGTCGCCTCGTTCGGGATGGCGAAGAGCATGAGCGGCACGCCCTTCTCGGTGTGCCAGATCGCCTCGATGGCCGCGATCTTGGCCGGCTGGTGCTCGAGCGTGTTGAGCCCGTGGAAATCGCCCACGACGGCCTGCACGGGAGCGAGGGCGGCCGCCACGAGGATGCCCACGCGCAGCGTCCGCCGCGCCGCCGCGTCGGAAGGCGCCTTCAGGAGCCGCCACGACGAGAGGCCCGCCACCACGAAGGAAGCCGTGAGCCCGGAGGCGATCAGCATGTGCGCGAACCGGTACGGGAACGACGGGTTGAAGATCACGGCGAGCCAGTCGCCCGCGATCCACTGCCCGCCGTCGAGCACGTGGCCCGCGGGCGTCTGCATCCAGGAGTTGAGCGCGAGGATCCAGAACGCGGAGAGCGCCGTTCCGGCAGCGACGAGCGCGGTGGCGCCGATGTGGGCCCACGCGGGGACGCGGTTCATCCCGAACAGCATGACCCCGAGGAACGTCGCCTCGAGGAAGAACGCGGTGAGCACCTCGTAGCCCAGCAGGGGCCCGGCGATCGCGCCGACCTTGTTCATGAAGTCCGGCCAGTTGGTGCCGAACTGGAACGACATCACGATCCCGGTGACCACGCCCATCGCGAAGGTCAGGGCGAAGATCTTCGTCCACAACTTGTAGGTCCTGAGCCAGCCCTCGTCGCCCGTGCGGTGGTACGCGACGCGAAAGCCCAGCAGGATCCAGGCCAGCGCGATCGTGAGCGAGGGGAACAGGATGTGGAACGCGATGTTCAGCCCGAATTGCGCCCGGGCGAGCAGCAGGGGATCGTCCATGGCGTGGTTCCCGTGGGCCTCCTGCGGGGCATTGTAGCCCCGCCGGCCACGCCCCGGACGAGCCTCGCGCGCCGGCCGGGCGTCAGTGTTCCGGGTGGTTCTTCCGGAACGTGGCGTAGTACAGCACCGGGATCACCACCAGCGTGAGCACGGTGGAGACGAGGATGCCGAAGATGAGGGAGATCGCCAGCCCGTTGAAGATCGGGTCGTCGAGGATGAAGCCGGCGCCCAGCATCGCGGCGAGCGCCGTGAGGGCGATGGGCTTGGCGCGCGCGGCGGCCGACTGCATGACGGCGTCGCGGAAGGCGAGGCCCTCGGCGACCTTCAGGTTCACGAAGTCGACGAGCAGGATCGAGTTCCTCACGATGATGCCCGCGAGCGCGATCATGCCGATCATCGAGGTGGCGGTGAAGTTGGCGCCCAGGAGCGCGTGCCCCGGCATCACGCCGATCACGGTGAGCGGGATGGGCGCCATGATGACGAGCGGCACGAGGTAAGAGCGGAATTGCGCCACCACGAGCAGGTAGATGAGGACGAGGCCCACGGCGTAGGCGGCGCCCATGTCGCGGAAGGTCTCGTAGGTCACCTGCCACTCCCCGTCCCACTTCACGGCGTACTGCCGGTACGGGTCCGACGGCTGGCGGATGAAGTACTCGCCGAGCGTGCCGCCCTCGTCGAGCGCCATGCCCGCCACGCGACCTCGGGCCGCGAACATCCCGTAGAGCGGGCTGTCGGTCTTGCCGGCCTGGTCGGCCACCACGTACACGACCGGCAGGAGGTCCTTGTGGTAGGTCGGGCGCTCGCGGTCGTTCGCCACGACGCGCACCAGCTCCGACATCGGCACGAGCGAGCCGTCCGCCGCGCGCAGCGTGAGCTTGAGGAACTCGGAGAGCTCCCCCTGCCGCTCGGCCGGCAGCGTGAGGCGCACCGGCACCTCGTACTTGGAGAAGCCGTCGTGCAGCGGGGTCGCGTCCATGCCGGAGAGCCCGGCGCGCATCGTCTCCACCACGTCGCGGCGAGAGACGCCTGCGATGGCCGCCCGGCCCTGGTCGACCTTGAGGACGATCCTCGGCGCGGGGTCGTCGACCGTGTCGTCGATGCCCACGATGTCGGGCGTGGCGGCGAGCGCCTCGCGGACCTTCTTGGCCACGCGGATGCGGCCCGGCTCGTCGGGGCCGTAGACCTCGGCCACGATGGGCGACAGCACCGGAGGCCCGGGCGGGACCTCGATCACCTTCACCTTCGCCCCCCAGCGCCGGCCGATCTCCTCGAGGGCCGGCCGCACGCCGGCGGCGATCTCGTGGCTCTTGCGGTGGCGCGCCGACTTGTCCACGAGGTTCACCTGCAGGTCGCCCTGCTCCGAGAGGCTCCTCAGGTAGTACTGGCGCACGAGGCCGTTGAAGTTGATGGGCGAGGCGAGGCCGGCGTAGGCCTGGTAGTCGGTGACCTCGGGGATGGTGGCCACGTGCGCCCCCAGGTCGCGCAGGACCGCCGCCGTCGCTTCCACCGGCGAGCCTGCCGGCATGTCGACGACGACCTGGAACTCGCTCTTGTTGTCGAAGGGCAGCATCTTGAGGACCACGAGCTTCACGCCGGCGAGGCCCACGGAGAGCGCGATGGCCACGGCGATGCCGATGCCCAGCCGGCGGCGGTTCGCGGCCGCCTCGGGGACCACGATGAAGCGCCCGAGCAGCGAGCCGAAGAAGCGCTCGAGCCTGGTGTCCAGGGCGGAGGCGTGCGCCTGGCCGTGGGCGCGCAGGAGCTTCAGCGCGAGCCAGGGCGTCACCGTGAAGGCGATCGCGAGCGAAAGCAGCATCCCCATGCTCGCGTTGATCGGAATGGGGCTCATGTACGGGCCCATGAGGCCGGTCACGAACGCCATGGGCAGGAGCGCGGCGATCACGGTGAAGGTGGCGAGGATCGTGGGCCCCCCCACCTCGTCCACGGCCGCGGGGATGATTCCGTGCAGCGGGCCCCCGGACATGCCGCGGTGGCGATGGATGTTCTCCACCACGACGATGGCGTCGTCCACGAGGATGCCGATGGAGAAGATGAGCGCGAAGAGCGACACGCGGTTCAGCGTGAAGCCCCAGGCCCAGGAGGCGAAGAGCGTGCTCGCGAGCGTGAGGACGACCGCGAGGCCGACGATGGCCGCCTCGCGCCTGCCCAGCGTCGCGAAGACCAGCACGACGACGGAGAGCGTCGCGAAGACGAGCTTCTTGATGAGGCTCTTCGCCTTGTCGTCGGCGGTCGCGCCGTAGTTGCGCGTGACCGTCGCGTGCACGTCCGAGGGGATGAGCGTGCCGCGCAGCTCGTCGACGCGCTTCATCACGCGCGCGGCCACGTCCACCGCGTTCTCGCCCGGCTTCTTGGTCACCTGCAGCGTGACCGCGGGATGGTCGCCGGCCGCGCGGATCCCCTTCACGGAGCCGGCCGGGCCCGCGCCGGTCCAGACGTAGCGCGACGGCTGATCGGGGCCGTCCACGACCTCGGCCACGTCGGCGAGGTAGACGGGGTTCCGCTCCTGCACGCCGACCACGAGCGAGCGCACGTCGGCGGCCGACTCGAGGTAGTTGCCGGTCTCCACCGCGATCTCGCGGTTGTCCCTGACGAGGCGCCCGGTGGGCGCGGTCACGTTGGAAAGCTGCAGGGCGTTCCTCACGTCGAGCGCGGTGACGCCGTGGGAGGCGAGCCGGTCCGCGTCGAGGATCACCCGCACCATGCGGCCGGGGCCGCCGAGGGTCTGCACCTCGCGCGTGCCGGCGACCCGCTTCAGTTCCACCTCGATCGCGTGCGCCACGCGCTCCAGCTCGAAGGCGCCCTTGGCCTCGTCGCCGCTCCAGAGCGTGAGCGAGACCACGGGCACGTCGTCGATGCCCCGCGGCTTGATGACCGGCTCGAGGATGCCCAGCTCCGGCGGCGCCCAGTCGCGGTTGGCGCTCATGGTGTCGCGAAGCCGCACGATCGCGTCGATCCGCGGCACGCCCACCTTGAACTGCACGGTGAGCACCGACATGCCGGGGCGCGAGACGGAGTACACGTGCTCGATCCCCTCCATCTGCGACAGGACCTGCTCCGCGGGAGTCGACACGAGGGACTCGACGTCGCGCACGGAGGCGCCCGGGAACGGGATGAACACGTTCGCCATGGTGACGTTGATCTGCGGCTCCTCCTCGCGCGGCGTGACTGCCACGGCGAAGAGGCCCAGCAGGAAGGCGACCAGCGCGACCAGCGGCGTGAGCTGCGAGTCCTGGAAGTAGCGCGCGATGCGCCCGGAGATGCCCATGCCGTCCATGGGCGCCTCAGTTCGCGGCGGCCGGGGCCATGCCGGCCTTCACCGGGTCGAGCGCGACCTTCTCGCCCGCCCTGAGGCCTGCCAGGACCTCGACGCCCTTCTCGTCGGAGGCCGTGCCGAGTCGCACCTGGCGAAGCCGCGGCGCGCCCTTGTCGTCGACCACGTAGACCGCCGTGACCTCGCTGCGACGCAGGACGGCGTCGCGCGGCACCATGAGCCGCGGGGCGCGCCCCGTGACGAAGTGCGCGCGGGCGAAGACGCCCGGCAGCAGCCCCTTCGCGTCGGCCGGAAGGTCGAGCCTCACCTGCGTGGTGTGGGTCCGCGGGTCGGCGGAGGGGACGACGGTGATCGACTTCACTTCCACCCACCGCCCGAGCGAGGGCACCTCGATGCGCGCCTTCGCGCCGCCCTGGATGGCGGGCACCTGCGCGGACGGGACGGTCGCCACGACCCGCAGCGACGAGGGATCGAATCCGGTGAGGAGCGCCTTGCCCGGGGCGGCCATCTCTCCCAGCTGCACGTGGCGAGCCGAGACGACGCCGCTGTAGGGGGCCACGATCGTGGTGAAGCTCTTCTCGGTCTCGGCCGCCCCCGCTCCCGCGAGGGTCGCCTTCATGCGCGACTCGGCCGCCTTGAAGTCGGACTCGGCCTTGTCGAGCGCCGCCTGGCTCACGAACTTCTGCGCGAGGAGCTGCTTCGTGCGCTCGTACTGGGCGCGCGCGTTGACGAGCGCGGCTTCGGCCTCGCGCACCTGCGCCTCGCTCGCGGCCACGGCCTGGCTCGCGGCGCGCTCGTCGATCCTCAGGATCACGGACCCCTTCTCCACGCGGTCGCCCACGTCGAAGCGGATGTCGACGATCCGCCCGGAGACCTGGGCCGAGACGGTGGACTGGCGCACCGCCTCGACCACGGCCTCGGCGGACGTGGTGAGGTCGACCTCGCGCAGCTCCGCGGGAGCGGTGGCGAGGGCGGCGGCGGCAGCCGGCGCGGCGGGCGGCTCGGAGGAGCCGCAGCCGGCGGCGAGGATCGCCGCGGCGGCGAGGAGGGCAAGGGGAGCGGTTTTCATCGTGGGATCCGGAATCAGGCGGAGGCGACCCAGGTCTCGAGGTCTTCCGCGGGGCGCACGCCCGTGACGCGGCCGGCCTCGCGGCCATCCTTCACGAGGAGCAGGGTGGGAATTGAGCGTATCCCGAGGCGGCCCGCGAGGGCTTGCGACAGGTCAGTGTTCACCTTCGCGAACCGGGCGCGGCCCTTGAGCCCGCGGGCGGCCCGGGAGAACTCGGGGGCCATCTGGCCGCACGGTCCGCACCAGGGCGCCCAGAAGTCCACCAGCACGGGAACGCTCGTGCGCGAGACGAAGGCGTCGAACGAGGCGTCGTCCAGCTCCACGACCGACTCGTCGAGGAGCGGCGTCTCGCAGCGGCCGCACTTGGGCGCCTCGCTCACGCGCGCCGCGTCGACGCGGTTCTGCGCGAGGCACTTCGGGCAGGCGACGTGGACGAATCCGGCGGCGGCCATGGCGTGCCCTCAGGCGGCCCGGGAGGCGCTCTTCACGCCCACCCTTTTCAGGATCAGCTCGAGCGGGCAGAAGCAGGAGAAGCCGCTCTGGAAGAGGTTCGCGCCGACGAAGGCGGTGAACCACAGGAAGTTCTGGTTCACGAAGAGGGGGCTCCCGGGCACGCCGAGGCCGAGGGAGAGCAGGACGAAGAGGCCGGCGGCGATGCGGACGATGCGTTCGGTGGTCATGGAGGGCTCCAGTCGGGTGGGGAGGCGCCAATATACCGTGGGGGGTATGGTATGTCAACCCGCATACTCCCCGGGCGAGCCTTGCCATACCATACCCAGTGGTGTATAAAGGGGCGACCAGAGGAGACGCCCATGCCCACCATCCGGGACGAAACGCACAAGAAGGAACTCATCCACCGCCTGCGCCGCGTCGAGGGGCAGCTGCGCGGAATCCAGGCCATGATCGAGAAGGGCGCCGACTGCGAGGCCATCACGCAGCAGCTCTCCGCCAGCCGCCGCGCGCTCGACAAGGCCTTCTACCACGTGCTCTCCTGCGCCATCCAGTCGGGCGGCGACGTTCCCGCGGGCACGCCGGGCAAGGCGGTCGTCGACAAGCGGCTGGAGCACGCCGCGGAGCTGCTGGCCAAGTTCGGCTGACCCGCCGCGCCGGCGGCGCGGGGCTCACGACGCGAGCCACCGCCCGTCCATAATGGCGGCATGATGACCGCCCCGCCCGGCCGCCTCGAGTTCCGCGATCTCCTGTCGCGCCTGGCGGCGGATCCCGCCGCGATCACCGTCGTCACCCCCAACGCGCGGCTCGCCGGCTCGCTGTCCCGCGCGGTGGCGGCGATCCACCTCGCCGCCTCCCGCACGGCCTGGCACGCGCCCGACGTCCTGCCCTGGAGCGCCTGGCTCGAGCGCCTGCACGAGGAGGCGCGCTTCGACGACGAGGGCGGGCCGGTTCCGCCGCTGCTTTCCGCCGACCACGAGCGCCTCGGCTGGGAGGCGGCCATCGCCGCCGATGCGGGGCGCCCCCTCCTGGTCGGCGCGGGCGCGCTCGCGCAGGAAGCGCGCGCCGCCTGGGCGCTCGCGCACGAATGGGGCATCGAGGGCGCGATCGGCTCGTGGGAGGCCGCCGAGGACGCGCAGGCGTTCGCGGGCTGGGCCGCGGCGTGGCGCGAGGAGTCGCGCCGCCGCGGCTGGATCGATGCCGCGCGCCTGCCCTCGCTCCTGCCCGCTATCCTCGCGCGGAGCCGCGTGCGAAGGCCAC
>JBBIJT010000117.1:3115-10791 GCA_037445795.1 Betaproteobacteria bacterium | reverse complement strand
GACGGGGCCGGAGGCGGCTCGGCCGCGGTCGCCGCGGCGTCGCCGGCGGAGAGTTGCGCCAGCGCCTTGTCGGAGTACGGCAGCCGCTGGCCGCGCGGCTCCACCTTCATCTTCTCGGTGTTGGCGAGGGGACGGGCCTCGACGACGGCGCCGCCGCTCGCGAGCGGCGTGGCCACCGTGGCCGGCGGCGCGCCGGCGGGCGCGGACAGCACGAGCACCTGGCCCACGCTGATCACGTTGGGGTTGGCGATGCCGTTCCATGCCGCGAGCTCGCGGTAGTCGAGGCCGTACTGGAGCGCGATGCCGACGAGGGTCTCGCCGCGCTTGATCGTGTGCGTGGCCACCGGCTTCGCCTCGGGCTTGGGCGCGGGCTTCGGCGCCACGGGGGCGGGCGGCGGGGGCGCGGGCGCGCGCTCGACGACCGGAGCCGGCTGCTTCGTGGCGCACCCCGCGGCGAGCGCGAGGATGCCGAGGGTGACGGCGAGATGGCGGATCGGGGGGCGATGGGGCATGGCGTCCTCAGGCGAGTCCGGGCAGCAGCGGCACGAAGCGCACGGCGTCGCGCCGGGTATCGGTGAATCCCGTCGCGGTGCGCTCCACGACGTGCAGCCACTGCTCCTCGACGCCCACGGGGATCACGAGGCGGCCGCCCGGGGCGAGCTGCTCCCTGAGGGCCGCGGGCACGTGGCTCGCCGTGGCCGCGCACAGGATGCCGTCGTACGGGCCGCCCTCGGCATAGCCCTTGTGGCCGTCGGCGTGCTTGAAGCGCACGTTGTAGAAGCGCAGGTCGCGCAGGTTGCGGCGCGCCTTGTCCATGAGCGGGGCGATGCGCTCGAGCGTGTAGACCTCCTTCACGAGCCTCGCGAGGATGGCCGTCTGGTAGCCGCATCCCGTGCCGATCTCGAGCACCTTCGCGACGGGCCCCTTCTCGAGGAGCAGCTGCGTCATCATCGCCACCACGGAGGGGCTGGAGATCGTCTGCCCGTGGCCGATGGGCAGCGGCGTGTCCTCGTAGGCGCGCGAAGCGATGCCCGCCTCGACGAAGAGGTGCCGCGGGATCTCCATCATCGCGGCGAGCACGCGCTCGTCCCTGATGCCCCCCTTGCGCAGCACGTCCACCATCCGTCCGCGCGTGCGGTCGGAGGTCATCCCGATGCCCGCGGGCCCGCTCATCGGGTGCCCCGCGAGGGCATGGGGCGCGGCCTCATGCGCCCAGCCAGCGGCCGATGGCGTCCATCTGGCCCGCGTGGGTGAGGTCGACCTGGAGCGGCGTCACCGAGACGCAGCCGCGCTCCAGCGCGTGGAAATCGGTGCCCGGCCCGCACTCGCGCGCGGCACCCGCCGGCCCGACCCAGTACACGGTCTCGCCACGCGGGTTGCGGCCCTTCACCACCGGCTGGGCCTTGTGCCGGCGCCCGAGCCGCGTGACTTCCGTGGCGCCGAGCCGGTCGTACGGGAGGTCCGGCACGTTCACGTTGAGCAGGATGGGCTCCGCGGGCGGGGCGCTGCGGATGCGCTCCACCAGCGCCCGGGCCACGCGGGCCGCGGTGTCGTAGTGGGCGAACTCGGTGCCCACGAGCGAGACCGCGATCGCCGGCACGCCGAGCAGGTAGCCCTCCGTGGCCGCCGCGACGGTGCCCGAGTAGAGCGTGTCGTCGCCCATGTTGGAGCCGGAATTGATCCCCGAGACCACGATGTCGGGCTCGATGTCGAGGAGCCCGGTCACCGCCATGTGCACGCAGTCGGTCGGCGTGCCGTTCACGTAGTGGTAGCCATTGCTCGCGCGGCGCAGGTACAGCGGGCGGTCGAGCGTGAGCGAGTTGGAGGCGCCGCTTCGGTCGCGCTCGGGGGCGACGACCGTGACGTCGCCGAGCTGCTGCAGCGCGTCGGCCAGCGCCGCCAGGCCGGGGGCGAAGTAGCCGTCGTCGTTCGAGAGGAGGATGCGCATCGCGGGGGCGTTCGCCCGGGGGAATTTCGCTGCGGGATTATACCCGAACGACCCCGGCTTCCCCTCGCGCGTGGGCTAGAATGTCGCCTGCCTTCCGCCTCCCTTTCCCCCATGTCCCCGCTCCCGTTCCGCCTCGCCGTCGCCCTGGCCGCCGCCCTGCCCTCCGTCTGCGCCGCCGCGCTGGATGCCGCCGGAATCTCGAAGGACGTCTCGCCCTGCGACGACTTCTACGCCTACGCGAACCGCCAGTGGATCGAGGCGACCAGGATCCCGGACGACAAGCCCGGCTGGGGCACCTTCGCCATCATCGACAAGCGCAACAAGGAGGTGCTGCAGTCGGTGCTCGCCAGGGCCGCCGCGTCCAATCCATTCCCGCCAGGCAGCAACCGGCACAAGGTGGTGGCGTACTACGCGAGCGGCATGGACGAGCCCGCCATTTCCCGGGCCGGCCTCTCGCCGCTCGCGCCCCTCTTCTCGGCCATCGACGCGGTCAAGGCGCCCGGCGACCTTCCGGGGGCGCTCGCCCTGCTGCATCGCTCGGGCGTGCGCGCCGGCTTCTCCTTCGTGGTGCGGCAGGACGCCAAGGATTCGCGCCGCTACCTCGCCGAGATCCAGCAGGGCGGGCTCGGCCTGCCCGACCGCGACTACTACTTCCGCGACGACGAGCGCTCGAAGGCGCAGCGCGAGGCGTACCGCGAACATGTGGCGAAGATGTTCCGCCTGGCCGGCGAGGAGCCGGAGGCGGCGATCCGGCTCGCCGCGGACGTGGTCGAGTTCGAGACGGCCCTCGCGGGGGCCCACATGACGCTCGTGGAGCGGCGCGACCCCGACAAGACGTACAACCTGCGCGCCACGGCCCGGCTCGCCGAGGAGGCGCCCGGCCTCGACTGGAATGCGTACTTCGCCGCCGCCGGGGTGCCCGCCCTCGCCGAGGTCAACGTGGCCCAGCCCGGCGCCGCGGCCGCCCTCGCGAAGCTCGCGGGCGGGCGCCCAGCCGCCCAGTGGCGCGCCTACCTGCGCTGGCAGGCCCTCAACGCGGCGGCGACGAAGCTGCCGCGCGAGTTCGAGGAGGAGCACTTCGCCTTCTTCCAGCGCTCGCTGACCGGCGTGCGCGAGATGGCGCCGCGCAACGAGCGCGTCATCGAGGCGATCAGCGGCCGCTACGGCGGCGAGCCCCTCGCCCACGCCCTCGGCGAGCTCTTCGTGGGCGAGGCCTTCCCGCCCGAGTCCAAGCGCCGCGCCCTCGAGCTGGTGGGCCACGTGAAGGCGGCGCTGCGCGAGCGGCTGCAGAAGCTCGACTGGATGGAGGAGGCCACGCGCAAGGCGGCCCTCGACAAGCTCGACCGCATGGCCGTGAAGATCGGCTACCCGGACCGCTGGCGCGACTTCTCGACGGCCGAGGTCGGGGAGAAGCCCTTCGCCGCCAACTGGCTCGCGGCCAGCCGGTACGAGTTCGCACGCACCATCGGGCGGCTCGGCAAGCCCGTCGATCGCGGCGAGTGGTGGATGTCGCCGCACATCGTGAACGCCTACTACGGCTCCACGCTCAACGAGATCGTCTTCCCCGCGGGGATCCTGCAACCGCCCTACTTCGACGCCAGGGCCGACGACGCGGTGAACTTCGGCGGCATCGGCATGGTGATCGGCCACGAGATCATGCACGGCTTCGACGACCGCGGCCGCCGCTATGACGCCGACGGCAACCTGCGCGAATGGTGGACGCCCGCCGACCGCAGCCGCTACGAGAAGCGGGCGCAGGCGGTCGTCGCGCAGTACGACGCCTACGCGGGCGTCGACGGACTCAAGGTGAACGGCAACCTCACCCTGGGCGAGAACATCGCGGACCTGGGCGGAATCCAGATCGCCTACCTCGGCCTGCAGCGCGCGCTGGCGGGCCAGTCCCGCGAGAAGATCGACGGCTTCACGCCCGAGCAGCGCTACTTCATCTCCTTCGCACAGGCCTGGCGCTCGCGCGTGCGGCCCGAGCAGGAGCGGCTGCGCATCCTCACCGACGGCCATTCGCCGCCGCGCTACCGCGTGCAGGGCCCGCTCGCCAACCTGCCGGAGTTCGCGCGCGCGTTCTCGTGCCCGGCCGACTCGAAGGCACTTCGCGCCGAGGGCGAGCGCGTGAACCTGTGGTGAGCGCGCCGTCGCGATGAGCAGCGCCGCCGCTGGCGCCGACGCCGATGCCAGGGCCCGCGCGGAGGCCTTCCTCGCGCGGGCGTGCGGCGCCCGCGGCGCGACGATCGAGCGCTGGGAGCGGCTCTCCGGCGGCGCCATCCAGGAGAACGTGGCGCTCGACGTGACGATCGACGGCGGGCCCCGCGCCGGACGCCACGAGTGGGTGCTGCGCACGGATGCGCCCTCCGCCGTCGCCGTGAGCCACACGCGGCCCGAGGAGTTCGCGATCCTGCGGGTCGCGCACGCCGCGGGCGTCCGGGTTCCCGAGCCGCTCTTCCTGTGCAGCGACCGGCGCGGCCCCGATTTCTTCGTGATGCGCCGCGTTCCGGGCGTCGCCGCCGGCCACCGCCTCTCGAAGGACGACCGCCTCGTGCCCGACCGGCCGGCGCTCGCCCGCGAGCTGGGCGGGAATCTCGCGAGGCTGCACGCCGTGAAGCCGCCCGCGGCGTCGCTCGCCTTCCTCGGGGAACCCGCGCCGGACCACGTCCGCGCCTCGATCGCCGGTTACCGGCGCGACCTCGATGCCCTGGGCGCCGTCCGCGGCGAGGCCTGGCCCGCGCTCGAGTGGGGCCTCGCCTGGTGCTCGCGCAACGCGCCCGCGCCCC
The DNA here is from genome assembly GCA_037445795.1 of Betaproteobacteria bacterium. Lineage (GTDB taxonomy): Bacteria > Pseudomonadota > Gammaproteobacteria > Burkholderiales > Usitatibacteraceae > FEB-7. Next base: position 6,057 of record JBBIJT010000117.1, on the reverse strand, counting down.
TGCCCCCCTGCCTGCTCCACCGCGACTACCGCACGGGAAACTACCTCGTGCACGAGGGCCGGCTGGCCGCCGCGCTCGACTGGGAGTTCGCGGGATGGGGCGATCCGCGCGAGGACCTCGGCTGGATGTTCGCGCGGTGCTGGCGATTCGCGCGCCCCGACCTCGAGGCGGGCGGCATGGGCACGGCGGCGGACTTCCTCGCAGGCTACGCGGCCGCGGGTGGCCGCGCCACGAGCGTGGAGGAGACGCGCTTCTGGCAGGTGATGGCGCACCTGCGCTGGTCCGTGATCGCGCTGCAGCAGGCCGAGCGCCACCGCTCCGGCGCCCAGCGCTCGCTGGAGCTCGCCCTCACCGCGCACATCGTCCCCGAGCTCGAGCTCGAGATCCTCTCCCTCACCGAAAGCGACGCATGAAAGTCGAGCCCTCCGCCGCCGACCTGCTCGACATCGCCCGCGCGACGATCCTCTCGGAGATCGCGCCGTCCCTCCCGGAGCCGAAGCGCTACGCGGCCCTGATGGCGGCCAACGCGCTCGCCATCGCCGCGCGCGACCTCGCCGCGGCGGGCGTCGCGCCGGCGGAGATCGCGCGACTGGCCTCGCTCCTGGGCGACTGGGTCCCGCCGGGGGACGAACCGTCGGCGCTTCGCGCCGGCACGGCCATCCTCGCGGGCCGGATCCGGGAGGGGCGGTTCGACGAGGGCGAGGCGCGCGCCCGCCTCCGCGAGCACCTCATGGACACGACCCGCTCGCGCCTCGCCGTGAGCAACCCCAAGGCGCTCGCCCGCGACGAAAGGAAAGCCCCATGATCACCGACCCCCTCTTCGACATCCGCGGCAAGGTCGCCCTCGTGACGGGCGCCTCGAGCGGGCTGGGCGACAACTTCTCCCGCGCCCTTGCCGCGCGCGGGGCCGTCGTCGTGGCGGCGGCCCGGCGCGCCGACCGGCTGGCGAAGCTCGTCGCCGAAATCCGCGCCGCGGGCGGCACGGCGCACGCCGTCTCGCTCGACGTGGCCGATTCCGCCAGCGTGGACGCCGCGGTCCGCGCGTCCGTGGCGGCCGCGGGCCGCGTCGACATCCTCGTGAACAACGCCGGCGTCGCCGACACCCGCGCCGCCGTCGACGTCACCGAGGCCGACTGGCGCCGCGTCCTCGACACGAACCTCGACGGCGCGTGGCGCATGGCGCAGGCCGTGGCGAAGACCATGATCGCGGACGGGCGCCCCGGGTGCATCGTGAACATCGCCTCCATACTCGGGTTGCGGCAGGCCACGCACCTGCTCGCCTACGCCGCCGCCAAGGCGGCGCTCGTGCAGGTGACGAAATCGCTCGCCCTCGAGTGGGCGCGGCACGGCATCCGCGTGAACGCCATCGCGCCCGGCTACATCCTCACCGAGATGAACCGCGACTTCTTCGAGTCGGAGGCCGGCCAGGCCGTGATGAAGCGCGTGCCGCAGCGGCGGATCGGCTCGCCGCGCGACCTCGACGGGGCGCTGCTCCTCCTCGCCTCGGAGGCCGGCGCCTTCATGACCGGCGCGGTCGTCGTCGTCGACGGCGGCCACGTGGTCAACTCGCTCTAGGAGCCCGCCATGGACTTCAAGCTCCCCGCCTCCGTCGAGGACTACCGGCGCCGCTACCGCGACTTCGTCCGCGACCACGTGCTTCCCTACGACACGACGCCCGAGTCGTTCGACGAGCACGAGAACATCCGGCCGGAGCTGCTCGCGCTCCTGCGCGACAAGGCGAAGGACGAAGGCCTGTGGGCGCCGCAGATGCCGAAGTCGCGCGGCGGCCAGGCGCTCCCGGTCGTCGGCATGGCGGCCTGCTACGAGGAGCTCAACTACTCCCTCTTCGGCCCCGTGGCGGTCAACTGCGCGGCGCCGGACGACGGCAACATGATCCTGCTGGAGAAGGTGGGCACGCCCGAGCAGAAGGAGCGGTGGCTGCAGCCCATCGTCGACGGGTCGGTGCGCTCCTCCTTCGCGATGACCGAGCCCCACCCGGGCAGCGGCTCGGATCCCGCGATGATGCTCACCACCGCCCGGCGCCGCGACGACCGCTGGGTCGTGAACGGCCGCAAGTGGTTCATCACCGGGGCCGAGGACGCGAAGCACTTCATCGTGGTCGCCAAGACCTCGGACGACGCGAGGAAGGGTCTCACCGCGTTCCTCTTCGACCGCGACCAGCCGGGCTGGCGCATCGTGCGCCGCATTCCCATCCTGGGCCCGGAGGAGCACGGCGGTCACTGCGAGATCGAGTTCGATTCCCTCGAGATCCCGGACGAGAACCGCCTCATGGGCGTGGGCGACGGCCTCAAGGTGACGCAGATCCGCCTGGGCACCGCGCGCCTCACGCACTGCATGCGCTGGCTCGGGCTCTCCCGGCGCTGCCTCGACATCGCGGCCGGCTACACGGCCGAGCGGATGAGCGGCGGCAAGCGCCTCGCCGACCGCGAGAGCGTGCAGATGAAGCTCGGGCACTGCGCCATGCAGGTCGAGATCGGGCGGATGCTCACGATGAAGGCGGCGGCCTTCCTGGACAAGGGCGACTTCGCGAGGAAGGAGATCTCGATGGCCAAGGTGCAGGTCGCCGATACCCTGCACCTGTGCGCCGACACGGCCATCCAGCTCTGCGGCGCTCGCGGCTATTCCACCGACACGCCGCTCGAGTGGATCTACCGCTACGCGCGCCAGGCGCGGCTCGTGGACGGCGCGACGGAGGTGCACCAGCAGGTGCTGGCGCGCTTCCTCCTCGAGGAGCGGGGGAACTTCTGGCGGTGGTGAGAGTTATGCGGACGAAAGTCTTTGGAACGCCGATGAACGCCGATGTCACGCCGATGAACGCAATGCAAGTCCAATCCGGAGCGCATTAACTCGATCGATCACAGCATCGAGGCTATCGGGCGATTGGCGGTTCCAGTTCAGTTCTTATCGGCGTTCATCGGCGT
>JBBIJT010000117.1:0-3015 GCA_037445795.1 Betaproteobacteria bacterium | reverse complement strand
CATCGGCGTTCATCGGCGTTCCAAAGACTCTCGCCCGCATCACTCCCCAACCGGCAGGCAGGAGCAGAAGAGGTGCCGGTCGCCGTAGACGTTGTCGGCACGGCCCACCGGCGGCCAGTACTTGTTCTCGCGCAGTGACTTGACCGGGTAGGCCGCGAGCTCGCGCGGATACTTGTGCTTCCACTCGTCCGCGAGCACCGCGGCCGCGGTGTGCGGCGCGTTCCTGAGCGGGTTGTCCTCGCGGTCGAGCCGCCCCTCCTCCACCGCGCGGATCTCCTCGCGGATGGCGATCATCGCGTCGCAGAAGCGGTCCAGCTCCGCCTTCGACTCGCTCTCGGTGGGCTCCACCATCAGGGTGCCCGGCACGGGGAAGGACATCGTGGGCGCGTGGAAGCCGTAGTCCACGAGCCGCTTGGCCACGTCCTCCACCGCGATGCCCGACTTCTCCTTCAGCGGCCGAAGGTCGAGGATGCACTCGTGCGCGACGAGCCCGCCCGGGCCCGTGTAGAGCACCGGGTAATGCGGCGAGAGGCGCCTGGCCACGTAGTTGGCGTTGAGGATCGCCATCTCCGTGGCCTGCGTGAGGCCGTCCGCGCCCATCATCGCGACGTACATCCAAGAGATGGGCAGGATCGCGGCGCTGCCGTAGGGCGCGGCCGACACGGGGCCGATCGCCTCCTTCGGAGCCTCGAGGTGGCGGTGCCCCGGCAGGAACCTGGCCAGGTGGGCGGCCACGGCGACGGGGCCCACGCCGGGCCCGCCGCCGCCGTGCGGGATGCAGAAGGTCTTGTGCAGGTTGAGGTGCGAGACGTCGCCGCCGAAGGCGCCGGGGGCGGCGATCCCGACGAGCGCGTTCATGTTGGCGCCGTCGACGTAGACCTGCCCGCCGTGAACGTGGACGATCTCGCAGAGCCTCGTGATGCCGGCCTCGAACACGCCGTGCGTCGAGGGATAGGTGACCATGATGGCGGCGAGGTTCGCGGCGTGCTCGCTCGCCTTGGCCTCCAGGTCGGCCAGGTCCACGTTGCCGCTTTCGTCGCAGGCCACCACCACGACCTGCATGCCCGCCATGTGCGCCGAGGCGGGGTTGGTGCCGTGCGCGGAGCTCGGGATGAGGCAGACGTTGCGGTGGCCCTCGCCGCGGCTCTCGTGCCACGCCTTGATGACGAGGAGGCCCGCGTACTCGCCCTGCGAGCCCGCGTTGGGCTGCATCGAGACGGCCGCGTAGCCGGTGCATGCGACGAGCATCCTCTCGAGCTGCGCCACGAGCTCCCGGTAGCCCTGCGTCTGCCCGGGCGGGGCGAACGGGTGCAGGTGCGCGAACTCGGGCCACGTGATGGGGATCATCTCGCTCGTGGCGTTCAGCTTCATCGTGCACGAGCCCAGCGGGATCATGGCGCGGTCGAGCGCGATGTCCTTGTCCGCGAGGCGGCGCAGGTAGCGAAGCATCTCCGTCTCGGCGTGATAGCGGTTGAAGACGGGGTGCGCGAGGTAGGCGCTCGTGCGGGCGAGCCCCGCGGGAATGCCCTCGGGCGCCGAGTCCAGCCCGGCCACGTCGAAGGGCGCGGCCGCGCCGGCGAAGATCGACCAGAGCGCCGCGACGTCCTCGCGGGTGGTGGTCTCGTCGAGGGAGAAGCCGAGGGCCGCGTCGTCGACGCGGCGGAGGTTCACGCCGGCCTCGAGGCCGCGCTTCACGATGGCGGCGGTCCTGTCGCCCGTCTTCACCGTGAGGGTGTCGAAGAACGCGGAGGCGGGAACCTCGAAGCCCAGCTTCGCGAGGCCCGCGCGGGCGATGGCCGCGAGACGGTGGACGCGGCGCGCGATGCGCTCGATCCCCTTCGGCCCGTGGTAGACCGCGTACATGGAGGCCATCACGGCGAGCAGCACCTGCGCCGTGCAGATGTTGGAGGTGGCCTTCTCGCGGCGGATGTGCTGCTCGCGCGTCTGCAGCGCCAGGCGATAGGCCGGGTTGCCCTGCGAGTCGACCGTCACGCCCACGAGGCGCCCCGGCATGCTGCGCTTGAGGGCGTCGCGCGTGGCGAGGTAGCCCGCGTGCGGGCCGCCGAATCCCATGGGCACGCCGAAGCGCTGCGCCGAGCCCACCACGACGTCGGCGCCCCATTCGCCCGGCGGAACTATCACCGCGAGCGCGAGGAGGTCGGCGGCGGCGACGAGGTGCCCGCCCTTCGCGTGGAGCGCGTCGGCGAGCGGCCGGTAGTCGCGGATCTCGCCGTCGACGCCGGGGTACTGCACGAGGGCCGCGAAGGCGTCCACCGAGGCGAGCTCGCCGGGCGGGGCGACGTGGATCGCGAGGCCCAGCGGGGCGGCGCGCGTGCGAAGCACGTCGAGCGTCTGCGGCAGCACGTCGGAGGCGACCGCGAAGACGTTGGACGCGTGGCTGCCCGAGCGGCGGCACAGCGTCATGGCTTCGGCCGCGGCGGTGGCCTCGTCCAGCATCGAGGCGTTGGCGATCTCCATGCCCGTGAGGTCGCAGACCATCGTCTGGAAGTTCACCAGCGCCTCCAGCCGCCCCTGCGAGATCTCCGGCTGGTACGGCGTGTAGGCGGTGTACCAGGCGGGGTTCTCGAGGATGTTGCGCAGGATCACGCCCGGCGTGTGGGTGCCGTAGTAGCCCTGCCCGATCCACGAGCGGAAGACCTGGTTCCTCGACGCCATGGCCCTGAGCGCCGCGAGGGCCTGCTCCTCGGTCATTCCCTCGGGAAGCGCGAGCGGCGCCTTGCTCCGGATGGACGCCGGCACGACCGCGTCCACCAGGGCCTTGCGCGAGGCAAAGCCCATGAGGGAGAGCATCCCGGCCTGGTCCGTGGCGTCCGGGCCGACATGGCGGCGGGCGAAGGCGGCGCGGTCCTCGAGCTGGCCGAGAGAGGCGCGGGAGGGGGCGTTCGTGTCGGGCATGGCGGGTCCTTACTCGGAGGCGACCTTCTCGTAGGCGGTCGCGTCGAGGAGCTTGTCGAGATCGGCGGCGTTGTCGGGCTTGATGCGGTAGATCCAGCA
>JBBIJT010000116.1:0-10955 GCA_037445795.1 Betaproteobacteria bacterium | reverse complement strand
CCTAGCGCCCGCCGGTCACGTCGAGGACCGTCCCCGTCACGTAGGACGCCTCGTCGGAGAGCAGCCACACGATGGCGTTCGCCACTTCCGCGGGCTGCCCGCCGCGCTTCATCGGCACGTTGACCTTCACGCGGTCGACGCGCCCCGGCTCGCCGCCGGCGGCGTGGATGTCGGTGTAGATGTGGCCGGGGCGCACCGCGTTGACGCGGATGCCCTCCTCGGCGACCTCCTTGGCGAGCCCCAGCGTCATCGTCTCCACGGCGCCCTTCGACGCGGCGTAGTCCACGTACTCGTTGGGGGAGCCGAGCCGTGCCGCGGCGGAGGACACGTTCACGATGGCGCCGCCCTTGCCGCCGTGATTCGTCGACATGCGCCGCACCGCCTCGCGCGCGCAGAGGAAGGCGCCGATCACGTTGGTGGCGAACACGCGCCCGAGGCGCTCGCCGTCGAGGTTCTCGACGCGCATCTGCTTTTCCAGGACGCCGACGTTGTTCACGAGCGCCGTGACGGTGCCCAGCTCCCAGTCCACGATCTCGAAGAGGCGGACGACGTCGGTCTCCTTCGCCACGTTGGCCGCCACCGCGATGGCGCGCCCGCCGGCGGCCTTGATCGAGTCCACGACGCCGCGTGCCGCCGCCTCGTTCGCGAGGTAGTTCACGCAGACGCCGTATCCCCGGCTCGCCGCGAGGAGGGCCGTCGCGGCGCCGATGCCGCGGCTCGCCCCCGTGATGATCGCCACGCGTTCCATTTCGCCTCCGCCGCGGGGGCACACGCGCCCCGCGTCGCTTTAGTCTAGCCCACGCGGCGGCTGGACACTGACGCCCCCACGCCGCAGAATCGACGGCGATCTTCCCGCTTCCGTCGATGGCTCCCGACCCTTCCGCCGAACCCGCCGCCCCCGCCGTGCGCGAAGTCCCCGTGCTGCGCCCCTTGGCGTGGCTCGCGAGCGGCTGGCACGACCTGCGCTACGCCCCGGGCGTGAGCCTCGTGCACGGCCTCATCGTCGTGATCGGGGGCTGGATCATCGCGGCGCTCTCCCTCGAGTGGCTTCCTCTGCTCCCGGGCGCGTTCTCCGGCTTCGTCCTCGTGGCGCCCATCCTCGCCACCGGCCTCTACGAGATGAGCCGATGCCGCGAGCGCGGCAAGCCCGGCGACATGGCATGCGCCCTCGACGCCTGGCGCCGCGGCACGCGCCCGCTGGTGTGGCTGGGCCTGGGCCTCGCGATCGCGGCCACCGCGTGGGTGCTCGTTTCCGCCGTGCTCGTGGCGCTCTTCGTGACCGCGCCCATCACGGGGGCCGAGGCCTTCCTGCGGCACGTGGTCCTCTCGCAGGGCTCCAGCCTCTTCCCGGTGTGGGTGCTGATGGGCGGCATGGGCGCCTCCCTCGTCTTCGCGGCCACCGTGGTCTCGGCGCCGTTGCTGCTGGACCGCAACACGGACCTTCTCACCGCGGTGTGGACGAGCGTGCGCGTGGTGGGCGCGAACCCCTTGGCCATGGCGCTCTGGGCCACGATCATCATGGTGGCCACGGCGCTGTCGATGGCCACCGCCATGCTGGGCTTCGCGATCTCGATCCCCGTGATCGGGCACGCCACCTGGCACGCCTACCGGGAAACCGTCGACGCGGGAGGGGTCCCCGCGCGGGAGTGATCGGCCATGTTCGGGCTGGATGAGCTGCACATCACCGAGGCCCAGGTCGCCGAGTTCGGAATGACCTACGGCGTCGGCGGGTTCATCCTGTTCATGCTGTTCATCATCGCCCACCTCGCGAAGGAGTCGAAGGCCGGGAAGTTCGGCACCTTCATCCTCTTCTTCGTCCTCGCCTTCGGCATGCTGGGCTTCGTGGCCAAGGCGATCATCCAGAAGGTCCTCGGCCTCTGAGGCGAGCCGCCGGTCAGCCCGCGCGCAGGACCTTCGAGAGGGACTCGCCGGTGATGCTCATGGCCTGCGCGAAGCCGGCCACGAAGCGCGCCTGCGACGGCCGGATCGCGAAGAAGGAGAAGTCGCCGAACTCGGTGAGCGGCGCCGCCTCGGGGAAGCGGGCGAGGTAGGCCTCGCGGCAGTCGCGCTCGCCCGGGGCCCCCTTCTCCATCTCGCTCGCCTCGCCCTGCACGGACACGCGCGCGAGCGCCTGCGGGGCCACGTCCCCACCCTCGGCCTGCGTCACGAGCAGCGACACCCGCGCGTCCGCGATCATGTCCTTCGTGTGCGCCGCGAGCCGGCTCACGTGGACCACGAACGCGCTGCCGTCGGGCAGCAGCGCGAAAGGCACCATCGACACGAACGGCGCGCCCGCGTGCAGGGTGCCCAGCGCGGCGACGGCCCGCGCCCGGACCAGAGCCGCGAGCTGCGCCGCGTGCTCGGGGCTCAAGGCGCCCCGCCGGGCGGCGCGACGGACGCCCCCTCGATCCTGTGGCGCCGGAGCGCCTCGGCCACGAAGCCGCTGGCCTTCATCTCCTCGACGAAGGCGGTGAGGTACTTCGCGCCCGCCTCCTTGCCCCTGGCCATGCCCATCGCCTGGTTGATCACCATGAAGCGGCCGGGCAGCAGGCGAAGGCCCGCGACGCGCTTCTGGTCGGCCTCGAGCTGCTGCTTCACGCCGGCGGCCACGTCGAGCTTGTTGGCGAGGAAGTAGTCCACCACCGCGGGCGAGGTGGGCGCGCGCTCGATCTTCGCCTTCTTCAGCTCGCGCGTGAGGAACAGGTCGTAGGCGCTCTTGTTGCCCACGGCCACGCGGATGCCCTCGCGGTCCACCTCCTCGTTGGCGCGGATGGGCGACTCGTTCTTCACGAGGTAGGCGCCCTCGATCTGCACGTACGGCCCCGTGTAGGCGGTGGTGGTGGCCCGCACCGGGTCGATGGCGAAGAAGCCGATGTCGACGCGGCCTTCGGCGAGCGTCTGCACGGACGCCCCGGCGGAGGTCACCGTCACCAGCTCCGCCTCGACGCCCAGCCGCCTGGCCAGCTCGCGCGCAAGGTCCACGGAAACGCCCTTCGGCTGGCCGGCCTCGTCCTTGCCCGCGAGGATCGGGTTGCCGAGGTTGATCACCGCGCGCAGCTTGCCCGTGGGCGCGAGGTCGGTGACGGCGGCGGGCGGCGCGCTCGGGGTGCTGGCGCAGGCGCCGAGCACCACGGGGACGAACGCGGCGAGGATGTTCCGGATCATGGCAATCCTTTCATGGCAATCGTGGGGGCAGCGGAAACCGCGCCAAGCCTACTCGACAGGCGGGAGCAGGTCGAGCCCGTAGTTGGATACTTCGACGAGGTTCTCGTCGGGGTCGCGGAAGTACACGGAGCGGATGGGCCCCAGGGCGCCGGTTCTCGCCACCGGGCCCTCGAGGATCGCCACGCCGCACGACTCCAGGTGCGCGATGACCTCGTCGAGAGGCACCTTCGTGACGAGGCAGAAGTCGCCGGAGCCTGGCGTGGGCCGGTGCGCCTTGGGCTCGAACTCCCGCCCGGCGAGGTGCAGGTTGATCTTCTGCGAGCCGAACGAGAGCGCCCGGCGCCCGCCTGCGAAGGTCACGGTTTCCATGCCGAGCACGCGCGCGTAGAACGCGCAGGTGGCGTCCACGTCGCGGACGGTGAGGACGAAGTGGTCGATGCGGTCGATTTTCATGGCACTCCGGTCTTCGGGAACTTCACCGGGAGGAGCGGCACCGGGGAGGACTCCGCTTTTCCTCGGGACTATAATCGAACCACCGCAGACCGTATCGACTCCCCGAGCCATGGAAGAGCTGGATTTCACGAAGCCGCAGGCCGCGGCCTCGCCCGCGCCCGCCCCCGTCCCGCCCCCCGCGCCAGCCATCCTCCCCAAGACCGCCGCAAGCCAGTTCTACGACAAGGCCATCGCCGCGAAGATATTCGAGGCCGGCGGCCGCGCGGAGAAGCTCTCCGCGGGCTCCACGATCTTCGAGCAGAGCGAGAAGGCGTCCGGCGGAGGCCTGTTCTCGCGCGGCTCGGAGAGCCGCATGTACTTCATCGCGAGCGGGCAGGTGACGATCCTCGCCGGCGGACGCGCCATCGATTCCCTCGGGGAGGGCGACATCTTCGGCGAAGGGGCCGTCATCACCGAGCAGCCGCGAAGCGCGTCTGCCGTCGCGAAGACCGACTGCAGCGCCTACTCCATGAACCGCCAGGAGCTGGCCGCCGCCATCGCGCGCGTGCCCGAGTTCGCCGTGATGCTGATGAGCGTGATGTACGACCGCATCCGCTTCGTGACGGCCCGGCTCGCGGCCCGGCGGGTGCCCATCGCGGCACGCGCCGGCAAGCCGCCGGTGTTCGATGCGGCGCTCCTCGCGGGCCTCGAGGCGGCCCTTCCCCGCGCGGCGGTCGCCCGCTACCGGCAGCAGTCCGTGATCATGCGCGAGGGCCAGTCCGGCGCCTGCATGTACGTGGTGAAGGAGGGCAAGGTGGCCATCGGCGTGCAGAACCGCCTCGTGGCCCTCGTGAACCCGGGCGGCACCTTCGGCGAGATGGCGCTGGTGGACCAGTCGCCGCGCTCCGCGACGGCCATCGCCGAGACGGAGTGCGAGCTGCTTTCCATCGACCGGGCCTCGCTGCTCGCGGCGGTGAAGTCGCAGCCCGCCTTCGCCTTCGCGATGATGCGCGACGGCGCCGACCGCCTGCGCCACCTCACCGCGCAGCTCGGCTGAGCGCCACTTCCCCCTCACTAACGCGCACCAGCTGACCCGGTCAATTGACCGGGTCAACTGACCCGGTCTGTTTCGGGGCGCCGCGCTGCCACGGCCAGTGCCCGCTCACCTCGAGCTCGAGCGTGAAGCTGAGCAGCGTGCGGATGGCGACGATGACGGCAAGCACGCCGAGGTTCTGGAAGGTGGGCTTGATCGCCACGGTGCCGATGATGTCGGCGATGACCAGCAACTCCAGGCCCAGCAGGATGGCGCGGCCGAGGTCGGCGCGCAGCTCGTGGTACGCGTCATGAAAGCTGACTTGCCGCACGACGCGATACCCGAAGGCTCCGGCGGCCAGCAGCGCCCCGAACAGCAGCACCCCGACCCCCGCCATCTCGACGATGCGCGCGGCCCCGGTGATGAGGAGTTCCTGTTCCATGGGTCGATCCTAGCCCCGGCCCCGGGCGGGCGATTTCGCCTGGATCAGGAAACCTGCAGAAGGTTCAGGGGGCGCCGGGCCGGTCGCGGGGCACGCGCGCCAGGTGCTCGGCGAGGCTGCCCCCCGCCAGGGGCTTCAGCATCACCCGCATCGTGTTCACCTGCCGGCCGATGGCCACGCCCTCGCGCCGCCTCGCTTCCGCGTACCCCATCCGCTCCCAGAAGCGCCCGGCCCGCGCATTGCCCGTCGCCACGTTGAGCCGCAGCCATTGCGCGCCGCCGCCGCGCATCCAGTCCTCGAGCGCGCCGTAGATCTTCTCCGCCTCGCCAGTGCCATGCAGGCGCGTGGCCACGATGAACAGCCCGACGTGCCACACGCCCGGCGCGAGCAGGTTGCGGACGACGTTGGCCACGCCCACGTTGGCGCCCGCGGCATCCACGAAGCGGATGAACCAGAAGTCGTCCCAGGGCCAGTCGGCCGGCGGGCGGTCGTCGAATTCCTCGCGCGCGGCATCCGGCCCCGGCCCCTCGCCCGACACGACGAGGAAATACTCGGGGTTCTCCTCGTAGAAGCGCTGGATCGCGGGCACGTCCTCCGGGCCGATCTCGAGCGCGAGGCATGCGGAAGACTCGAACAAGACCTTGCCCATACGGAACCGATGGTCGATCCGCGCTTCCATGGCCTCAGTCCACCGGCAGGCCGCAGGCCACGATGAAGCGCCGGCCGATGGCGTTCACCACGAGGAACACCGGCACCCCCACCACCGCGGCCACCAGGAGACAGGTCCACGGTGACACGAGGGACCAGAGCGAGGCCGTCGCGCCCGAGGCGAGGTCGCAGGCCCACGACGCGTCGCTCACCCGCCCGCCGCCGTCGCGGCACCTGTCTTCGGCGAGGAGCACGCACGCGGCGAGGCTCGCGAACAGCGCGCCCAGCACCGCGAGCGAGCGGTTGCAGCCGCAGGGGGTGAGGCTCACGGCCACCGGGAGCTCCAGCCGTGCGAGCCCGCCACCGCGCCGAACACCGCGACGAGGCTGAGCGTGAGGAGCACGACGTGCATCGCCTGCGCCACGCGGAACGCCTTGGCGGCGTCGGCCGTGGCCTTCTCGTGGAACCAGCGGTGCAGGAAGAGCGGCTCCAGCACGAAGAGGACCAGGGTGAAGGCGAGCCACACGATCGTCATGAGGTGCACCCACCAGTACTGCGCGCTCGCGTAGCGGCCCCACGCGTCGAGGTAGTGCAGCAGGTAGAAGCCCGAGAGCCCCGTGACCAGGGTGGCGATGCGCGCCTGGAACGCGAACCGGCCCTCCAGCCGCTCGAAGAGCTCCAGCCGCCGCGCGGGGTCGGGCACGTTTCCAAGCGAGGGCAGGAGCACCGTCGTCACGAACGCCACGCCGCCGATCCACAGCACCACGCCCAGCACGTGGAGCACGCGGGCCAGCACGAAGACGTCGGGGTCCCTCATCCGCGAAGCTCGATCCGGAAGCGCAGCCCTTCCTTGTCGCCGTACTGGGGCGGCTTCCGGAACCGCGCCACGAGCACGCCGCCATTGGCCGCGATGACGCGCTGCGACGCCTCGTTGTCGGGGTCGGTGGTGAGCTCCACCCACGCGAGGCCCTCCGCGCGCGCCTCGGGCAGCAGGTCGCGAAGGGCCTGCGTGGCGTAGCCGCGGCGCTGCTTCCACGGCGCCACGGCGTAGCCGATGTGCCCCAGCACGTGCGGCGGAAGCTCCTCGGTGCCCGGCTGCCAGCGCAGGCCGATGCTGCCGCAGAACTCGCCGTCCCACATCCAGCGCTTGTACCCCGGCAACCGCGGGACGCGCGTGCCGTCCGGGAGCGTCACGTGCCCGCCCCTCGCCTCGCGATCCGTCATGCCCGCCACGAAGCCGGCGGCATCCCGCGCGACCTCCACCAGCTCCTCGCGCACGGCCAGCTCGCCCCGCACGTTGTCCGCCGACCAGCCGCGCTCGAGGGCCGCGACGTAGCTCGGCAGGTGCTCCATTGACGGGCGAACGAGGCGCATCATGCGCAGCCCGGCACCGACTCGTAGTGCAGCACCGTGGGGAAAGGGTCGTAGAAGTGGTGCAGCAGACGCTTCCACTCCTGGTATTGCGGCGACTTCCGGAAGCCCTCCTCGTGCGCCGCCACGCTTTCCCAGCGCACGAGGAGCAGGTAGTGCCCCTCGCGCTCGAGGCAGCGCTGCAGCTCGTGGGAGCGGTACCCCGGCATCGAGGCGATGATCGCGCAGGCCTCGCGGAAGGCGGCCTCGAACGCCCCCGACTGCCCGGGGCGCACCTGCAACGGCGCGGCCTCGAGGATCGTTGCCGTCCGCGCGACGGCGCGATAGGTCGCGTCGAAGATGGCCCGCTCCTCGGCGTCGGCAAGGTCCCGGCCGAGTTCGCCCGCGACCCCGTAGTGCTTCGCGTGCAGCTCGCGATCGCCGGCCGCCGCGGCCGCGTTGGCCAGCACGGCGTGGGCGAAGGCCACCTCCCAGGCCGGGCTCTCGCGGGTGGTCACGAAGTCGAACGCCTCCATCGCGTGCATCACGGCGTTGCGGCCGTCCCCGAGAAGGGCCTGCACGTGCGCCAGCAGCATGAGCGCGCGGGCGTTGTGCAGCTCGGTGCCCACCTTGCGCCAGTGCAGCGCGGCGGCGTGGGCGCAGTGGAGCATCTCCTCGTCCTCGGCCTCGGTCCGGGAGGGCGCCTCGGCGAGCCGCCATGCGCGATTGTTGGCTTCGACCGCGAACCGGCGAGTCCAGCGGGACAGTTCCTCGGGCGATACGGCGTCGGTCATCGTGGGGTTCCTTCAGGCATCGCGGTTCATTTTTTCGGATCGACGACCATCCTTTCCAGGTAGCCGAACCAGAACGCCATCTCCTCGCGATATTCGGCCGCCGAGACCGGCGTTCCCCTCTCCGCGAGGATCGAGACGGAAACATGCCAGTAGAGGGAGGCCGACCGCGCCTCGAGATTGCACGTGCCGCTGCCCAGCACGGTGGCGTTCCGGTCGCAGAGCGCGCCCTTCACGAACGTGAATCCGGCGGGGAGCAGGCGCTTCGCCTCGGGCAGCAGAAATCGCCAGTCGGTCTCGACCTCGTCGAAGGTCGATGTCCTGGGCGGCCACGCGTGGAAATTGACGACGAGCCGCGAGCCGCCGTACGCGGTGGAGGGGTCCTCCCGGAATGCCTTCGGGCCGTAACCCGCGTAGAGCTTGCCATCCGGCCCGCGCGTGAAGGAGAGGCTCCCGGCGTCCTCGCAGATCATCGGGCGGCTTTCGAGATCGCACCTCAGCAGGCCCGGCGAGTCGGCCAGCGACTTGGGGATGCAGACGAAGGTGATCTCGGCCTTCCCGAACATGGCCCTCGCGTGCTCCGCCTTGTTCAACTGGCACCGGATCTCCAGGAGCTCCGGCGCGATGGGGCGCTGGCGTTGGCAGCCGCCCATCACCGCGACGAACGCGAGCAGCGCGACGATGGCCGGCAGGCCGCGCACGCGCCTGGGGGCGATTCGCGGCGCCGGGCAGGTTTCGTGGAGCCCGGTCGGAATCACCATTTCACGGCGTTCCCTTGGGCGCCCCTCGGCGGGCACCCCAAGCGGCCAGCGCGATTCCCGGCAGCGCGATGACGGCGAAAAGCACCATGCCCAGCGGCCACAGCCCCCCCAGCTCGCCATTGCGCACGGCCATGCCGATGAACTGCCCCTGGAACAACGCCAGGGCCCACAGCCAGGCGCGATGGGGAAACGCGTAGCCCAGGAGCCCGCAGGCGACCAGCGAAAGCGGGTAGGCGGCGACCCAGTAGAGCTGGGCATCCCACGGCTCCCGCTTGCCCGTCAGGATGGACGCCGCGAGCCAGAGGGCCGCGCCGGCGATGACGGCGATGGCGAGTGGAAGCCCCATCGGGCGCGCTCGAGGCTCCCCGCTCATCGAAGTGCGCCAGGTCCTGGCTGCGATCCGGAGGCCGCGCTCATTGCCCCGGCGGCGGTTCCCACAGCTCGACCTTGTTCCCTTCGGGATCGATGACCCAGCCGAACTTGCCGAATTCCGACTCCTCGGTCTTCTCCATCACGTCGCACCCCTCGGCGCGCAGCGCCTTGACGAGCGCGTGCAGGTCCGCGACGCGGTAATTGACCATGAAGGAGGCCGTGCTCGGCGCGAAGTAGTCGCCGCCCGCCTCCGAAACATTCCAGATGGTCGTTCCGCCGGTGGGGTTGCCGGCCTCGTCGGCCCAGCGGAAGGCCGCGCCGCCCCACTCGAGGACGTCGATGCCCAGGTGCCTCTGGTACCAGGCGCGCAGGGCGACGGGGTCCCTGGCCTTGAAGAAGATGCCGCCGATCCCCGTGACTCTCTTCATCGTGGTCTCCCGCAGGTCGGTGTGGGCGGAGCGTATCGCATTCCGCAGGGCGATGGCCAATGGCCCGCCGGCGCGCGCCCGGGCGCATCGCCACCCTCACACGTGCGTGATCCACTGCCGGACGATGCGCTCGAAGGCGGCCTTTCGGGCGCGGAAGTCCTCGAAGCTCGCGAACACCACCATCGCCCGGTCTTTCCCCAGCCACTGGAGCAGCCCCTCGGGATCGTCGACGACGACGCCGCCGCGGGGGAGCTCCCGCACCTTGGCCCCCAGGTGCAGGATGACGCCGACACCCTTCTTCTCGCGAAGGTTCGTCGTCGCGAAGTACTCGCTCGTGCGGAAGCTGGGGGCGTTCCACTTGATGCCCTCGGATATCGAGCGGTCCGTTCCGAGGATCGCCGCCCGGATTGCCTCGACCTCCTTTTTCCGCGGGTGATCGAGCGCGCGCATGAATTCGTCGACGGCCGCCGTCGAATCCGCGGGGGAGCCGTGAATGGCGGGCTTCCGCTTTCCCGTCGCCATGGATCATGCCCCGGGTAATGGAGTCACTTCGCGACGCCGGGGTGGCGGCGCCTCGTCTCGGCCACCGAGCGCGCCACCAGCTGCTCCAGGACGGGAAGCTGCACGTCGGCGAGCCGCTTGATGTAGAGGCAGGCCTTGCCCGTCCTGTGCTTGCCCAGCCGCGACAGGAGGTCCTTCGTCCCGGCATCCTCGTAGCCGGCGAGCAGGTAGACGCTGATGTCCCCCTTGCGCGAGGAGAACCCCACCACGCACGAGTCGCCTTCGTGCCCGCTCGCGTACCTGTAGTGGTAGCTGCCGAACCCCACGATGCTCGCCCCCCACATCCTGGGCGCGTTGCCGGTGACGCGCTTCATGAGGGCGACGAGCGCCTTGCAATCCTGGCGCCGCGCGTCGTCGTCGATCGCGTCGAGGTAGGCGGCGACGCTGGCTGCGGTGGGCTTGGTCTTCGCTTCGTACACGATGGCCTCCGCGAGGCTTCAGGCCGCCCGCTCGCGCCTGCGCTGGTCGCGATCAGCCTTGATCTCGGCAAGCACCCCGGCGACATCCACGTCCCGGAGCGCTTCCAGCGGGCCGGCCTTCCCCGGGTCGATGACGTACGTGGAACCCGACCTGGTGCGAACCAGTAGGCCCGAGTCGACCAGCATCCGCCTGAACGTCACGTGGTCGATCCCGAAAGGCTCGGAAATGGTCTCCAGCCAGGTGCCGACCAACTCGTTCACCTCGCGCTCGAGGTACGTGGCGCGCGCATCGAATTTCGAGGCTGCCAGGGCCAGCAGGATCTCCTGGTCGGCCGGGCGCTTGGGCACGGCCGTGAGGCGCCCGTTGGCCAGCAGCCGCTTGAGCGTCCGGTGCGCGATGTCACGACGATCGTTCATGGTTCGATGTCCCCCTGGCGATTGAGCGGAACGGCTGCCTCTTTGCAAGTTGCGTTCCGAGCGACTGCATTGGTCGGGCTCGCTAGTGCTGATGCTGCGGCAATCCATCGGCTATGTCGTAGTAGTCGCCCTTTTC
>JBBIJT010000115.1:0-11232 GCA_037445795.1 Betaproteobacteria bacterium | reverse complement strand
GCGGGGCATTGTGCGGGTGCCTGCCTCAGACCGAAAGACTTCTCACACAGTCTGATCGCCGGCCCTTTTCTTTGCTCAGGCCATGAAGCCCAGGCTCGGGGAGGCGAACCGGCCGAGGTTGGGGAACACCGTCGCGATCTCCGCGGGCCCCGCGCCGAACCAGGCCGCGAGGGTGGCCGAGTATTGGTCCACCGAGGTGGTCGGTATCCAGAGCCCGCCGCTCCCGGTGTCGTCGGGGCCGCCGCGGACCAGCGTCGGAAACGTGCCGTAGATCCGCGAGCCGCGAACGGCACCGCCAACCACGAAGTGGTGGTTGCCCCAGGCGTGGTCCGACCCCCGGCCGTTGGAGGGGAAGGTCCGGTTGAAGTCCGAGGCCGTGAAGCTCGTGACGAGGTCCGCGCAACCGAGCTCGACGGTGGCCGAATAGAGGGCCGAGAGCGCGCCGCTCAGCTCGCCGAGGAGCTCTGCCTGGCGGCCCAGCTGCTCGTCGCCGTGGGTGTCGAAGCCGCCGAGCGAGGCGAAGAAGACCTGGCGCTTGAGCCCCAGCGCCTGCCGCGCCGAGAGCAGGCGGGCGATCATTTCCATCTGGCTGCCCAGCCCGGTATCGGGAAAGGCGGTGGCGAATGGCGGCACGGCCGCGAGCGCGGAGGCGAGGACCTGCTGGTTCCTGACGGCCCGGTCGATGACGTCCTTCCACGCCCCCTCGAACAGGTTGGCCGACGGGATCGCCAGCAGCTCGGTGATGCCGCGGGAGAGGGGATCGGTGGCCGAGGCGCCCTTGTAGAAGTCGAACCCCAGCAGGTTCCCGGGCGAGACCTTGAACGAGCTGAGCGTCGTCCCGACCTGGAACAGGTTGTTGCCGGTCACGGAGATGAGGGTCGAGCTCGAGTTCGTTCCGTTCGCCTCTTTCACGATGTCGCCGAGCCGGCCTCCCCAGCCGGAGCGGGGAGCGCCGTCGGAGATCGAGCTCTGCCATTGCGCCTGCTGGTCGCTGTGGGAGAAGAGGTCGGGCGGGATGGGGACGGAGCGCGCCTGGTACTGGATGCGCGTCGTCGGTGCGCGCAGGGGGCCGGCGTTCGCGACGACGGCCGCCTTGCCCTGGTTGAAGAGGGACTGGACCCCCGCCATCGCCGGGTGCAGCCCGAACGAGCGCCCCGGCGTGTTCTGCACCGCGAGCGGCAGGATCGTGGACTGCGCCAGGGCGAGCGCGGAAGTGCGGCCCGTGGCGTACTGGAGGTACTCCGTGGCCGAGGTCGGGATCACGGTGTTGTTGCCGTCGTTTCCCCCGAACAGGAACACGCAGACGAGCGCGCGATAGTCCTCCCCGGCCGCCTTGGGCAGGCCCGGCGACAGGGTGGCCGCCGCCGCGATGCGCTGGAGGTCGCTCCACGCTCCGGCCCCGGCGGTGGCGACGCACGCGGCAGCCATCCGCCGCAGGAATTCACGACGTGTCTTCATGGTTTCTCCTGTCCTCATTTCTGGATCGCGAATTCGGGGGAAAGGGCGACCATCACGAGAGCGGCCTTCACCCGGTCGGTGATGGCGGACCCCGATCCCGTCTTGGGCCGGGGCAACCCGGCGAGCGCGCCCACGATCGTGTTGCGGGTCGCCTCGGTCATGGCGCCGTTCATGAACATCAGGTTGAGGCGGTCGGCCAGCGCCGCCGGGTCGGAAGCCAGCGCGTTGAGGGCGGAAAGGTCCATCGTGAGCCGGGTCTCCCCGCTGCCGTAGTAGCCGTTCCTCGCGAGCCGCGCGAAGAAATTGAGCCCGCCCACCATGCTCGTCTCGGTGGTGATCTGGAACTCGGGCGCCACGAGCCCGGCGGCGGAAAGCGCGCCCGGATGGCGATAGTTGGGCGAGAAGAAGTTGAACACGCTGGGGGCGAGGAGCGGGCTCTGGTTGAGTCCCTCGTCCGCGCTGTCGAGGTACCAGATGCGGTTGCGGCCGCTGGGGCTCGTGGCCTTGAACGCGCGCAGGAAGTTGGCGAACCGGATGACCGGCTCGCGCTGCTTGCCCCAGCCGGGCGCGGACGCGAGCGAGAGGTCGCGCGCCTCCGGGTCCAGGAGCACGGCGCGGATCACGGTCCTGAGGTCGCCGCGCACCCCGCTGCCGTTGTCGTCGAACGCCGACGCGACGCGCCCGATGTAGGCCGGGCTCGGGTTCGAGGTGACGAAGCGCTGGATGAGCTCGCGGCCGACGAAGGGCCCGACGTTCGGGTGCCGGAAGATCGCGTCGAGCGCGTCCTTCAGGTCCTTCCGGGCTCCCTGGTTGGCGGGGAGGGCGATGCCGTCGAAGAGGGTCTTGGCGCCGTTGTCGTGCCACATCTCCCAGGGCACCATCGGCTCGAGCCAGTTCTCCTTCGCCGGGTCGAACACCGCGGGCTTGCTCGTGTCGTTGCCGGCGAAGTTCCAGCCGGTGAACGCCGCGGCCAGCCCCTTCACGGCCGCCTCGTCATAGGTGGGGATGGGCTGTCCCGCCGCGTCGAGCATGCGGCTGCCGTCCGGGTTCAGGCGGTAGAGGCCGATCGAGAAGAGCTGCAGGACCTCCCGTGCGTAGTTCTCGTTGGGGTGCGTTCCCTTGGCGGGGTCCTCCTTGCGGCTGCCGATCATGCTCAGGTAGTAGCCCATCGCCGGATGCAGGGTCACGTCCTCGAGCAGCTGCCGGTAGTTGCCGAAGGCGTTGCGGTTGAGCATGTCCATGTACGAGGCCATCGCGTAGGTCTCGAGGTCGGGCGCGATGTTGGAGATGACGAAGATCTCCGAGAGCGCGAAGGACATCCGGGCGCGAAGCTGCCCCGGCTCGAAGAGCCACTGCTGCCAGATGGCCTCGTAGGCCCGCTCCTCGTGCGGCTTCTCGCCGGCGGCCACGCGGTCGTTCACGTACTGGACGTGCGAGGCGGCCGTCGTCCCGAACTGAGAGGCGAGCCACGATTCGTAGCCCGACGACTTGAGCGCGTCGATCTCCTCGCTCCCGCGCATGCCGAACGTGGCCTGGGTGAGGAAGCGCGCCGCGTCGCGAGTCTTCGCGTCGACCACGGCGGCCTGGCCGGCCACCACGATGGCGACCGCGCCGGAGGTCGTGGTGGCGCCCTTGTCGTCCGTGGCGACGGCCGTGAGGCTCCACGTTCCCTGCGGCACGCCGGACCAGGTCGCGGCCCAGGGGGAGCCCGTCGCGGCGCCGACGGGCGTTCCGTTGGCGAAGAACTCCACGCGCGCGACGGTCCCGTCGGGATCCGAGGCGCTCGCGGCGAGGGACACGGAAGCGCCCTGGACGAAATAGGCGTTCGCGGCCGGCGACGTGAGCGCGACCTTGGGCGGCTTGTTGGCGGGGGCGGGCGGAGTGGTCCCGCCCGCCACTTCCTTCACCGGGCTCGTCGCGAGAGCCGTGGCGCCGCGGTCGTCGGTAGCCTGCGCGGAGAACCGGTATCTTCCGGCGGCGAGGCCCGAGACCACCATCGAATAGGGGGGCGTGGCGGTCTCGCCGATCTTCTCGTTGTTCTTGAAGAAGGAGACCTTGGCCACGCGCCCGTCGGCATCCTTCGCGCTGGCCGCGAGGGTGAAGGAGGCCGGCGCCACCGGGACGCTGGCGGAACTGGACACGGTGAGCGAGATTTCCGGGGCCGCGTTGGCGGAGGGCCTGCCGAAGGGCAGCCGCGAGATCGTCTTCGACACGGTGATCCCGTTGACGGTCGCGGTGAACCGCGCCGTCGCTCCCTCGAACACGATCGTGGCACTCCCGACCTCGGTGGTCCTCGTCTGGGAGGCGACATGGGGCCGGTCCCAGGGCGAGCCCGTGGTCGTGTACAGCTTTCCGGTGAAGGTGTTGCCGGAGAACGTCCCGCCCGGAAGCACGATCCACAGGGGCTGCAGGTTGGTGTCGTAGGTGTACCAGACGCCGAAGAGGTTGTCGCCGTGGTGGGCCAGCGTGAGTCCCCATCCGGACTCCGCGGAGTTCCACCAGATGTCGCCGTGGTCGTTCGGTGCGTTGGCCGGCGCGCTGCCGAAGTCGAGCCGGCGCACGTCCTTGGTGGCCGTGGTTCCGCCGATCGTGTAGGTCACCGTGGCCGAGACGTCGTCGGCGCCGAAGTCGATGCGCGCCGTGCCGACCGGGTCGACCTTGACGCGGCCCGGGGCGAAGACCGGCTCGCGGTAGGAGGGGCCCGAGGTCCGGTAGATCGGCCCCGAGAACGTGCGGCCGTCGCTCGAGAAGCTCCCGTCGGACATCACGACCCAGAGGGGCTTGCCGGAGGCGTCGTAGACGTACCAGACGGCGAACACCTTGTCGTTGTGGTGCGCGAGCGTGAGGCCCCAGCCCGACTCGGCGGGGTTCCACCAGATATCGGTGTAGTTGGCCGCGACGGCGGCTCCCGCCATCGAGGCGAGCATGATCGCTCCCGCCAGCAGGATGCGCATGGCGCGGATCGCGCCGCGCGCGGCGGCGCCCGGAATTCCCTGGATCATCGTTGTCGTCCTCCCTGCAACTCGGTTGTGGAGGCCGATACCGCAACTTTGATGCCAGCCGCACAACTCGTTGATTGCAAAAGGGTCGGCGCGCGGCAGGGGCGGGGCCCTGTCGCTGACAGGCAACGGTTGCGACAGCGACGCGCGGAGCGGCCGCTAGAGGTTGCGGAAGCGCTTCGGGATCTTCGCGGGGGACGGGGGCGGGGCGGAACGGGACTTCGATCGGCGCGCGGTCTTGCGAACCCTTGCGGCGGGCTCCGGGGGCGGCGCGGCTTCCTGCGGCTCCTCCTCCCAGGGCGACATGAGCGTGATCCACATGAGCTTCTCGAACTCGTCGCGGAACCGAGCCACGATGCGGTCGGGATCGGGAACGAGGTTGGCGTCGGAGATGAGGCCGAACTGGATGCGCCCGTTGTAGGAGAGGATCGACACGCCCAGGCCGATTCCCCCCGACTGCGGCACCCAGAAATCGAGCTCGTCGATGCGCCGGCCCGCGAAATAGATGGGGTGCTGCGGTCCCGGCACGTTGGTCATGACGGCCGAGGCGTTCTGGGACAGCAGTGCCGTGATCTGCTCCTGCAGGACCTTCGGCCCGTGCCCCACGACGTGCAGCAGTCCCAGGACGATGAGGGGCTGGTAGGAGCCCTTGAGCGCCTGCATGTGGCTGCGCACCCGGTGCAGTCGCTCGATCGGGTCCTCGATCCCGATGGGCAGGTCGAGGAAGACGAGGCCGAACTGGTTGCCGAGCTCGCGGCCGCGCCCGTCGGGCCGGAGGTTCACCGGGACGATGGCCCGGATCGCGAGCCCGTCGACCGGCTCGCCCTTCGAGGCGAGGTATTGGCGAAGCGCCCCGGTGGCCATCGAGAGCAGGACATCGTTGATCGAGCAGCCCAGCGCCTTGCCCATGATCTTCACCTCGTCCAGCGGGAAGGGATCCGCCCACGCGACGCGCTTGCGCACGCCGAGGCGACCCTTGAATCGCGTGGGTGAGTCGCTGCCCATGAGGGCGAGGCGCGCGAGCTCGCCGGCGAAGTCCATGCCCTTCCGCGTCGCGCCCTCGAGGGCCTCCTGCGCCAGTGCCGGGTTCGAGGCGATCTCCTTACCCTGGTCGATGAGGCTTCGGCCCATGCGCGTGGCACCCTCGAGCGCCCCCGTGACGGGCCGCAGGACCTGCTCCCAGAAGTCGGCCTCGCCGTCGGAGGCGGGCTCGACGCTGCCCGACGGAAGCGCGAGGCTCGCCTTGGCCGACTTCTCCGTCATCGAGAGCATCACCTGCACGAGCGCGATCCCGTCGGCGTAGCAGTGGTGGATGCGCATGACGAGCGCGCTGCCGCCGTCGAAGTTGTCGACGAGGTGGTACTGCCAGAGGGGCTTGGTGGGATCGAGCGGCGTTGAGGCGAGGTCGCTCACGTACGCCTGCAGCTCCGCCTTGCCCGCCTTTCCCGGCAATGCCACGGTGTGCACGTGGCTGTCGATCTCGAAGTCGGGGTCGTCCTCCCACCAGGCGCCCGTCGGGTCCTGCACCGCCTTCTGGCGGAAGCGACGGAAGGCGAGGAAGCGCCGCTCGAGCGTGCGCTTGACCTGCCTCGCGTCCAGGCGCCCCTCGAACATCAGCACGCCCACGATCACCATGAGGTTCGTGGGCAGGTCCATCCTGAGCCACGCGGTGTCCACGCCGGAAATGCGCTCTCTGCGAACCAGGGACATGGGGAGGTGGCTCCTCGCGGGTCCTGCCGTTGCATTCGGTGCCCGGGCCGTTGCGGCCGTCGGGCGGTTTCGGCTAACTTTACATCAACCCCGGAGGGCGAACGGCGCGAGGAGAAGACGGATGGCGGATCTCAGGAAGCAGTTCGAGGCGGCGGCTGCCGCGGTGCTCAAGGCGAAGAAGGACCCCGGCAACGACCTCAAGCTGAAGCTCTACGCCCACTACAAGCAGGCGACCGAGGGCGACGTGAAGGGCGAGAAGCCCGGCTTCACGGACTTCGTGAACCGCGCCAAGTACGAGGCGTGGGCCAAGCTGAAGGGCACGGGCCCGGAGGACGCGATGAAGGCCTACGTGAAGCTCGTCGAGCGCGTCACCCGCGAATAAAAAAAGGCCCGCGATGGTTCCGCGGGCCTTCAACATCCTTCGGCCCCCGGCAGGCGCCGGGGCTCGGACAAGGATGGAGGAGGAGCCTTGGGGGGGAGGGCGTGGCCCTCCCCCCGATCATTTCGCCGCCTTGCGGCTGGCCTTGCGGCCGGCGGGCTTGCGCGACGCGGCCTTGCGCGGGCGCTTCGGCGCCACGCCGCCCATCAGGGCGCGCACGCTCTCGTTCAGGTCGGCGACCTGCCGCGCGAGCTCGTCGACGTCCTTGCTCGTGAGCACCCCGAGGCGGGTGAGCGAGCGCGAAACGCGATCCTCGAAGACCTGCTCGAGCTTGTCCCACTTGCCCTGGGCGGTGGAGAGGGTGGAGTCGGCCTGCGAGCGCACCTTCTTGAGCGCCTGGTCGGCCGCCTTCTCGCTGCGCGAGCGGATCACCTTGCCCTGCTCGACGAGGAGCTCGAACAGCTTGTCGCCTTCGGTGCGGGCACGGGCGAACGCGCCGAGGCCCGCCAGCCAGATCTTCTGGGCCGACTGGGTCACCGCCTGCGCGAGTTGCTTGTCGACGGCGGCCGGCGCGGCCTTGGTGCGAGACTTCGATTTCCGGGTTGCCATGGAATCCTCCTGGGATGTCCGGGGCCCCGCCCCCACCGGGCGGACCACCGTGTTCACGAATGCAAGTCTAGGCGGCAGGATTAGAGCAATCACACTATTCTTCGCCACGCTGCGGCCTGCGGTAGACTTGGACTGACCGGGGCGACAGGCGCACGCGGCCCGCCACCGGAGGATTCCAGCGAACCGGGGGCGAAGATCCCCGGCCCACGAGGAGAACATGGAAAGACCCTGGCTCAAGTCCTACCCCCCCGGCGTCGCGCCAGACATCGACCTCGCCACCTACGGCAGCATCCGGGACATCCTCGAGAAGAGCTGCGCCCGCTATTCCGACCTGCCGGCCTTCACGTGCATGGGCGCGACGATCACCTACCGGGAGCTCGACCGCCTGTCGGACGACTTCGGCAGCTGGCTGCAGAACGTCGCGGGGCTAGGCAAGGGCGCGCGCGTCGCGCTGATGATGCCCAACCTCCTGCAGTACCCCGTCGCGATCTTCGGCGTGCTGCGGGCGGGCCTCGTCGGGGTGAACTGCAATCCCCTCTACACGCCGCGCGAGCTCGAGCACCAGCTCGTCGACTCGGGCGCCGAGGCCGTCGTCATCCTCGAGAACTTCGCGCACACGCTCGCGAGCGTGATCGACCGGACGCGGGTGAAGACGGTGGTCACCACGCAGATCGGCGACATGCTGGGCTTCCCCAAGTCGCTCATCGCGAACTTCGTGGTGAAGCGGGTGAAGAAGATGGTGCCGCCCTTCAGCCTGCCGGGCGCGGTGCCGTTTCGCGAGGTGCTCGCCGCGGGAGGCTCGCACCGGCTCGCGCCGCCGCCCCTCGGCCAGGAGGACATCGCCTTCCTCCAGTACACGGGCGGCACGACGGGCGTCTCCAAGGGCGCCATGCTCACGCACGGCAACCTCGTGGCCAACCTGCTGCAGGTCTCGAGCTGGGTGGGCGCGGGCCTCCACGAGGGCAAGGAGACGGTCATCACGGCGCTGCCGCTCTACCACATCTTCGCGCTCACCGGCAATTGCCTCACCTTCATGAAGTTCGGCGCCCGCAACGTCCTCATCCCGAATCCGCGCGACCTGCCGGGCTTCGTGGCCGAGTTGGGCAAGTACCCGTTCACCGCCATCACCGGCGTCAACACGCTCTTCAACGCGCTCATGAACACGCCGGGCTTCGCGCAGCTCGACTTCTCGAACCTGCGCATGACGCTGGGCGGCGGCATGGCCGTGCAGCGCGCCGTCGCCGAGCGCTGGCTCGAGGTCACGAAGACGCCCCTCGTGGAGGCCTACGGGCTCACCGAGACTTCGCCGGCGGCCTGCATCAACCCCCTCGTGCCGGGCGCGCGCTTCAACGGGTTCGCGGGGCTTCCCGTCCCGTCGACCGTGGTGACGATACGCGACGACGAGGGGCGGGTGCTGCCCGTCGGGGAGACGGGCGAGATCTGCATCGCCGGTCCGCAGGTGATGAAGGGGTACTGGAACCGGCCCGACGAGACGGCGAAGGTGATGTTCCCCGACGGCGCCTTCCGCACGGGCGACATCGGGCTCATGGACGAGCGCGGCTACGTGAAGATCGTGGACCGCAAGAAGGACATGATCCTGGTGTCGGGCTTCAACGTGTACCCGAACGAGGTCGAGGACGTGGTGGCCATGATGCCCGGCGTTCTCGAGGTCTGCGCCGTGGCCGCGCCCGACGAGAAGTCGGGCGAGGTCGTGCGGCTGGTGATCGTGAAGAAGGACCCCGCGCTCACCCGGGAGGCGGTGCTGGAGCACTGCCGCAAGCACCTCACGGGCTACAAGCTCCCGAAGATCGTGGAGTTCTGGAAGGAGCTCCCGAAGACCAACGTGGGCAAGGTCCTTCGGCGCGAGGTGAAGAACGCGCCGGGGCAGGGCGCCTAGCCGCCCGCGCGCGCCGGAGCGAGCTCCCGCGCGAGACCGTCGGCCATCCGGGCCGCGAACCCGTAGATCGACAGCTGCGGGTTGGCGCCGATGCTCGTGGGGAAGATCGAGCCGTCGTGGACCGAGAGGTTGGCCACGTGGTGATGCCGGCCGCGCTCGTCCACCACGGCGCGGCGGGGGTCCGGCCCCATGGGGCAGCCGCCCATGACATGGGCGCTCACCACCCGCGCGTGCAGCGCCTTCATCGGCAGCGCCGCGATGGCCTCCCGCGCCGCGGCCCAGCTCGCCGCCGGCTGCGCGTCCTCGTGCAGCGGCATCACCGTGCGCGCGCCGGCCGCGAACTGGATCTCCGCCATGGCGAGGTAGGCGCGGCGAACGCCCTCCCACAGGAACTCGCCGATCGGGTAGTCGAGCTCCGGCGATCCGTCGTCGCGAATCCGCACCCGCCCGCCGGGCGACTCCGGGTGGAAGCCGTCGCGAAGCAGCGCGATGACGACCTGCAGGTGGGCGAACTCGCCCATCCAGCGGGCGTGGCCCGCGCCGAACCCGGGCAGCGTGATGCCCGCGAGTATCGGGTGCAGGGGAGGCGCCTCCAGCTTGTAGCCTGCCGGCCCGTCGACGGGCACGGAGTCCAGGAAGTGGTCGGAATAGATCGTCTGCGGCGCCCCTTCGTAGCCTTTCACCGGCTGCGGCATCACCGCGGCGGACACCACCGTGGGGTGCAGGAACGTGCGCCGGCCGACGAGCTCGTGGGGGTCCGGTACCGCGCTTCGAAGCAGCACGGCGGGGCTGCCGATGGCACCGGCGCCGAGGACGAAGTGGCGGGCCGCGATGCGGATGCGATGAGGGCCTGGCCTCGCGCCCGGCCCGGCGAGCCCTCGCGCCTCGGCGGCCACGATGCGATCCCCCGACGCCTCGAGGCGCTCCACGCGCGCCCGGTGGACCAGCGTCGCGCCGCGGGCGAGCGCGGCCGGAATCGTGGTCACCAGCATCGACTGCTTGGCGTTCGTGGGGCACCCCATGCCGCAGTACCCCAGGTTCCAGCACCCGCGCACGTTGCGCCGGATGGCGGCGGCCGGGATGCCGAGCTTTTCGCAGCCGCGCCGAAGGATGTCGTTGTTCTCGTTGGGCGGCACGGGCCACGGGGCGATAGCGAGGCGCTCCTCCATGCGGGCGAACCACGGGTCCAGTTCCGCCTGCGTGGCGCGGGCGAGCCCGTGGGCGGCGCGCCAGTGGGCGAGCGTGCGCGCCGGCGTGCGGAAGCTCGACGTCCAGTTCACCGTCGTCGATCCGCCCACCGTGCGGCCCTGCAGGATCGTGATGGCCTTGTCCCTCGTCTGGCGACCCGCCGACTCCTGGTAGAGCTGCGGGTAGGCCTCGCGCTCGCGCATGCGGAAGTCGCTCGAGCTTCGCAGCGCCCCTTCCTCGACGATCACGACGGAAAGCCCGGCCGACGCGAGGATCTCGGCGGTCACGCCGGCCCCCGCCCCGCTGCCCACGATGGCCACGTCGGCCTCGAGCGCGAGTTCCCGCTCGAGCGTCGCGCCGTCGATCGCCTTCCAGCCGGCAGCGAGTCCCTCGCGGATGGGGTCGGCGATCACGAGGGCCCTGCCGCCAGCGAAGGAGGTCCGGGGTAGGCGATGGCGGCCCAGGACCTCGGGTTGCCGTACCAGGCCGCGACGATGAGCTGCGTGAGCGCCTGGTACCCCGCGCGCAGGAGAGCGAAACGGCTCCTGCGCCAGCGCGCGAGGAAGGCCGCGACCTCGTCGGGCGTGGCCTCGGCCCAGGCCGAACGCACGCCCGCCACCACGAATCGTCCGGCCGGGAGCGCGAGGAGCGAGAAGAGCTGGGAGATTTCCTCCTGCACCGCCGGGGAGAGCCCGGAGACGGCGCGATCGAAGGCCTCGACCGCCTCGCGGATCGCGTCGCCGCGCCCGGGGTCGGCGGCGGGAATCGCGCCGTCGAGCACCACGGGGACGAGGGCGCGCACGATGGCCGCCGATCGCTCGTCGAGCCAGTGCAGGCCAGGGACCGGGCCGCGGCCCCGGCGCGAGGCGATCCAGCCCGCGCCGGCCAGCACGACGCCGGCGGCGAGGCCCGCTTTCAGGAACTGGCGGCGCGTGGCCATCGCGGGCTAGCTGTGAAGTTTCAGGACGTTGTCCCCTCGACCCAACTGGGAG
>JBBIJT010000114.1:0-11273 GCA_037445795.1 Betaproteobacteria bacterium | reverse complement strand
GCCACTTCGACGTGCAGCTCGTCGGCGGCGTCGCCCTCCACCAGGGCAAGATCGCGGAGATGCGCACGGGCGAGGGCAAGACCCTCGTGGCCACGCTCCCGTCGTACCTGAACGCGCTCACCGGCAAGGGCGTCCACGTGGTCACCGTCAACGACTACCTCGCCCGCCGCGACGCGGAGTGGATGGGGCGCATCCACCGCTTCCTGGGGCTCACCGTCGGCGTGGTCGTGCCGCAGATGGACTCCGCCGAGAAGCAGGCCGCCTACCAGGCCGACATCACCTACGGCACCAACAACGAGTTCGGCTTCGACTACCTCCGCGACAACATGGCCACGCAGGTCGCCGAGCGCTTCCAGCGCGGCCTCAACTACGCCATCGTCGACGAGGTGGACTCGATCCTCATCGACGAGGCCCGGACGCCGCTCATCATCTCCGGCCAGGCCGAGGACTCGACCGAGCTCTACCGGCGCATCAACACCCTCATTCCCGAGCTCGTCGAGCAGGAGGACGAGAAAGCGCCCGGCGACTACTGGGTGGACCTCAAGCAGCACAACGTGACGCTCTCCGAGCAGGGCCACGAGCACGCCGAGGAGCTGATGACGCGGGCCGGCCTGCTCCCCGAGGGGGCGAGCCTGTACGACCCCGCGAACATCATGCTCATGCACCACCTCTACGCGGGGGTTCGCGCGCACGCGCTGTACCGCCGCGACCAGCATTACGTGGTGCAGGACGACGAGGTGGTGATCGTCGACGAGTTCACCGGGCGCATGATGCAGGGCCGGCGCTGGTCGGAGGGCCTGCACCAGGCGGTGGAGGCCAAGGAGGGCGTCACCATCAAGAACGAGAGCCAGACTCTCGCCTCGATCACCTTCCAGAACTACTTCCGCCTCTACGGGAAGCTCGCCGGCATGACCGGCACGGCCGACACGGAGGCCTTCGAGTTCTCGCACATCTACAGCCTCGAGACGGTGCTGATCCCCACGCACCGCCCGATGATCCGCAAGGACTCGAACGACCAGGTCTTCATCACCGCGAAGGAGAAGCACCAGGCCATCGTCAACGACGTGAAGGACTGCCACCAGCGCGGCCAGCCCGTGCTGCTGGGCACCACGTCGATCGAGAACTCGGAGCTCATCTCCGGCCTCATGCAGAAGGAGGGGCTTCCGCACCAGGTGCTCAACGCCAAGCAGCACGCGCGCGAGGCGGAGATCGTCGCCCAGGCCGGGCGGCCGAAGATGATCACCATCGCCACCAACATGGCGGGCCGCGGCACGGACATCGTGCTGGGCGGCAATCCCGATCCCGAGATCCAGAAGCTGAAGGCCGACGAGGCGCTCTCCGACGCCGAGAAGGAGCGGCGCATCGCCGAGATCCGCGAGGCGTGGCAGAAGCTGCACAACGAGGTGGTCGCGGCCGGGGGCCTGCACATCATCGGCTCCGAGCGCCACGAGTCGCGGCGCATCGACAACCAGCTGCGCGGCCGGGCCGCGCGCCAGGGCGACCCCGGCTCGTCGCGCTTCTTCCTGTCGTTCGAGGACCCTCTCCTCAAGATCTTCGCCGGCGAGCGGCTGCAGGCCGTCATGCGCTCGCTCAAGATCCCGGAGGGCGAGGCCATCGAGGCGAAGATGGTCACGCGATCCATCGAGAACGCCCAGCGCAAGGTCGAGGCGCGCAACTTCGACATCCGCAAGCAGCTCCTCGAGTACGACGACGTCGCCAACGACCAGCGCAAGGTCATCTACTCGCAGAGGAACGAGCTGCTCGAGACCTCCGACATCTCGCCCACCATCGCCGCCATCCGCTCCGACGTGCTGGGCGCCGCGGTGCGCGAGTTCGTGCCGCCGGAGACCGTGGAGGAGCAGTGGGACCTCGCGGGCCTCGAGCGGCGACTGGAGGCCGACTTCTTCATGACCGCGCCGGTGAAGGAGTGGGTCGAGAAGGACGAGACGCTCGATTCCGAGAAGATCGTCGTGCGAGTCATCGAGAAGGCCGCCGAGGACTACGAGGCGAAGTTCGCGCCGGTCGAGAAGGAGGTCCTGCACCAGTACGAGCGGGCGGTGATGCTCCAGTCGATCGATACGCACTGGCGCGAGCACCTCGCCTCGCTCGACTACCTGCGGCAGGGCATCCACTTGCGCGGCTACGCGCAGAAGCAGCCCAAGCAGGAGTACAAGCGCGAGGCCTTCGAGCTCTTCGGCGCGATGCTCGACTCCATCAAGCGGCAGGTGACGCAGCATCTCATGGCCGTCCAGATCCGCTCGCAGGCCGAGGTCGAGGAGGCCGAGCGCCGGGCCGAGGAAGCTGCCCAGGCGGTGAAGAACGTGCAGTACCACCACGCCGACTACGACCAGGCGCTTGCGCCCGAGGCGGCGCAGGGCGGAGAGGCCGCGGCGCCGGCGTCCGACGACCCGGTCGCGCAGCCCTTCGTGCGCTCCACGCAGAAGGTCGGGCGCAACGACCCATGCCCCTGCGGGTCCGGCAAGAAATACAAGAACTGCCACGGCAAGCTTGCCTGAGGGATAATTCCCGGCCTATGGCCGTGAACCTCCAGCCGCCCCGCGCGGAAGACCTGCTGCCCGTTGCCGGCGTGCGCCTCGGCACCGCGGAGGCGGGCATCCGCAAGAAGGGCCGCCGCGACCTCCTGGTCGTGGAACTCGCCCCGGAATCCCGGGTGGCGGGCGTCTTCACGAAGAATCGCTACTGCGCCGCGCCGGTCACCGTCTGCCGCGACCACCTCGCGGGCGAGTCGCGCATCCGGGCCATCGTGGTCAACACGGGAATCGCGAACGCGGGCACGGGCGAGGCAGGGCTCGACGACGCGCGTGCCACCTGCGCCGCCGCGGGCCGGGCGCTGGGCGTGCCTGCGCGCGCCGTGCTGCCGTTCTCGACCGGCGTGATCATGGAGCACCTGCCCATGGACCGCCTCGTGGCCGGCATCCCGGCCGCCGTTGCCGCCCTGCGCGAGGACGCGTGGGCCGAGGCGGCCGCGGCCATCATGACGACCGACACCGTCCCGAAGGCCGTCTCGCGCCAGGTCGTCATCGATGGCGTGACCATCACGGTGACGGGGATCGCCAAGGGCGCGGGCATGATCCAGCCCAACATGGCGACGATGCTGGGCTTCGTCGCGACCGACGCCGCCGTGGGCCACGACACGCTGCAGGACATGGTCCGCTTCGTGGCGGACCGGTCGTTCAACGCGGTCACCGTCGACGGCGACACCTCGACCAACGACTCGTTCGTCCTCATCGCCACCGGCAAGGCCGGCAACCCGCGCATCGTGGGGGAAGGCACGGCGGAGTTCACGCGGCTTGCGGAGTGCGTGCTCGAGGTGGCGGGGATCCTGTCGCAGGCCATCGTGCGCGACGGCGAGGGCGCCACCAAGTTCATCTCCATCGAGGTCGAGGGCGGCTCCACGCGCGAGGAGTGCATGCGCGTCGGCAAGGCGATCGCGCACTCCCCCCTCGTGAAGACGGCCTTCTTCGCCTCGGACCCCAACCTGGGTCGCATCCTGTGTGCCGTGGGCAACGCCGGGATCGCCGACCTCGACCCCGCGAAGGTCACGCTTCACCTGGGCGACACGCTCGTCGCCGAGAAGGGCGGCCGCGCGCAGGCCTACACCGAGGACCAGGGCAAGGCCGTCATGGCGCCCGCCGAGATCACCGTGCGCGTGGGGCTCGGCCGCGGCGTGGAGAGCGCCACCGTGTGGACGTGCGACTTCTCGTACGACTACGTGAAGATCAACGCGGACTACCGCAGCTAGCCCACGAGGGCGAAAGCCGATGGCCGGCACCGTGACCCCGCAGCTCGAGACCTATTACGCGAAGCGTGCGCGCGAGTACGAGCGCATCTACGACAAGGCCGAGCGCCAGGACGAGCTCGCGTGGCTGCGCGATCGCCTGCCGAGGCTCTTCGAGGGCCGCCGCGTGCTCGAGATCGCCTGCGGCACGGGCTACTGGTCCCAGTTCATCGCGAATCGGGCCGCGCATGTCAACGCCTGCGACATCAACGAGGCCGTGCTCGAGATCGCGCGCGAGAAGCCCATCCCGAAGGGCCGCGTCACCTTCGCGAAGGCGGACGCCTTCGCTCCCGCCGGCCTGTGCCGGGGATGCGACGCGGCCTTCGCCGGCTTCTGGTGGTCGCACGTGAGGAAGTCCGACCTCTCGCGCTGGCTTGCGTCGATGGCAGCGGCGCTGCCTTCGGGCGCGCTGGTCGCGATGCTCGACAACCGCTACGTGGAGGGCAGCTCGACGCCGGTATCGCGCCGGGACGCCGAGGGCAACACCTACCAGGTCCGGCAGCTCCTCTCCGGCGAAACCCACGAGGTGCTCAAGAACTTCCCGACGGCCGCGGAACTGGCCGATGCCGTGCGCCCGCACGCCCGCGAGGCTCACCTGGAGGAGACGCAGTACTACTGGCTCCTCGTCTTCCGCCTCAAGTAGCCGGGGAACGGGCCGACTCGAACGATGACCGACTCCCTAGACCGTTTCCTCGGCCGCGTCGACGCGCTCCTCGACCGGCTCGAGAAGATCCTGCCGGCGGGCACGCAGCCCGTCGACTGGTCGGCGTCCACCGCGTTCCGCTGGCGCAAGCGCGGCGGCCGCGGATTCCTCGACCCCGTCCGCCACCCGCACGCCATCGCCTTCGCGGACCTGAAGGACATCGACGGGCAGAAGATGCGGCTGCGCGAGAACACGGCGCAGTTCGTCGCGGGGCGCCCGGCCAACAACGTGCTCCTCACGGGCGCGCGCGGCACGGGGAAGAGCTCGCTGGTGAAGGCGGCGCTCAACGAGTTCTCCAGGAAGGGCCTGAGGCTCATCGAGGTCGACAAGGCCGACCTCGTCGACCTCCCGGACATCGTGGACCTCGTGGCCGGCCGCAAGGAGCGCTTCGTCGTCTTCTGCGACGACCTTTCCTTCGAGGCCTCGGACCCGGGGTACAAGTCGCTCAAGGTGGCGCTCGACGGCTCGATCGCGGGCTCCGCCGACAACCTGCTCATCTACGCGACCTCGAACCGGCGCCACCTGATGCCCGAGTTCATGCACGAGAACCTGGAGACGAGGCACGTGGGCGGCGAGATCCACCCCGGCGAGACCACGGAGGAGAAGATCTCCCTCTCCGAGCGATTCGGGCTCTGGCTCTCCTTCTACCCGTTCGACCAGGACGAGTACCTCGACATCGCCTCGCACTGGGTGGGCGCCCTGGGCGGCAGCGCGGACGAGAGCATGAAGTCCGCCGCGCTCCTCTGGGCGCTCGAGCGCGGGTCGAGGAGCGGCCGCGTCGCCTGGCAGTTCGCGCGGGACTACGTGGGCCGCGGGACCGCCGCGCGCGGGCGCAAGTGATGAGGATCACCGAGGTCGCCGCCGCCGTCATCGAGCGCGGCGACGGCACGTTCCTCCTCGCCTGCCGCCCCGAGGGCAAGCCCTACCCCGGCTACTGGGAGTTCCCCGGCGGCAAGATCGAGCCGGGCGAGGACCCGCGCGCCGCGCTCGACCGAGAGCTCGAGGAGGAGCTCGGCATCCGCGTGCGCGAGGCGACGCCGTGGATCACGCGCGTCTACGCCTACACCCACGCGACGGTCCGGCTGCACTTCTTCCGCGTCACGGCGTGGGACGGAGAACCGCAGCCCCTCGAGGACCAGGCGATCGCGTGGCAGCGCGTGGAGGCGCCCGAGGTCTCGCCGATGCTGCCCGCCAACGCGCCGGTGCTGGCGGCGCTGGCCCTGCCACCGGTGATGGTGGTGTCGAATGCCGCCGAGACCGGGTTCGACGCCTGGTCCCTCAAGCTGTCGGCGCAGGTCATCGGCGAGAGGCTCCTCGTGCAGATCCGCGAGAAGGGGCTCGAGCCGCAGCGCGTGCAGTTCCTGCTGTCGCGCGCGCTCACGCGCGGCACCCCGTTCGGCGCCGTCGTGGTGGTGAACAGCGACTGCGGCGCCTGGCCGCAGGCGGACGGCGTGCACCTCACCGCTTCCGCGCTCATGTCGGCCACGGCGCGCCCGGCCGGCCGCGTCGTCGGTGCTTCCTGCCACGATGCGCATGAGCTCGCGCAGGCCGCGAAGCTGGGGCTCGACTACGTCGTCGTCGGGCCGGTGAAGGACACGCCGTCTCACCCCGGGGCGGCGACGCTGGGCTGGGACGGCTTTGCGGCGCTGGTGCGCGAGTGCCCTTTGCCGGCCTACGCCATCGGCGGCCTCACGCGCGCGGACCTCCCCGCCGCGAAGCGGCACGGCGCGCACGGCGTGGCGCTCAGGAGCGCTGCGTTCGGTTGAGCAACGCGGCCGGGATCTGCGCGGGCTCCTCGAGGAGTTCCCCGGCCCCGGCTTCCACGAGTTCCTCCCGCGATCCGTAGCCCCACAGGGCGCCGACGGCTCGCGCGCCATGGTGGCGGGCCGCGGCCATGTCCACCCCGCGATCGCCAATCATCGCCGCCCGCGCCGGATCGAGCGAGTGGACCGAGACGAGGTGCGCGAGGAGGTCGCGCTTGTCCTCCCGCGTGCCGTCAAGCTCGCAGCCGTGCACCGCCTCGAAATGCACGTCGAGGGCGAAGTGCCCGACGATGCGCTCGGCGTAAACGCGCGGCTTGGAGGTCGCCACGTACAAGGTGTGCCCGTCGCCGCGCAGGGCCGCGAGCGCCTCGGCGATTCCCTCGTAGGGCGCGTTCTCGTACAGGCCCACGTCGGCGAAGCGTTCGCGGTAATGGGCCAGCGCGCGCTCCACCGCCTCGCGCGAGTCGGTGCCCATGAGCTTCGCGAGCGAGGCGCGAAGCGGCGGCCCGATGGCGAAGACGAGGTCGTCGGGCGCGGGCGGCTCGTGGCCCATTCGCTCGAGCGCGTGCGCGATGCAACGGGTGATGCCCTCGCGCGGGTCGGTGAGCGTGCCGTCGAGGTCGAAGAGGATCGCGTCCATGCCGCTCATGCCAGGAGCGGTGCCACGTCGACCAGCCGCGCGAGGGCGGCCGCGTCGGCGTCCGGAGCGAAGGGCATGCGGCCCAGCAGCGGCGCGGGAAGCCGCTCCGCGAGGGCCGCGACGTTCTCGTCGGGCGCGGCCATGGCCGGGTCGACCGCGTTGGCGATCCATCCCGCGAGTCGCAGGCCGGCGCCCCGCACCGACTCGGCGGTGAGAAGCGCGTGGTTGAGGCAGCCCAGCCGCAGCCCGACCACGAGGACCACGGGCAGCCCGAGCGCCACGGCGAGGTCCCTCGCGTCGAGAGCCGGGCCCAGCGGCACGTGGAACCCGCCCACGCCCTCCACGACCGTGAAGTCCCACCGGGACGCGAGGAGCCGGTGCGCCTCCAGGAGGGGCCCGAGGAGGATCTGGCGCCCCTCGCGCGCGGCTGCGATGTGGGGCGCCATCGGCTCGCGCAGCAGGACGGGCGTGATGGCCTCCGGGCCCGGCGCCCCGGGGCCCGCGGCGGCGGCGAGCGCGATCGAGTCCTCGTTGGCCCAGCCGTCACCATGCGCCACGGCGCCCGCGGCCACGGGCTTCATCGGCGCCACGCGAAGCCCCCGGTCACGAAGCGCGTGCGCGAGGACGCAGGCGCAGCGCGTCTTGCCCACGCCGGTGTCGGTGCCGGTCACGAAGATGCCGCGGCTCACCGGCGCCGTCCCGGCACGAAGTCGACGACCTGCCGCCCGTCGGCCAGCCGCCTGGGCGGCACCTTCCACGCATGGCCGTACACGACCTCCCAGGTGGCCGGCAGGACCCCGTCGCGGCGCAGGCGCTCGTAGGCCTCGGTCATCCGCCGCCAGCGGCCGCGGCCCGGCAGGCCGCGCGCGCGCGACGGCAGCGAGTTCACCGCGCCGAGGGACTTGAGGTCGCGGGCCACGGCGAGGACGTTGTCGTACTCGAGCGTGACGGCTTCCATCTCCATCACCGGGTCGGCGAATCCCGCGCGCGCCAGCGCGTCGCCCAGGTCGTGCATGTCCACGAAGCGGTTCACGTGCGGGGCCGTGTCGGCCTCGGCGAACGCCCCGCGAAGCTCCTTCAGCGTGTCGGGCCCGAAGGTGGAAAAGATGAAGAGCCCGTCGGGGGCGAGGGCGCGGGAGGCCTCGGCGAAGACCCGCGAGGCCTCGCACCACTGCAGCGCGAGGTTCGAGAAGACGAGGTCCACCGAGGCGCTCGCGAGCGGAAGGCGCTCCGCATCCGCGCACACGAGCGCGGCCCGCCGGGACCCCAGCATGCGCTGCCACCAGGGGGAGCGGTCGCGGGCCCGCGCGAGCATCGCTGGCGCGATGTCGATGCCCAGGAGCTCGGCCGCGGGGAAGCGCTTCGCGAGCGCGTCGAATGCATGCCCCGTGCCGCAGCCCAGGTCGACG
This sequence comes from Betaproteobacteria bacterium, assembly GCA_037445795.1. GTDB lineage: Bacteria > Pseudomonadota > Gammaproteobacteria > Burkholderiales > Usitatibacteraceae > FEB-7. The sequence continues at coordinate 2,959 of JBBIJT010000114.1, read as the reverse complement.
AGTCGTCGCGGCGCGAGCCGCATCGGCTCGAGGTGCTCGACGAGCCTCGCGCAGACCTCGCGCTGCAGGACCGCGGCCTCGTCGTAGGTGCGCGCGGCGCGCTCGAAGGAGCGGCGCACGTCGCGCTTCACCGGGAGGAGCGACTCATCCATGCAGGGCCTCGAGCGCCTGCGCCACGGCCTCGGGGTGGCTCACGAAGGGCAGGTGCGCCGCGTCGGGGATCTCCACGAAGCGCGCGAAGGGCAGGGTGGCAGCGAGCCATCGGCCGGCGCCCGAGGGCGTGAGCGCATCGCGGCTGCCGTGGATCACGGTGGCGGGGCGGTCGATGCGGGCCACCTCGTCGCGCAGGTCCTCGTCGTGAAGCACGGCCAGGCCGGCATCTAGCGATGCCTGCGAGGGCGTGCCGCGCTCGGCCAGGAGCGCGGCCAGCTCGCGCATGCGCTCGCGCGCGTGCGGCCCGCCCAGCGCGTTCAGGTTCACGAACGCGCGCAGCGTCTTCGCCGGCTCGGCATGCAGGTTGCGGGCGAATGCCTCCACGGTCTCCCGGGCCATGGCGTGCGGCCAGTCGGCGCGCCGCACGAAGCAGGGAGTCGCGCTCACGAGCGCGAGCCGCGCCGCGCGGCCGGGGTGGCGCGTCGCGAGACGCATCGCCACGAGTCCGCCGAGGGACCAGCCGCCCACGATGGCCTCTTCCGGGACGACCTCGGCGACCGCGTCCACGACCGCATCGAGGGTCCCGAAGGGCACTTCGCCCGAATGTCCGTGACCCGGGAGGTCCACGAGGTGCAGGCGGAACGCGGACTCGAGGCGCGCCGCGAGCGAGCGCCACACGCCGCCGTGCAGCCCCCAGCCGTGCAGGAGAACGAGGTCGGGACCGCGTCCCGCGCGCTCAACGTGCAGCGTCATGCGCGAGAACCTCCGCGAGCGCGGACGCCAGCGACGCGACCTGCTCGCGGGTGTGGGCGGCCGAGAGCGACACGCGAAGGCGGGAGGTGCCAGCAGGCACCGTCGGCGGACGGATGGCAGGTACGAGGTGCCCCCGCGCGCGAAGCCGCGACGAAAGGGCGACGGCCCGGGTAGCCTCGCCCACGACGACCGGCTGGATCGCCGTCGCGGAGGTCGTCGCGATTCCGTTCGCCGAACAGGCGTCGCGAAAGGCGCCGACGCGATCGTGGAGCGACCCCACGATGGCGGGGTCCTCCTCGATCAGCCGCAGGGCCTCGGTCGCGACGGCCGCGGCCGCGGGCGGCAGCGCGGTCGAGAACACATGGGTGCGGGCCCGCTGCAGCAGCCACTCGATCGCCTGCGGCTCGCCGGCCACGAATGCGCCGTAGCCGCCGAGCGCCTTGCCGAGCGTGGCCATGTAGACGATGCGCGGGGAACGGACGGCGAAGTGCGCGAGCGTGCCGCGCCCGCCGCCCAGCACGCCGATGCCATGGGCGTCGTCGAGCACGAGCCACGCATCGTGCCGCTCCGCGAGCGCCAGGAGCTCCGGGACGGGCGCAACGTCGCCGTCCATGCTGAACACCGCGTCCGTCGCGATGATCCGGATGGAGGCCTTCGACGCGACAAGCATCGTCTCGAGCCGCCCGAGGTCGCCGTGCGGGTAGCGGTGGAGGGCCGCCCGCGAGAGCCGCGCGCCGTCGACGAGGCACGCGTGATCGAGGCGGTCGGCGAAGATCTCCGCCGACCGGTCGGCGAGGCTCGCGAGGATGCCGAGGTTGGCGGCGTAGCCGCTCGCGAAGAGCAGCGCCCGCGGCAGGCCGGTGAATCTCGCGAACGCCTCCTCCGCCTCCTCGTGGAGGCGCGAGTGCCCGATGACGAGGGGAGAGGCACCGGCCCCGAAGCCGCAGGCGTCGATGGCGCGATGGGCCGCGGCGTTGATGCGCGGATGGTTCGCGAGCCCGAGGTAGTCGTTGGAGGCGAAGTTGGCGAGCGTGGCGCCGCCTTCGCGCACGACGGACCCCTGGGGCGACTCGAGCACGCGCCGGGCGCGGCGAAGGCCCTCGCGATCGAGGTCGTCCAGCCCGCGCCCGAGGGCGGCGAGGCCCGCGTGCGTCATGCCGGGCTCAGGCGGCCGTGAGGCCGAGGGCGGCGAAGAGCGCGTCGTCGCGCTCCACGTCGGGGTTGCCGGTGGTGAGGAGCTTGTCGCCGTAGAAGATCGAGTTGGCGCCCGCGAGGAAGCACAGGGCCTGCACCGCCTCGTGCATCTGCGTGCGCCCCGCGGACAGCCTCACGAAGCTCCCGGGCAGGAGGATGCGTGCCGCGGCGATGGTGCGCACGAACTCCGGCCACGGCAGCGCCTCGGTGCCGGCGAGCGGCGTGCCCTCCACCTGCACGAGCTGGTTGATGGGCACCGACTCCGGCTGCGGGTCGAGGGCCGCGAGCTGGGCGATGAGGCCGGCGCGCTCGTCGCGCGACTCGCCCATGCCGACGATGCCGCCGCAGCACACGTGGATGCCCGCGTCCCTTACGCGGTCGAGCGTGTCGAGCCGGTCCTGGTAGTCGCGCGTGGTGATCACCTCGCCGTAGAACTCGGGCGCGGTGTCGAGGTTGTGATTGTAGTAGTCGAGGCCGGCTTCGCGAAGTTGCTCGGCCTGGCCGTCCTTGAGCATGCCGAGGGTGCAGCAGGTCTCGAGCCCGAGCTTCTTCACCTCCCGCACCATGTCGAGGACGGGCTCGAGGTCGCGGGCCTTCGGGCCGCGCCACGCGGCTCCCATGCAGAATCGCGTGGCGCCGCACGCCTTCGCGGCCGAGGCGGCGCGCACCACCTCGTCGAGGGGCAGCATCGCCTCGTTTTCCACGCCCGAGGCATGGCGGGCCGATTGCGGGCAGTAGCCGCAGTCCTCGGGGCAGCCGCCGGTCTTGATGGACAGGAGCGTCGAACGCTGGATGCGGTTGGGATCGAAATTTTCCCGGTGGACTGTCTGCGCCTTGAAGAGCAGATCGTTGAAGGGAA
>JBBIJT010000113.1:0-11387 GCA_037445795.1 Betaproteobacteria bacterium | reverse complement strand
ACCCGAGCGCGACGAATCCCCCGCCGCAGTTCATGCTCCGCTAACAGGGTGAGACTCCATGAAAACTCTTGACACCCGCGGTTTCAGCCGGACCCTCATCGCCCTCGCAGTCCTCTCGGCTCTCGGCCAGGCGCACGCGCAACAGGCGCCCCAGAGCTACGTCAGCGTCGGCGGCCTCTACGTGAGCGGCGACGACGCCGACCGCGCGCGCTTCAGCCAGTACAACGGCCTTCGCGAGCACACCGGCTACGGCCTCCTCGACTTCGGCTGGTTCAACCGCGATGCCGCGGCGGGCCTCTGGACGTCCATCGAAGGCCGCAACCTGTTCATCGACACCCGCGAGCTGAACGCCACCTGGCGCAAGCTCGGCGACTGGAAGATCGTCGCGGACTACAGCGAGATCCCGCGTTACTCGCCCTACACGATCAACACCGCGATGACGGGCATCGGGACGACCGCCCCGCAGACCACCCGGCTCGCGACGCCGGGCACCGGCCAGGACACCTCCCTCGACACCAAGCGCAAGGGCTTCTCGCTGGGCGCGTCCAAGTGGTTCGGCGGCGAGTTCCAGGCGGAGGTGTTCGCCAAGAGCGAGGAGAAGGAAGGCGCCCAGATGTTCGGCCGCGGCTTCGCGTGCTCCGCCACGTGGGTGGCCGCGGGCAGCTGCGCCAGCAGCACGACGCAGTGGGCCCTCCTGCTCACGCCGATGCCCATCGACTCGACCATCAACCAGATCGAGGCGAAGTTCACCTGGACCAAGGACGGCTTCCTGCTCACGGGCGGCTACTACGGCAACTACTACAAGAACCGCAACAGCACGCTGAACAACAGCACGCCGGGCACCATCAACAACCCGCTGGGCGCGGCCCAGACGATCGACGCGGGCCTGCGCACGACGATGAGCCTGCCGCTCGCCCTGCCGCCTGACAGCCAGTCGAACCAGTTCTACCTGCTGGGCAACTACCGGTTCACGCCGACCACGGTGGCGAACTTCAAGTACGCCCGCACCCAGGCCAAGCAGAACGAGGACTTCGCCTCCAACGGCTACCCGACGGGCGCGCCCGCCGGCGTGAGCAACCTGGGCGGCGAGATCGACACGCAGCTCTTCCAGGCCGGGATTTCCTCGCGGCCGATCAAGGGCCTCTCGCTGCTGGCGAACTACCGGTACGAGTCGAAGGACAACAAGACGCCGATCGCCTATTACAATGTGGAGGGCACCGACCGGTTCACCAATGGCGCCCCGGACCCGAAGAAGCAGAACCTGAAGCTAGAGGCGAGCTACATGCTCCCCGAGGGCATCCGCGGGACCGTCGGCTACGACAACGACCAGGCCGACCACGGCGCCTTCACGTCCACCGACAACGTGGCGGGCCTCTCGGGCATCCGGCAGAAGACGAAGGAGGACAGCTGGCGGCTCGAGCTGCGGCGCAGCGTTTCGGCCGATGTCACCGGCTTCATCTCGTACGTCCACAGCAACCGCGAGGGCGACTCGCCGTGGCTGAAGCCCCTGGGCCTGCCGGCCACCGGCGTGATCGAGGGCAACACCGATCCGTCCTGCGTCGCGCCGCCCTCGCCCGCGGTCAACCCCTGCCTCACCTCGCGCACGGGCATCTACCCGTTCATGTTCGAGGACCGCAAGCGCGACAAGTGGAAGGGCATGGCGAGCTGGGTGCCGAGCGACACGGTCTCCGTGCAGCTCGTGGCCGAGTACGGCTGGGACAAGTTCACCGGGCCGAACACCGAGAAGGGCGTGTCCAAGACCGGCATGAGCCTGTACAGCATCGACGCCTCCTGGATGGTGTCGGAGACGACGTCGCTGGTGGCCTACGCCTCCACGGGCGACCAGAGCTACAACGTCGCCCACTCGACGGGCTACATCATGAAGCCGAAGGACACGAACACCGCCATCGGCTTCGGGGCGAAAGGCAAGGCCTCCGAGCGCATGCGCTGGGCGGCGGACGTCACCTACGCGCAGGACAAGGTGAAGTACGCGCAGGAGATGGACTCGGGCGCCTCGGCGGCCAACATCGCCTTCCTCGCGCAGACCGGCGGCGTGCCGGACGTCACCTACAAGCTGATGCGAATCAAGCTCACGGGCGACTACGACATCGACAAGAAATCCATGGTCCGCGTGGTCCTGGGCTACGAGCAGTCGAAGTTCAACGAGTGGCAGTGGCAGTGGAACGGCACCTCGTTCCTGTACTCCGACAACACCACGGTCGGGGCGAAGGAGAACCAGAGCGTCACCTTCGTCGGCGCGACCTACACGTACCGCTGGTAGGAGAGGCATGATCGCAGTGCCGCCTGAGGATCCGTCAGGCGGGCAGCAAGGAGGGGGCCGGCCTCGCGCCGGCCCCCGTTTTTTTTGCGTCGTGTGCGCTGGTCGTTGGTCTTCGAGCGCGACCTTTGATTCATGTCAATGCGACGAAAGGCCCACGGTGGCCTATTGACGGGACGCCCGCCGCGGAGGACCCGCCGGCGGCGACACTTCCGGTCCGGGGCACTGTCGGCCCGGAGACCGAGATCAAGGGGGAGGAGCTTTCATGATGGGATCGCCCAGGATTCGCCTGCAGCCGATCGCAAGCGCCGTCTGTCTCGCCGTCTGTGCCTGGATGGCGCCGGGCATCGCGAGCGCTGCCGACGAGGCCGCTGCCCGTACGCTGGCCCGCCAGAGCAACTGCTTCAAGTGCCACGCCGTCGACAAGAAGAAGGACGGCCCGGCCTGGAAGGAAGTGTCGGCGAAGCTCAAGGGCAAGCCCGATGCCGAGGCGAAGCTCATCAAGCACCTCACCACGTCCCCGAAGATCAAGCTCGAGGACGGCAGCGAGGACGAGCACCCGATGGTGAAGACGAAGGACCAGGCGGCGATCAAGAACCTGGTCGACTGGATCCTTTCGCTCTAGGCCCCGCCCGGGCGCGGCGGTGACCGGGCGGCCTGCCCGGCGCTGCGCACCGGACCCGATCGCTGCTGCCATCCCTCGCCGGAGGCGCCATGGAAGAGCCCACCCCGAAGAAATCCGTCCTTGGACGGCTTCGCGACGTCCTGCTGCGGCCGTCCCCCTTCCCGCTCGTGGCCGTGGTCGCGATCGGCATGGTCTCCGGCCTCGTCTTCTGGGGCGGCTTCAACACCGGGATGGAGGAGACCAACCGGCTGGAGTTCTGCACGGCCTGCCACGAGATGCGCGACACCGTCTTCCAGGAGTACAAGGAGACGGTCCACTACAAGAACCGCTCCGGCGTGCGCGCCACCTGCCCCGACTGCCACGTGCCGAAGAGCTGGGTGCACAAGTTCGTGCGCAAGGTGCAGGCGAGCAACGAGCTCTACGCCAAGTTCATCTCGGGATCGATCGACACGCCCGAGAAGTTCGAGGCCAAGCGCATGGAGCTCGCCCAGCACGTCTGGACGACCATGAAGGAGACGGACTCCCGCGAGTGCCGCAACTGCCACTCCTGGGACGCGATGAACCCGAAGAAGCAGACCGCGCGCAGCCGCAAGAAGATGGAGCAGGGCCAGAAGGAGGGCAAGACGTGCATCGACTGCCACAAGGGCATCGCGCACCTCCTGCCGAAGGAATTCAAGGAAGACGAGGAAGAGTGAGGCTGCGCCGCGGCGCCTGATCGGAGGACGGGACGATGGAGAAAGCAATCTGGACGGTGCTGGCGGTGGGCGCCATGGCGGGCATCTTCGCCGTGTGCGTGTTCTTCGTGACCGTGGGCGTGCGCTGGCTCGAGGGCGTCATGGCGAAGCGCGGCGGCAAGCAGGCGGGATGAACGGGTGCCGGAGGGGCGGAGAGCCGCCCCCGAGGCGAGCGAGGTCCACGTGAAGGCATCACTGAGGATCGGCCGGCTGGCGCCGGCGGCGGCGTTCCTGGCTCCCCTGCTGCTCGTGGCTCCGGCCCCGGCGGCGGCCCTCGACGTCCTCGCCGCGCAGACGCTCGCGAGGCAGAGCGGCTGCCTCGAGTGCCACTCGGTCTACCAGAAGAAGCTGGGGCCGGCCTGGAAGGACGTGGCAGCCAAGTACCACAGCGAGCCCTCCGCGAAGGACAGGCTCACCAAGCACCTGACCACGGGCCGCAAGGCGAAGTTCGACGACGGCCACGTGGAAGACCACCCGATCGTGAAGACGGCCGACCCGAAGCGGATCGCCAACCTGGTCGACTGGATCCTGGCACTCCCCGTCGCGGCGCCGGTCGACGTGAAGGCGGCGGAGACGCTGGCCCGGCAGAGCCGCTGCCTCAAGTGCCACAGCGTGGCGGCCGCCAAGGAGGGGCCGGCGTGGAAGAGCGTCGCGGCGAAGTACCTGGGCGACGCCGGGGCCGAGGAGCGGCTCTACAAGCACGTCACGACCGGCCGCAAGGCGAAGTTCGCCGACGGCCACGAGGAGGATCACCCCATCGTCAAGACGGGCAATCCCGACCGCATCAACAACCTCGTGAACTGGATTCTGTCGCTCAAGTAGCGGCGCGGCGGCCCGCGAGCGCCTCGATGAGCCGCATCCCCGAACGGATGCCGGCGAGGTAGAGCGAGATCTTGGTCGACTCGTTGGGCGCGTGGTTGTTCTCGTCGTAGGGCGCGAACGGCACCACGATCGACGGCAGGCCCAGGAGCTTCGTGAAAACGTAGTCGGGCGTCGTCCCGCCCAGGCTCGGCACGACGAGCGGCTTGCGGCCGAAGCCCTTCGCCACCGCCTCCTTCACCACGGGCACGAAGGGGTGGTCCAGCGACGTGCGCGAGGCGGGCGTCGCCTTCAGCCGGCGGATCTCGATGGAGGCATAGCCGCGGTCCGCGGCGAACTTGCGGACGGCGGCGAGCACCTGCGCGGGGTCCTGGCCGCCCACGAGCCGGATGTCGGCCTTGGCGAGCGCCTCCTTGAAGATGATCGTCTTGTGGCCGCTTCCCGTGTAGCCGGAGGCCAAGCCCGAGACGTTGAACGCCGGGCGCAGCATCAGGCGCTCGTGGAACGCGGCCGGGTCAGCCTGCGTCGGTGGCACCCCCATGCTCGCCATCACGCCCTCGCGGTCCAGCGGCAGCGACTTCACCGCCGCCATCTCGCCCGGGGTCACCGTCACGTCCGCGTACCCCGCGCCCGGCACGAGGAGGCGGCCGTCGCGGTCGACCATCTCGGCCAGCAGGTGGATCAACTCGAGCGTCGGGTTGGGCGCCACGCCGCCGAAGTTGCCGGAGTGGAGGTTTCGCTTCGCCCCCGTGGCCGCGAACTCGAGGCCGAGGATGCCCCGCACGCCCATGAGCAGCACCGGCTGGTCGTTGGGGAACATCGGCCCGTCGGAGTAGCAGCAGAGGTCCGCGCGCAGCATCTCGCGGTTCTCCTCGACGAATTTCGGCAGGGGGACGCTGCCCGTCTCCTCGTCGCCCTCCAGGATCACCTTGATGCGGATGGGGAGCTCGCCGTTCAGCTCCCGGTAGAGCGCGATGGCGTGCAGGAGCGCCAGGTGCTGGCCCTTGTTGTCGCCGGCACCGCGGCCCCAGATTCGGTCGCCCTCGACCACGGGCTGCCACGGATCCGTCCTCCAGCCCTCCGCCTTCGCGTCGGCGGGATAGACGTCGTAGTGGCCGTAGGTGAGCCAGGTGAAGGCGGCGTCCTTGGGCCCGATCTCGCCGTAGACGATGGGCTGCTTCGCGGTCGGGTAGACCTTCACGTCGAAGCCCCAGCGCCTCATGCGAGCCGCGAGGAAATCCACCGCCGCCCCGATGCCCTCGCCGGTGAGGCTCACCGACGGGATGCGCACGGACTCGAGGAGGGCCTCGACGAGCTCGCCCGCGCGGTCGCGGACGACGGAGTCGATGGCCGCGCTCATTCGTCGACCGCCGCCGTGACCTCGATCTCGATCGCGTAGCCGTGGTGCAGCTCGCCCACGGGCACCACGGTGCGCGCCGGGCGGTGTTCGCCGAAGAACTCGCCGTAGACCTTGTTGACGGCCGGCCAGTGGGCGATGTCGGAGACGTAGACCGTGCAGCGCAACACCCGGTCGCGGCGCGAGCCGCAGGCCCGGAGCACCTGGTCCACGTTGGCGAGGACCTGCCGCGCCTGCTCCTCGATGGAGCCGGGCTTGCGGTCGGGCTGCCCCGGCACGAGGGGCAGCTGCCCCGCGAGGTAGGCGATGCCGCCATGGACCACGGCGTGGGAATAGTGCCCGGCGGGCTTCGCGAGCCCGGGGGCGTCGAGGCATTCCATCGTTCTCATGCGGTTCTCCTCGGCTACCAGCCGCCGAAGCGCGGCCACCGGGCGATCACCTCGGGGCCGCCCCTCACCACGTGGTAGGCGTCGTGCTGCGCGGCGGTGGCGCAGGCGTGGTTGGGAAGGATGCGCAGCCTCGTCCCCACGGGCCAGGGCGAGAGGTCGAGCTCGCCGCCGCCGCGGCGGCTCACGATGCCGTGCTCCTGGTTGGCGTCGGAGACGACGAGGTCCCCGATCACGCGGCCCGCCTCGTCGCATACCAGGCCATAGCCCTGGTCCACCGGCTGCTTCGCGGTGCCGCGGTCCCGGGAAAGCGCCATCCAGCCGCCGTCGGTGATGATCCAGCCCTTCTCGCGCTGGTGGCCGATGACGGTGCAGAGCACGGAAAGGGCGATGTCGGCGGGTTGGCAGACGCCCAGGCCCGCCATCACGAGGTCCTGGAACACGAAGACGCCGGCGCGAACCTCGGAGACGCCCTCGAGGCTCCGGGCGAAGGTGGCGGTGGGCGTGGAGCCCACGCTCACGACGGGGCAGGCGAACCCGGCCGAGCGCAGCACCGCGGCGCTCTTCACGACCGCACCGCGCTCGCGCTCGGCCATCTCGGCGATGGCCTCGGGGGAGCGGCAGTTGTAGGAATCGCCCGCATGCGTCATCACGCCGCGCGGCTGCGCCCCCTTGGCGAGCGCCTTCGCGACGTCGACGAGGACGGGGTGCCCGGGCTTCACGCCGGCGCGGTGGCCGTCGCAGTCGATCTCGATGAGGGCCGGGATGCCGGCGCCGCGCTCCGCCACGGCCCTGGCGGCGTCGACGTTGTCAACGACGATCGCGAGATCGGCGCCGCGCCGGCGAAGCGCCATCACGTGGTCGAGCTTGCCGGGCGCGATGCCCACGGCGTAGAGGATGTCGGTGACGCCGTGCTCGAGGAACTGCTCGGCCTCCTTGAGCGTGGAGACGGTGATGGGGCCCGCGGGCGAATCCATGAGGCCGCGGGCGACCTCGATGGACTTGCAGGTCTTCACGTGGGGCCGGAGCCGCACGCCCAGCTCCGCGAGGCGGGCCTTGAGCCGGGCGACGTTGGCCTCCATGCGCCCGGCGTCGAGCACCAGGCGGGGCGTATCCAGCTCGGAGAGCTTCAACGCGCGCCCGTCGCCGGCGGGATCAGCCGAGCGTCCCGGAGAGCGACTCGAAGCGCTGCCTCATCACGGCGGGCAGGCGCGAGCCGAGCTTGTCGAAGAACTCGCGGTGCAGCGGCATCTCCTGCTTCCACATCGCCTTGTCGATGGCGGAGATGGAGAGGTACTTCCCGGCCGCGAATCCGTCCAGCCCCTTCCAGTCGAGGTCCTTGTGCCGCGGCACGTAGCCCCAGGCCGTGCGCTCCGCGTCGGCGATGCCCTCGACGCGCTCGACGATCCACTTGAGCACGCGCATGTTCTCGCCGTATCCGGGCCAGACGAACTTGCCGTCGTCGCCCTTGCGGAACCAGTTCACCATGAAGATCCGGGGCGGGTAGGGGACCTTGCGCCCCATCTCGATCCAGTGGGCGAAGTAGTCGCTCATGTTGTAGCCGCAGAAGGCGAGCATCGCGAACGGGTCGCGGCGCACCACGCCCACCTGGCCCACGATGGCGGCGGTGGTCTCGGAGCCGAGGGTGGCGGCCATGTAGACGCCCTCGTCCCAGGTCGCGGCTTCGGTGACCAGCGGCACGGTGGAGGAGCGCCGGCCGCCGAAGACGAACGCCGAGATGGGCACGCCGTTGGGATCGTCCCAGGCGGGGTCGATGGAGGGCGAGCGGACGGCGGCCACGGTGAAGCGCGAATTGGGGTGCGCGGCGGGGCGGCCGCAGCCCGGCGTCCACTCCTTGCCGGTCCAGTCGGTGAGCTTCGGGGGCGCTTCCTTCGTCATGCCCTCCCACCACACGTCGCCCTCGGGCGTGAGCGCCACGTTGGTGAAGATGGTGTCGGCCTTGACGGCCTCCATGCAGTTCGGGTTGGTGTCGTAGCCCGTGCCGGGGGCGACGCCGAAGAAGCCGGCCTCGGGGTTGATGGCGTGCAGGCGCCCGTCCTGGCCCGGCTTGATCCAGGCGATGTCGTCGCCGATCGTGGTCACCTTCCAGCCCTTGAAGGCGGGCGGCGGAATGAGCATCGCGAAGTTGGTCTTGCCGCAGGCGCTGGGGAAGGCCGCGGTGACGTAGTGCTTCACGCCCTCGGGGGATTGCACGCCCAGGATGAGCATGTGCTCGGCGAGCCAGCCCTGCTCGCGCCCCATGACGGAGGCGATGCGAAGGGCGAAGCACTTCTTGCCCAGCAGCGCGTTGCCGCCGTAGCCGCTGCCGTAGGACCAGATCTCCTTGTCCTCGGGGAAGTGCACGATGTACTTGTGATCCTTGTTGCAGGGCCAGGTGACGTCCTTCTGCCCAGGCTCCAGCGGCGCGCCCACGGAGTGCACGCAGGGAACGAACTCGCCATGCTCGCCCAGGGTCGCGAGCACGGCCTGGCCCATGCGCGTCATGAGCTTCATGTTCACCGCGACGTAGGCGCTGTCGGAGATCTCCACGCCGATGTGCGAGATGTGCGAGCCGATGGGGCCCATGCTGAAGGGCACCACGTACATCGTGCGGCCGCGCATGCAGCCCATGAAGAGCCCCTTGAGGGTGGCGCGCATCTCGGCCGGGTCGACCCAATTGTTGGTGGGGCCGGCGTCGTCCTTGCTTTTCGAGCAGATGAAGGTGCGGTCCTCGACCCGCGCGACGTCCGACGGGTCCGACAGGGCCAGGTAGGAATTGGGGCGCAGCTTGTCGTTCAGCCGCCGGAAGGTGCCCGCCTCGACGAGCTGGGCGCAGAGGCGGTCGTATTCCTCCTGCGAGCCGTCGCACCAGTAGATGCTGTCGGGCTGGGTGAGGGTGGCGATGTCCGCGACCCACTTGAGGAGCTTCGCGTTGCGGGTGTGGGCGGTCCCGGGAACGGGCGCGGCTTGGGCGTGCATGGACCTTCCTCCGAGAAAGTGAGGTGCCGGCTTTCGGGGGTGCGGCGCCGGCCTGATTTGTCCTGCAATTATCGCACAGCGCCCGCCGCCGCCCGGCCCGGAATGCCAGTCAGGGAACGACTTTACCGGCGGTGCCGGACACGGGCGCCGCGCCCCGCATCCGGTACGGGTACCCGGTACGTTTCAGGCGGGGCGGGGACCGTAGTGGCGGAAGCGCTCGACGATGCGGGCCATCTCGGCGTCGTCGAGGATGGCGGGCTCGGCCACCTGGAGGGCCTGCCAGTAGAGCCGCGCCATGACCTCCACCTTGTCGGCCAGGCGCAGGGCGTCGTCGAGGTCGGCGCCGAAGGCGATGACGCCGTGGTGGGCCAGCAGGCACGCGCGCCGCCCGTCGAGGGCCGCGAGGGCCGCGTCGGAAAGCTCCTGCGTGCCGAAGGTGCGGTAGGGAGCGCACCGGATGTCGTTGCCGCCCGCGAACGCGACCTCGTAGTGGAACGCCGGGATGCCGCGCCCGAGGCACGCGAGCGTGGTGGCGAATGTCGAATGCGTGTGCACCACCGCCCCCGCCTCGGGCCGGGTGGCGTAGATGTCGCGGTGGAAGCGCCATTCGCTGGAGGGCTCGCGGTGCCCGGTCGCGTGCCCGTCCATTCCCACGTGCACGACGTCGGCCGGTTCCAGGCTCTCGTAGGGTATTCCTGAGGGGGTCACCAGGAACCCGCCCTCCACGCGCGCGCTCACGTTGCCCGACGATCCCTGGTTGATGCCCAGCTCGTTCATCCGCCGCGCGGTGGCGACGATCCGGTTGCGGAGGGCCTCGTCGATCACGTGAGGAAGGCCTTGCTCTTGAGGTCGTGGGGATACAGCTGCAGGAGGGCGGTCTCCCGCGAGGGGAAGATGCCCTTCTCGGTGATGATGCCCGTCACCAGCGCCGCGGGCGTTACGTCGAAGGCGGGATTGGCCACCGCCGTGGACTCGGACGCGATCGCCACGCCGGCCGGCCGCCCGGCGGCGTCGAGGCCGCGCACGTAGCGCACCTCGTCGCCGCCGCGCTCCTCGATGGGGATGCCCTCCAGCGCCTCGTCGATCTCCCAGTCGATCGTGGGGGTGGGGACGGCGGCGTAGAACGGGACGTCGTTGTCGCGGGCGGCCAGCGCCTTGAGATACGTCCCGATCTTGTTGGCGACGTCGCCGTGGCGCGTGACGCGGTCGGCGCCCACGATCACCAGGTCCACGCGCCCGTGCTGCATGAGGTGGCCGCCGGCGTTGTCGGCCACCAGCGTGTGCGCAACGCCGTGGCTCGCGAGCTCCCACGCGGTGAGCAGGCCCTGGTTGCGCGGGCGAGTCTCGTCCACCCAGACGTGAACGGGGATGCCCTTGTCGTGGGCCATGTAGATCGGCGCGAGCGCCGTGCCCCAGTCCACGGCCGCGATCCAGCCCGCGTTGCAGTGCGTGAGCACGTTCACAGGCCGCTTCCTCGCCTCGAACTCGCTCTCGATGAGGGCGAGGCCGTGGCGGCCGATGGCGGCGTTGAGGGCGACGTCCTCGTCGGCGATCGCCTGCGCCTGGAACCAGGCGGCCTTCTCGCGGACGGCCGGCGGCAGGTCCTCGAGGGCCGCGTGCATTCGCCGGATGGCCCAGGCCAGGTTCACCGCCGTGGGCCGCGTGGCCGCGAGGCGCCGGGCGTTGGCTTCGAGCGAGGCGTCGGAGGGGTCGCGCGACATCGCGAGGGCGAGCCCGAAGGCGGCCGTCACGCCGATGAGCGGCGCGCCGCGCACGCGCATCGTCTCGATGGCCTCCGCCACGGCCTCCGGCGAGTCGAGCGCGCGCGTCTCGAACGCGTGCGGCAGGCGCGTCTGGTCGATGATGTGCACGGGCCCGCCGGGCTTCTCGGCCCAGAGGCTGCGGTAGTGGCGGTCGCCGATCTTCATGCGTGTGCGGGGATGCACCAGTGTACCGGGAATGGCGCCCCCGGTTTCACGTAACATCGAGGTTGCGGCCTTCGAAATTCCCCCTCCGTCCTTGCCAGCAGGAAAAGACATGATCCGCTTCCCTCTCGCACCCATCCTTCCGGGCGCATTCCTTCTCGTGCTCGCCCTCGCCACCAACGCAGGGGCCCAGTCGCTGCGAATCGCCTTGTCCTCCGAGCCCACCTCGGTCGACCCGCACTACCACGTGCTCGCGCCCAACAACGCGCTGGCGGCCCACATCT
>JBBIJT010000112.1:0-11464 GCA_037445795.1 Betaproteobacteria bacterium | reverse complement strand
GCCGGATCTCGTCGCGGAACTTGGTCTGGATCTGGTAGAAGTTCACCGGCAGCTGGCGGTAGCTGCGCAGCTCCTTTCTCGCGATGTCGGTGATGACCTCCTCGGCGGTGGGCGCGTAGCAGAACTCGCGCTCGGCGCGGTCCTTGATGCGAAGCATCATGGGCCCGTAGAGATCCCAGCGGCCCGTCTCCTGCCAGAGCTCCGCGGGCTGCACGGGCGGCATGATGACCTCCAGGGCGCCGGCGCGGTCCATCTCCTCGCGCACGATCCGCTCCACCTTGTGCAGCACGCGCATGCCCATCGGGAGCCACGAGTAGAGCCCGCTGCCGAGCTTGCGGATGAGACCGCCGCGCAGCATGAGCTTGTGGCTGGGAAGCTCGGCCTCTTGGGGGGCTTCCTTGAGGGTGGCGAGGAAGAACTGGCTGGCGCGCATGAACTCTCCGGGGCTGGCGGGGTCGAATAGACTGTTTTCGGAATCAAATCATCGGCTTGCGAGAGCGCATTCTACACCGGACCGGGGCCGGGCCGGTGCTGGCGGGCGCTCGCAAACTGTGGAAAAATGATCCCAACTCAACGAATCGGATGGTGACTGCCATGATCGATCGGGACGGATTCCGCCCGAACGTCGCCATCGTGCTCGTCAACCACAAGCACCAGGTCTTCTGGGGCAAGCGGATCAAGGAGCACGCCTGGCAGTTCCCCCAGGGCGGCATCAAGCCGGGGGAGTCCCCCGAGCAAGCGATGTACCGCGAGCTCGAGGAGGAGACGGGCCTCAAGCCCGAGCACGTGGAGATCCTCGGCCGGACGAGGGACTGGCTGCATTACCACGTGCCCAGCCACTGGGTGCGCCGCGAGTGGCGCGGCACCTACAAGGGGCAGAAGCAGATCTGGTTCCTCCTGCGCCTGGTCGGCCGGGACACGGACGTGTCGCTGCGCGCGAGCGGCCATCCCGAGTTCGACGCCTGGCGCTGGCACGACTACTGGGTGCCCCTCGAGACGGTGATCGACTTCAAGCGCGACGTCTATCGCATGGCGCTCGAGCAGCTCGCCATCTACCTCGACGTGGACGAGCGCCGGCCGGTGGGGCTCTCCCCCTACGGCCGCCGCCGCCGGCCGCGGCCGCGGCCGCGCCCGATCGCCGGCGTCTCCGACTGAGCCCCTGCCGGGGTCAGATGCCGCCCATGCCCATGCGGCCGGGCAGCATGAGGCCGGCGACCGCTCCCACGACCAGGGAGATCACGATCCCCACGATGATCACCACCACCGTGTAGGGCATCGCCTTCTCCGCCGGCGTCTTCATGAGGCGCGGCAGCCCGAGGTAGAGCAGGTAGAGGCTGTACAGGCCCAGGATCGACAGGATCGAGAGCGCCGGAAGGGCGTGGAACACGCCCGCGAGCCACGAGGCCACGGGCGCGAAAGCCGCCACCTTGAACGCCTGCATGAAGTTCTTCTCGCCGCCGAAGTTGGGCGAGAGCGTGTCGATCACCAGAGCGAAGACGTACACGCTTCCCAGCGACAGCAGGTAGGTCGCGATCGCGTGCGAGATGCCGCTCACCACCGGCACCCGGTAGGACAGGCCGAACGCGCCCATGCCCACGATCGAGAAGCCGATGAAGCCGGCGATGGCCGGAATGGCGGCGAGGATCATGATCCAGCCGGTGTAGAGGCCCGGCACGGTATGCGTCTCGGTGGAGATCTTGTCCCACTCCGCAGCCGGCGTGAGGATGAGGTTCTTCGCGCGGTCGACGAGGTTCACGGTGGTCTCCCTGGGTGTCGTTGTGGGGCCAGTTTACCTAGAGGACGACCAGGTTGTCTCGGTGGATGAGTTCCGGCTCGGCGACGTAGCCGAGGATGGGCTCGATCTCGCTGCTCGCCTTGCGGAGGATGCGCGCGGTCTCGGCGGCCCCGTAGTTCACCAGCCCGCGCGCGATCTCGCGGCCGTCGGGCGCCAGCACGCTCACCACGTCGCCACGCTCGAAGGCGCCCTCGACCGCGGTGGCCCCGATGGCGAGCAGGCTCCTGCCGCCGGCGGTGAGCGCCTTCACGGCGCCCGCGTCGAGAGTGATGCGCCCGGCGGGCTTCAGGTGGTCCGCGAGCCACTGCTTGCGCGCGGCCAAGGGTTGCGTGGCGGCGACGAGGAGCGAGCCGATCGGCTCGCCCGAGAAGAGGCGGGTGAGGAGGTCGGGCTCGCGCCCCCAGGCGATCACGGTGTGCGCGCCGCTGCGCGCGGCGCGCTTCGCCGCGAGGACCTTGGAGATCATGCCCCCGCTGCCGATGTCGGAGCCCGCGCCGCCGGCCATGGCTTCCAGCGCCGGGTCGCCGGCGCGCGCCCTCGCGACCAGGGTCGCCAAGGGATCCTTGCGCGGGTCGGCCGAGTGGAGGCCCTTCTGGTCGGTGAGGATGGCGAGCGCGTCGGCCTCGATGAGGTTGGTGACGAGCGAGGCGAGGGTGTCGTTGTCGCCGAAGCGGATCTCGTCCACGACGACGGTGTCGTTCTCGTTGATGATGGGCACCACGCCCAGCGACACCAGCGTCTTCAGCGTGGTCCTCGCGTTGAGGTAGCGGCGGCGGTCGCCCAGGTCCTCGTGCGTGAGGAGGACCTGCGCCGTGTGCAGCCCGCGCTCGGCGAAGCAGGATTCCCACATCTGCACGAGCCCCATCTGTCCCACGGCGGCGGCGGCCTGCAGCTCGTTCACGGCGCTGGGGCGCTTCGCCCACGCGAGCCGCTTCATGCCCTCGGCGATGGCGCCGGAGGAGACGACGAGGACCTCCACGCCGCGGCCGCGAAGGGCGGCGATCTGCCCGGCCCAGTCGGCCACGGCGTCGCGGTCGAGGCCCGCGCCCGCGTTGGTGAGCAGGCTCGAGCCGATCTTCACCACCACCCGCGTGCAGGCGGCGAGCTCGCTACTCACGGCGAGCGCCCTCGAGGAATTCCATGATGGCGAAGCATAGCTCGCGCGTGCCCTCGCCCCGGATGGCCGAGACCACGAACCACGGACCCTTCCAGCCGAGCTTCTTCACGAAGGCTTTCGCCCGCTTCTCGCGCTCGGCGGGATCGAGGAGGTCGGCCTTGTTGAGCACCAGCCAGCGCGGCTTCTTGTAGAGCCCCGGATCGTATTTCTTCAGCTCCTGCGCGATGGCCTTCGCTTCCTTTACCGGATCGACGGACTCGTCGAACGGGGCGAAGTCCACCAGGTGCAGGATGAGCTTCGTGCGCTGCAGGTGGCGCAGGAACTGGTGCCCGAGGCCCGCGCCCTCGGCGGCGCCCTCGATGAGGCCGGGGATGTCGGCGATCACGAAGGAGCGGTTCATGTCCACGCGCACCACGCCGAGGCTGGGGCTGAGCGTCGTGAACGGGTAGTCGGCGACCTTGGGGCGCGCCGCGGAGACCGCGCGCACGAAGGTCGACTTGCCGGCGTTGGGCATGCCCGCGAGGCCCACGTCGGCCAGCACGCGAAGCTCCATCTCGAGGTTGCGCCGCTCGCCCTTCTCGCCGGGCGTGAACTGGCGCGGGGCGCGGTTGGTGCTCGACTTGAAGTTCAGGTTCCCGAGCCCGCCCTTGCCGCCCTTGGCGAGGACGGCCTGGTCGCCGGCCTTCGCGAGGTCGGCGATCGCCTCGCCGGTGTCGGCGTCGCGGATCACGGTGCCCACGGGGACGCGCAGGACCACGTCCTCGGCGCCGTGGCCGTTGCAGTCGCGCCCGCGCCCCGGCTCCCCGTGCCTGGCGCGGAAGATGCGCGTGTAGCGGTAGTCGATGAGCGTGTTGAGGTTGAAGTCGGCCACCGCGACGATGGAGCCGCCGCGGCCGCCGTCGCCGCCGTCGGGTCCGCCGCGCGGCACGAACTTCTCGCGGCGGAAGTGCGCCGACCCGTCGCCGCCGTCGCCGGCGATGACCTCGATGCGGGCTTCGTCGAAGAACTTCACGGCCGGCCCATGTCCGGCATCGCCACCCGGATGCCGAGCGCGATGAAGGTGAGGCCCGCGAAGATCCCGAGGCGCCCGCCGATGGCGGGGTGCGCGCGCAGCCGCTCGCCGATCCAGCCGGAGAAGAGGGCGACGGCGCCGAAGATCACCACCGTCTGCGCCATGAACACGAGGCCGAGCAGGGCCATCTGCCATTCCACGCTGCCCGCGGCGGGGTTCACGAACTGCGGCAGGAAGGAGAGGAAGAAGAGCGTGACCTTGGGGTTCAGCGCGTTGCCGATGACGCTCTGGCGGTAGATCGCGGCCAGCGCCTTCGCGTCGCCGCCGCCCGCGAGCGAGAACGAGGCGCGGTGGCGCAGCGCCTGGATGCCGATCCACACGAGGTAGGCCGCCCCCGCCCAGCGCACGGCCGTGAAGGCGAGTTCAGAGGAACGGATGAGGGCCGCCACGCCGAGGGCCGCAAGAGCGGTGTGGAAGAGGCACCCCGTCGCGAACCCGAGTGCGGCCGCGATGCCCGCCTTGCGCCCCTGGCTCACGCCGCGCGTGAGCACGTAGACGATGTCCGGCCCGGGCGCGATGGTGAGCAGCGCGCTGGCGACGAGGAAGAGAGCGATGTCGGGCATGGGTCTTTTTCCGGGGCCCGGAAACGAAAAAGCCCCGTGCGAGGACGGGGCTCTTTCCGGGAGAAAGGAGCCTTTACGCTTGCGCCGGCTCGATGCTCACGGTGTTCTTCTGCTTGGGGCCGTGCTGGGCGAACTTCACCTTGCCGGCCACCATCGCGAAGAGGGTGTGGTCCTTGCCGATGCCGACGTGCTGGCCGGGATGGAACTTCGTTCCGCGCTGGCGGACGATGATGGAGCCCGCGTTCACGAGCTCGCCGCCGAAGGCCTTGATGCCCAGGCGCTTGCTCTCGGAATCGCGGCCGTTGCGGGAGGAGCCGCCTGCTTTCTTGTGTGCCATGTTCGCTACCCGTTACTGGTTGATGGCGTCCACACGGATTTCCGTGTAGTTCTGCCGGTGGCCCTGCGTCTTCATGTAGTGCTTGCGGCGACGCATCTTGAAGATGCGGACCTTCGGGCCCCGGCCGTGGGCGACCACGGTGGCGGAAACCTTCGCGCCGGCGACCGTCGGCGTGCCGAGCTTCACGGCCTCGCCATCGGCTACCATCAGCACCTGGTCGAGCACGATGGTGGCGCCGACGTCGGCCTGCACCTGCTCGATCTTGATGTTCTCTCCGGGGGCAACGCGATATTGCTTGCCGCCCGCCTTGATGACCGCGTACATGCCTTGAACTCCCGTTTTAGTTTGACCAAACGCGGCCTTTTGCACCGCGAACCCGCTATAATACGCGAAATCCCAAGCAACGTCAAAGACTTGTCTGCGGCCCCGCGCAGACCGCCCGACCCGCCAGCCGCCTTGAACGAACCCCACATTCCCGTCACCCTGGAGTCGATCCGCGCGCCCATCGCCGCCGACCTCGAAGCGGTGGACGAAGTCATCCGGCGCCGCCTCGATTCCGAGGTGGCCCTGGTCCGCACGATCGCCGAGTACATCATCGCCGCCGGGGGCAAGCGCCTGCGGCCGGCGCTGCTCCTGCTCGCCGCCAATGCCGTGGGCGCGAGGGGCCCCGTGCGCCACGAGCTCGCGACGGTCATCGAGTTCATCCACACCGCTACGCTCCTGCACGACGACGTGGTCGACGAGTCGAGCCTCCGGCGCGGCCGCCGCACGGCCAATGCGGAGTACGGCAACGCCGCCTCGGTCCTGGTGGGCGACTTCCTCTATTCCCGGGCCTTCCAGATGATGGTCGAGGTGGGGAACCTGCGCGTCATGCAGGTGCTCTCGGACGCGACGAACGTCATCGCCGAGGGCGAGGTGCTGCAGCTGCTCAACGTCAACGATCCGGACACGGACGAGGACACGTACCTCCAGGTGATCCGCTACAAGACGGCCAAGCTCTTCGAGGCGGCCACGCAGGTGGGCGCCATCCTTGGCAACGCCGCGCCGCCGGTCGAAAGGTCGCTCACGGAATACGGGATGCACCTCGGCACCGCGTTCCAGGTCATCGACGACGTCCTCGACTACTCGGGCGACCTCGCCGTGACCGGCAAGAACCTCGGCGACGACCTGGCCGAGGGCAAGCCCACGCTGCCCCTCATCCGGGCCATGCAGGTGGGCAGCGCGGCCGAGCGCGCCCTCGTTCGGCGCGCCATCGAGGAGGGCGGAAAGGCGGACCTGGAAGCCGTGGTGGCCGCCATCGACCGCACCGGCGCCATCGACTACGCCCGCGACTGCGCCCGCCGGGAGGCGGCCATCGCCACCTCGCGGCTCGAGGCCCTGCCGGGTTCCGCCTGCAAGGACAGTCTGCTACAATTGGCTCACTTTTCCGTGGAAAGGAAGTACTAGTCCACGGGAATATCCGACGGGCGCGCGAGCGCCCGTTTCGGCCTCGGGGTGTAGCTTAGCCTGGTAGAGCGCTACGTTCGGGACGTAGAGGCCGGAGGTTCGAATCCTCTCACCCCGACCACTCTTTTCCCGCATCGGAAGGCCGACGGTCTCGCCAGAGACCGCCGGCACCCCCGCCATGGGCGTCGCGCGGCTGCCCCGCCCCGTTTTCTTGAACCCGTTCAAGGCCCTTGGCCGCCCAGCGCGGACAATGGACCGGTGATGATCCCGATTTCGAAAGGCGGCTCGACTCCGGCCGACCGGCGCTCGCCATGGGCGACGTGGACCTGCGCCCCGCACCGCGTCCACTTCCTGCCGGGCGCCCTGCAGCTCGTGGCCGGCATGCTCCTCATGGCCTGGGAAATCGGCGGCCGCAGCCTCGGCCTCTGGTCCGTGCCCGCCTGGACGGTCCCGCCGGCGTGGGCCCACGCGTGGCTCATGACCTTCGGCCTCTTCCCCTGGTTCATCTTCGGTTTCGGCCTCACCGCCATTCCCAACTGGACGGGCGTGCGTGCGCGACGCGCCGAGTGGCTCGCGGGCGCGCTTCCGATGATCGCGGGGCTCGTCCTCTTCCACGTCGGGCTCCTGGTCTCGCGCGAGATGGTGGTCGCGGGCGGCGTGCTGCACCTCGCCGGCTGGCTCGCGGGCACGATCGCGCTCACGCGAATCGCCTTCACTGCCGACGGCCGCGACATCCAGGCGATCTCCATCGTGTTCCTGCTCTACGCGGGCGCCGTCGCCTCGGGGATCTTCCTGCTCGCCATCGCGCTGCTCCACGCCGACTGCATCGCCGTCGCGAGGAACGCGGCCCTCTGGATCTTCCTCCTGCCCGTCTTCCTCGTGGTGAACCACCGCATGATCCCGTTCTTCTCGAGCCGCGTGCTCTCGGGATACGTCCTTTACCGGCCGGCCCTTTCGTTGCCGCTGCTGGGAGCCGCGTGCGCGGCGCACTTCGCTCTCGAGAGCGCCGGAATGGAAGGATGGACCTGGGTGGCGGATGCCCCGATGGCGGCGTGGGTGGGATGGCTCGCGTGGAAGTGGGGGCTCACGCAGAGCTTCCGCGCGCGGCTCCTTGCGATGCTGCACCTGTCGCTCACGGTGCTCGCGGTCGCGCTCGCGTACTCGGCCGTCGCGAGTCTCGCCACTCTCGCCGGCTACCCCGGGCTCTTCGGCCGCGGGCCGCTGCACCTGCTCACCGTGGGCTACCTCACGGCGATGACGCTCGGGATGGTCTCGCGCGTCTCGCTCGGGCACTCCGGGAGGGCCCTGGAGGCGGACCCCCTCACGTGGTACGCCTTCCTCGCCGTCATCGGCGTCGGGGCGGCGCGCGCGGCCGCCGATTTCGCGCCCCTGGGGGGCGCGGCGCGGTCCGTGCTGCTCGGGCTCGCGGCGCTCGCCTGGACCGCGGTCGTCGCCGCGTGGGCCGCCCGGTTCGTCCCCATCTACCTCGTCCCTCGCCTGGACGGGCGCGAGGGCTGACGGGCCGGGCCCGATTGACATGAGCCAAGGAGAGGCGCCCCCCGCGGGGACAATCGCGCGATGACTGAAAAGGTGTCCACCGACCTCCCGCCGCTCACCATCCGCGGCCGCAGCGCGCTGCCCATCGTGCAGGGCGGAATGGGCGTGGGCGTCTCCGCTCACCGACTCGCCGGCACCGTCGCGCGCGAGGGGGCGGTCGGCACGCTCTCGAGCGTGGACCTGCGGCGGCACCACCCCGACCTCATGGAGGCCACGGGCAAGTCGCGCGACAAGGCCGCGATCGACGAGGCCAACCGCGTCGCGCTGGACCGCGAGGTGAAGGCCGCGCTCGAGCTTTCCGGGGGCGACGGGATCATCGCGGTCAACGTGATGCGGGCGGTGTCCGAGTACCAGAGCTACGTTCGCCAGTCCTGCGAGAGCGGCGCGCACGCCGTCGTGGTGGGCGCCGGGCTGCCGCTCGACCTTCCCGACCTCGCCGCGGATTTTCCCGACGTCGCGCTCGTGCCGATCCTCTCGGACGCGCGCGGCATCGGCGTCGTGCTCAAGAAGTGGATGCGCAAGAACCGGCTGCCCGACGCCATCGTGATCGAGCACCCGGGCCATGCCGGCGGCCACCTCGGCGCCGCGAAGGTCGAGGACCTGCACGACAAGCGCTTCGATTTCGAGGTCGTTCTCGAGGGGGCGTTCAACCTGTTCCGGGAGCTGGGCCTCGCCGCCGAGAAGATTCCCCTCATCGTGGCGGGAGGCATCAACACGCCGCAGCGCATCCGCGAGCTGATCGGCCTGGGCGCGGCCGCCGTCCAGATCGGCACGCCCTTCGCCGTGACGGAGGAGGGCGACGCGCACCCGACTTTCAAGAAGGTGCTGGCGGAGGCGAAGCCGGAGGACATCGTCGAGTTCGTGAGCGTGGCGGGGCTGCCCGCGCGCGCCGTGCGCACGCCGTGGCTCGCGAAGTACATCGAGAAGATCCCGGTCATGGAGCGCCGCCGCAAGCCGCGCGCCCAGTGCACGCTCGCCTTCGACTGCCTGCAGGCGTGCGGTCTTCGCGACGGTATCGCGAAGTTCGGCCAGTTCTGCATCGACCTGCAGCTGGCGGCCGCGCTGAAGGGCGACCTGGAGCACGGCCTCTTCTTCCGCGGCGCGGGGCGCCTGCCCTTCGGCGACCGCATCCGGCCGGTGCGCGAACTCCTCGCCTACCTGCTGGCCAGGCCCGAGCCGCAGCCCGCCTGACTCTCCGCCTCTTCGGGGAGAGGGGAACTCAGGCCGGGTAGGCCACGCCCCGACGCGCCGCCATCGAGCGCCCCAGCGCCTCCAGGTCCGCCGCCGTCAGGTATCTTTTCGCCAGCGCGGGAATCGCGCCGTCCTCGGAGGGGATGTGCGTCTCGTAGATGGAGCGAAAGGCCTCCACGTCGGCCGCGTCCAGCGGCTTGGCGATCCCGTCGGCGATGCCGTGCAGGGGCTTCCTCAACCTGGCCCAGCACGCCGACATGCGCTCGTGCTCGGACTGGAGCTTCGCCACCAGCTCGCGGAATCGCGCCAGCTCGCCCGCGTCGCTGATGCGCTTCTCGAGCAGCGGGAATAGGTCGCGGTCCTCGTCCTCGTGGTGATGCGGCGCCGACTTCTCGAAGTAGTTCAGGATGGCCTGCGCGGCGTTGCTCGCTTCCGCGTCCACGCCCTTGCCGGCAAGGTGCGCGGGGAGTTTCGAGAGGGTCCTGAGCTGCTTCTCGATGCGCCGGTGGCAGCCCATCCACATGGCGACGGGGTCGTCGAATCCCGCGGGGGTGTCGAAGAGGTTCATGGGATGGGAGTTTAGCCGCGCGAGCGTGACCGCAGTGTTGCGGTGCAGCGAGGCGTCGGGCCGCGCGGCGCCGGCTCAGGGGTCGAGCCGGCGGATGCGGCCTTCGGGCGCGGCGGCCGCGCGCGGCGCCCTGGCGACGAAGGCCTCGAAGGCATCGAGGTCGCCCGGGCCGCCGGCCGCGTCGGCGCCTTCCGTGAAGACCGTGAAGCCGTCGCCGCCCGAGGCGAGGAAGCTGTTGACGGCGATGCGATAGGGGGCCCGCGGGTCGAGGGGCTTCCCGCCGACGGCGACGGACGCCGCGGCGATCCTCGAGCCGAGGGGGCGGCTTCCATCCCACGCGTAGGTGATCCCCGAAGCCTGGAGGATGCGAGTCCGGTCGGGCGGCGCGCGAAACTGCTGCTCCAGCAGGCGAAGCAGCTGCGAGCCGGTGAGCGTCATCGCCACCAGCGTGTTGCCGAAGGGCTGCACCGCGAAGAGGTCGCCGTGCGTTACGCCGCCGTCGGCCCTGCGCGAGGCGAGCGGCGCGCGGATGCCGCCGGGGTTCGTGAACGCGATCGCGGCGCCCTCGTGCCGCATGGCCTCGAGGTGCGCGTCCGCGATCAGGTTGCCCAGGTTGGTCTCGCCGGCGGACGTCGCGACCGGCGTGAACTCGCCGTGCACCGTGCCCACGATCCGGCCCGCCCGCTCCCCCGCGAGCTTCGCGAACCGGTCGGCGTAGGCGGCCATCGCCGCGTCCGGCGCGAACCGGGCCGGATCGACGAGGACGTTCCGCGCATCGGCCTTCGCCACGTCGCCCGTCGCGCGATCGAGCTGGAGGTCTATCGCCGTCACGATCATCC
This sequence comes from Betaproteobacteria bacterium, assembly GCA_037445795.1. GTDB lineage: Bacteria > Pseudomonadota > Gammaproteobacteria > Burkholderiales > Usitatibacteraceae > FEB-7. Next base: position 979 of record JBBIJT010000112.1, on the reverse strand, counting down.
CGTAGGAGCCCGCGCTCGTGACGAGCCGGCCGTCCACGCGGCAGCGGTAGGCGCGGTGCGTGTGGCCGCTTATCACGACGTCCACGGCGGGGTCGAGGCGCCTCACGATGCCGACGATCTCGCCCCCGAAGCCGGGGCAGTCCGGGTCGTCGTAGCCGCCGGAGGACTCCCCCCCCTCGTGCACCAGCAGGACGATCGCTTCCACGCCTTGCCGGCGAAGCTCGGGCACCAGCGCGTTCACCGAATCCGCCTCGTCCCCGAACTCGAGCCCGCGGATGCCGCGCCGGTCCACGACGGCGGGCGTGGAGCGGAGCGTGGCGCCCACGAATGCGACGGGCACGCCGTCGAAGCGGCGGATCTCGTAGGCCGGGAAGAGGGGACGGCCGGTGGCGGAGTCGACCACGTTGGCGGCGAGGTAGCGGAAGCGCGCGCCGGGCCACGGGCCGTCGAAGCAGCCCTTGACGGGATGGCAGCCGCCTTTCGCCAGGCGCTCGAGCTCGTCGCGCCCGCGGTCGAACTCGTGGTTCCCCGTGGAGGAAAGCTCGAGCCCCGCATCGCCCAGCGCCGTGACCGCGGGCTCGTCCTGGAACAGGGCGGAGACGAGGGGGCTCGCGCTCACGAGATCGCCGGCGCCGACGACGATGGAATGGGGCCGGCCGGAGCGCAGCTCGCGGATCGCCGTCGCGAGGCTCGCGACGCCGCCCGCTGCGACCCTCCGGAGCTCGCCGGGCGCGCCGGCGTCGCGCACGATCCACCCTTGCAGCGGCGCCTCGAGGTTGCCGTGGAAGTCGTTGAGCGCGACGAGGCGCAGCTCGACGGGCGGGGCCGGTGGCGCTACGGCGCACGCCGAAGCGAGCAGCCCGGCGAGGAGCAATGGGGTCGGATTGATCTTCATCCTTCGTAATCAGATTACTTTCATGCCGGGAAAGTAATCTGATTACGAAGGATGGAAACTAATCCGGCCCCGCTTCCGGATCAA
>JBBIJT010000111.1:0-11540 GCA_037445795.1 Betaproteobacteria bacterium | reverse complement strand
TCGGCCGAAAATCCAAAACGCGAACGTCCAATCGCACCCCTCCCCTTCTCCGCTCATCCCCGTGCCAATTCGACTCGGCGTCGGTCTCGTGCGGAGGTCTCCTCAAGCAATACGCACCTTGACGTAGCAGCGGGGATCGGGCGCTAGGGTCGAACTCGTCGCAGGTGCCCGGGCGTAAGCTCGTCGAGGCGGCGGATGCCGAGGAGCGCCATGTCGCGGTCGACCTCGCTCGCGAGGATGTCGATGGCGTGGCGCACGCCGGCCTCGCCGGCGATGGCGGCGGCGTAGCCGAAGGATCGGCCGAGGAAGACGAACTTCGCGCCGAGGGCGAGCGCCTTCAGCACGTCGGTGCCGCGACGCACGCCGCTGTCGAAGAGGACCGGCACCGTGGGGCAGGCCGCGACGATCTCCGGCAGCACGTGCAGGGGCGCGATGGCGCCGTCGAGCTGGCGGCCGCCGTGGTTGGAGACGACGATGGCGTCGGCGCCGCGATCCACCGCGATCTTCGCGTCCCGCGCGTCGAGCACGCCCTTCACCACCATGTGGCCCTTCCACAGCCGGCGGATGAGGTCGAAGTGCCCCCAGTCGAGGTTGCCGCGGTCCGAGAAGTCGCGCAGCACGTTGGGCGACAGGATCGGGGCGCCGCGATGCGCGAAGTTGTTCTCGAAGTGGGGCATGCCGTGGCGCGCGATCGTGTTGAGGAAAGTCCCGAACAGCCAGCGCGGATGCGTGATCCCGTCCCAGGCGAGCCTCGGCGTGGGCCGCAGCGGCGTCGAGAAGCCGGCGCGGATGTTGTTTTCGCGGTTGCCGGAGATGGGGACGTCCGCCGTGAGGACGAGCGTGCGGAAACCCGCCCTCGCCACGCGCTCGATCAGTTCCGTGATCACCTTCTCGTCACCCGGCAGGTAGGCCTGGAACCAGGCGTCCGGCGCGGCCTGCACGACCTCCTCCAGGCGGATGAGCGACGAGCCGCTCATGACCATCGGGATGCCCGCCGCCGCCGCGGCCTGCGCGAGCACCAGGTCTCCGCGGTAGGCGTAGAGCGCCGCGATGCCGATGGGCGCCACCCCGAACGGCCTGGCGTATTCCCGGCCCAGGAGGGCCGTCGCCTGCGAGCGCCCGGAGACGCCCGTCAGCGCGCGTGGCACGAGGCTCCATTCGCGGAACGCGGACCGGTTCGCCTCGCGCGAGACGTTGTCCTCGACGCCCCCCGCGACGTACTGGAAGACCGGTCGCGGCAGGTGGCGCCGCGCGGCCGTCTCGAAGTCGTCGAGGGAAAGGATGTCGCGGAGACGGGACGGAATGTGCTTGAGGGAACCGCTGTCGCGGCGGTGGGGAGCAGGCGCTTGTGGGATGGACATGTCGTTCGGGTGCAGGTCGATGGCGTGGAGGACGGGCGCGGTGCCCTTCGTTCAGGCGCGCGCGGCCTCCGGCACGCGGACCCATCCTTCCATGAGCCGGCGGGCGCTGCGGCTCATCACGGCCTTGGTGACGACCCACTGGTCCCCGCAGCGCCCGGCCTCGGCGCCCACGGCGAGCGTGCCCGACGGGTGGCCGAAGCGCACTTGCGCGGGATGGGTCCCCCGGCGCATCACGCGGTGGACGAGCGTTCCCGGGATCGCGGCTGCGGTCGCGATGGCCACGGCGCCGGTGCCCGTCATCGCATGGTGCAGCCGGCCCATCGAGACGATGCGCGCCGTGAGCGCGATGTCGTCGGCGCCCACGCTCGCGCCGCTCGAGGTGCGATACGACTGCGGCGGCGACACGAAGGCGAGCTTCGGCGTGGCCGGCCGCTCGGCCGTGGCCTGCGCCACCGACGTCGCGAGCCCCATCGCCACCGCCCCGCTGGCACGCACCGCCTCGCAGCGCGCGAGGAACGCCGCATCGGCGTTCATCGCGTCCGGCAGCTCCGTGCCCGCGAGCCCGAGGGCGGAAGCCTCGACGAAGACCGTCGGGTTGCCCGCGGTGATGAGCGTGGCCTCAACGGTCCCGACGCCGGGCACTTCCAGGCGCTCGACCACACGGCCGGTGGGAAACAGCGCGCCGCCCTCCTCGTCGTCGTCCCCGCCGCCCGGGTCGAGGAACTCGAGGCGGATCTCGGCGGAGGGAAAGGCCACGCCGTCCAGCTCGAACTCGCCCTCCTCCACCACCTGCCCGCCGCGCACCGGCACGTGCGCGACGATCTGCTTGCCGACGTTCTCCTGCCAGATGCTCACCACCGCCATCCCGTCGGCGGGCGCGGCGACGAGCCCCTCGGAGATGGCGAACGGGCCCACGGCCGTTGTGAGGTTGCCGCAGTTGCCCGACCAGTCGATCACCGGGCGGTCGATGGCGACCTGTCCGAAGAGGTAGTCCACGTCGCAACCGGGACGGGAGGATTTCGACAGGATCACGATCTTGCTCGTGCTGGAGGTGGCGCCCCCCATGCCGTCGATCTGCTTGCCGTAGGGGTCGGGGCTTCCGACGACGCGCAGCAGGATGCGGTCGCGCTCGGCGGTCGAGGAAGGCAGGTCCTCGCGGCGGAAGAACACGCCCTTGCTGGTGCCGCCTCGCATGTAGACGGCGGGAATTCGAAGCTGGGTCATCGGGGTATCGGAGCGGCGTCGGGAACGGGTTCCAGCGCACAATGATAGCCTTGGATGACACCCAGCCGACCAGCCATGACCATCGATCGCTTCTCCCCGTTCGCGTTTCGCTTCCCGTTCCGCCGGATGCTGGCCGCTGTCGCCATCGCCGCGGTGGCCACGGGCGCCGCCGCCCAGCTGCCGTTTCGCATCACGATCCCTGCCGAAACGGGCTCCGACTCGGACCGCGCCGGGCGCGCGCTCGGCGCCGCGCTTTCTTCCGTCGGCGCCGCGAAGACGGTCGAGTACGACAACCGGCCCGGTGGCCGCGGCACGGCGGGGCTCGCGCGTTTCCTCGGAGCAGAGAAGGGCAACCCGGGCGCCATCCTCGTCGCGGGGCAGGACCTCGTCATCGCCGCCGAGCTCGATCGCGCGGCCACGCGGGTGCAGGACGCTCTGCCGCTCATGAGGCTGGCCGTGAGCCACTACGTGGTCTACGTGCCCGCGTCCTCGCCTTTCAAGACGTATGCCGACCTCGCGCGCGCCTTGAAGGCCGATCCCGCCAGCATCGCCTGGAGCGCCGGCCCCGCGGGCAGCGGCGAGCACCTGTTCGTCGCCTACCTCGCCAGGGTGCTCGCGGTCGATCCCTCGCGGATCCGTCTCGCGGCCGCGGGATCGGCGGCCGCCACCGCCGGCGCCGGCCGGTTGCACGACATGGGCCCCGCGATCCGCGAAGGCCGTGTGCGGGCCCTGGCCGTCTCGAGCCCCACGGCAACGGCGGGCATCGCCTCGCTCAAGGAGCAAGGCACGAACGCCGTGTTCGGGCAGTGGCACGGCCTCTTCGCGGCCCCGGGCATCCGTCCCTCGCAGCGCGACGAGGTCCTGCAGATGGTCAAGGCCGCGACGCAGGCGCCCGCGTGGACGGCGGCCCTGAAGGAACTCGGCTGGACGCCGGTGCCGCTGCAGGGATCCGACTACGCGAGGTTCATCGACGAGGAGTCGCGAAGCCTCGGCTACCTCGCCGAATCCGTGGGCCTTCGCCCGAAGCGCTAGCGGCGGAGCGCGACTGCCGTGGAAGAGAGCGCCCTCCTGCGCTTCTACCGCCACGCGGGTCCCGACCACCGGGGCCGGACGCTTGACGAGATCCGCGCCTTCGGGACGGACCGCCTCGAGGGCACGCACGACTTCATCCAGTGGCTCTTTCCCCTGCCGGAGCCGAGCGGCGCCAATCTCCACGCGCCCATCCTGGCCGCCGCCGACGTCGACGCCTTCGCCGCCGATCCGGCGCTGCGCGAGGAGCTCCTGCGCTCCCTCGACGCGATGCTCGCCTTCTACGGCCTCGCGCGCGCCGGCCCTTGCATCGAACGCAGCACCCGCTACGCCCAGCGAAGCGGCGAGTGGCTCGAGCGGCCGCACAATTTCCTCCGCATCAGCCGCATGCTGCGCTCGCTCTCGCTCCTGGGCTGCGGCGCCGAGGCGCGGGCGTTCCTCGCCTGCCTGGAGGCGATCTTCGCCGACAACGCGGCCGCCATCGGCGAGCGCACCCTCGGCTACTGGCGGCGCGCCGTGGCGGCCCGCTAGGCGGGGGAACGCGCGCCGGCGCCGTGCTAGTCTGCCGCCCCATGGAAACCCCGACGCCCTACCGCTTCTCGAGACCCGGCTCGCCCCTCCGGAATGCCATCACCGCGGCCTGCCGCGTGGGCGAAGCGCAGGCCGTCGAAGCGCTGCGCGCCGCCGCCAGCTTCGACGAGCCCGCCCTCGCCCGCATCCGCGAGCGCGCGGGCGCCCTGGTCGGCCGCGTGCGCGCGGAGCGTTCCGGCGCACTCGGGGTGGACGCGCTCATGAGCGAGTTCGACCTCTCCTCGGAGGAAGGCATCGCGCTTATGTGCCTCGCCGAGGCGCTCCTGCGCATCCCCGATGCGCAGACGGCCGACCGGCTCATTCGCGACAAGCTCTCGCGCGGCGACTGGCGCTCGCACGCGGGCGCGAGCGATTCCCTCTTCGTGAACGCCGCGTGCTGGGGCCTCGTGGTCTCCGGCACGCTCGCCCGCGCCGAGCCCGACCCCAAGGGCCTCGACGGCGCCCTCACCGCAATCCTGGGCCGCGTCGGCGAGCCCGTCATCCGCGCGGCGACGAAGGCGGCCATGGGCTACCTCGGCTCGCAGTTCGTGCTGGGCGAGACGATCTCCGAGGCGCTCTCGCGTGCCGACCGCAAGGTGGCCCGCGGCTACCGCTATTCCTTCGACATGCTGGGCGAGGCCTCGATGACGATGGCCGACGCCGACCGTTACCGGGAGATCTACCTCGACGCCATCGCTTCCGTGGGGCGCGCCTCGGCTGGCCGTGGCGTTTTCGAGGGTCCGGGCGTCTCGGTGAAGCTCTCCGCGCTGCACCCGCGCTACTCGCGCTCGAAGCACGGGCGCGTGATGGCGGAGCTGCTGCCGCGCCTCAAGGATCTCATGCTGGCCGCGAAGCGCGAGGGCATCGGCCTCACGGTGGACGCCGAGGAGGCCGACCGGCTCGAGATCTCCCTCGACCTCCTCGAGGCGCTGGCCTTCGACCCCGACCTCGCCGGCTGGGAAGGACTCGGCTTCGTGATCCAGACGGTGCAGAAGCGGGCGCTGCCCGTCGTCGACTGGACGCTCGACCTGGCGCGGCGCAGCGGCCGGCGCCTCATGATCCGCCTCGTGAAGGGCGCCTACTGGGATTCGGAGGTGAAGCGCGCGCAGGTGGCGGGGCTCGCCGACTACCCCGTCTTCACGCGCAAGTCGCACACCGACATCGCCTACCTCGCCTGCGCGCGCGCGCTCCTCGCCGAGCCCGCGCTCGTGTACCCGCAGTTCGCCACGCACAACGCCTCCACGCTCTGCCAGGTGATGGAGATCGCGGGCACGAATCGCGACTTCGAGTTCCAGTGCCTGCACGGCATGGGCGAGACGCTCTACGACCAGGTGGTGGGCCACGCCTCGTTCGGCGTCCCCTGCCGCATCTACGCGCCAGTGGGCACGCACGAGACGCTCCTCGCCTACCTCGTGAGGCGCCTGCTCGAGAACGGCGCCAACTCGTCGTTCGTGAACCAGATCGTCGATCCCGACATCCCCCTCGAGAAGCTGCTGGAGGACCCGGTCGCCACGGCGAAGCCCTTCGGCGGCAGCCCCCACCCGCGGGTGCCGGCCCCGCCCGCGCTCTACCCGGACCGCGCCAACTCGCGCGGCGTCGACCTCGCCGACGAGCACGCGCTCGCCTCGCTGGAACAGGGGCTCCGCGCGGCGGCCGCCGAAGCGTGGACGGCCGCGCCGATGACGGGCGATGGCGCATCCGCGATCACGGGCGAAGGCACCGCCGTCGCGAGCCCCGCCGGCCCGCGGATCGTCGTCGGGCGCGTCGCCGACGCCGGCCCGGCGGACGTCGACCGCGCATTGCGCCTCGCGCGCGAAGGCAACGCCTGGCGCTCGACACCGCCCGCCGAGCGCGCGCGCGTGCTGGACCGGGCCGCGGACCTCCTCGAGGAGAACCTCGCGCGCCTCATCCACCTCGCCGTGCGCGAGGCGGGAAAGACCCTGCCCAACGCCGTGGGCGAGGTTCGCGAGGCCGTCGACTTCTGCCGCTACTACGCGCTTCGCCTGCGCGAGGAGCCGCTGCCCGCGCCGCTGGGCGTGGTGGCCTGCATCAGCCCCTGGAACTTCCCGTTGGCCATCTTCGTGGGCCAGGTGGCCGCCGCGCTCGCGGCCGGCAATTGCGTCGTCGCCAAGCCCGCCGAGCAGACGCCGCTCATCGCCGCGGAAGCGGTGCGCCTCCTGCGCGCCGCCGGCGTGCCGGCCGACGCCCTGCAGCTGCTTCCCGGGCCGGGCGAGACGGTGGGCGCGCGGCTCGTGGGCGACGCGCGCGTGGACGGCGTGGTCTTCACCGGCTCCACGGAGGTGGCGGAGGTCATCCACCGCGCCCTTGCCGCGCGCGGCAACGTCCCCCTCATCGCGGAGACGGGCGGGCAGAACGCGATGATCGTCGACTCGTCGGCGCTGCCGGAGCAGGTGGTGGCCGACGCGCTCGCTTCCGCCTTCGACAGCGCCGGGCAGCGCTGCTCGGCGCTGCGCGTGCTCTACCTCCAGGAGGAGATCGCCGACCGCGTGCTCACGATGCTGGCGGGCGCGATGCGGGAGCTCGCCGTGGGCGACCCGGCCTCGCTCGCGACGGACGTGGGGCCCATCATCGACGCGGCCGCGTTGGCCGGGCTCCGGGCGCACGTCGAGAGACTCGGGAAGTCGGCGAAGCTCATCGCGCGAACGCCCCTCGACGAGGGGCTTGCGGGCCACTTCCTCGCCCCGGTGGCCTTCGAGATCGCCTCGATCCGCAACCTCGAGCGCGAGGTGTTCGGGCCGGTGCTGCACGTCGTGCGATTCCGCGGCGACGGGCTCGCGAACGTGGTCGACGACATCAATGCCACGGGCTACGGCCTCACGCTCGGCATCCACAGCCGTCTCGACTCGACCATCGACTTCATCGTCGGGCGCGCCCGGGCCGGCAACGTCTACGTGAACCGAAACGTCGTGGGCGCGGTCGTGGGCGTGCAGCCCTTCGGCGGCGAGGGCAAGTCGGGGACGGGCCCCAAGGCCGGTGGCCCGCTCTACCTGCGGGCGCTGGCCCGCGAGCCCGCGCGCGAAGAGCCGGTTCCCGCTCTCGGCTTGCCGCCCGGCGCGGTGGCCGCCGAAAGCCTCGATGCCGCGCTGGCCACCCTGGCCTCGCATGCGCAATCTGCGGCCGCGGCGGACCGCGGTGCCGTTCTCGCGGAGATCGGCGAGCGCGCGGGCCCCGAGGCGAAGGCGATCGCCGTCGCCTGCGAGCGGGCGCTCGACGAAGGCAGCGAGCAGGAGCTCGAGGGCCCCACGGGAGAGCGAAACACGTGGCGCACGCATCCGCGCGGCCTTACCGTCGCATTGGGCGACGAGGGCGACAACGCGCTCGTGTGGCTGGGCCAGGCGATGGCCGCGGTGGCGGCGGGCAACCCGGTGCTCCTCGCGCCGGCGGCAAGCCCGGCTTGCGCCGCAAGGGTCGCCGCCCTCGTGAAATCGGCTGGATGGAACGCCATTGCCGTCGTGTCGGAGGGCGCCGATCGCTGGCCGGGCATTCCCGCGCTCGCCGCGGTGATCGCCGGCAGCCCCGCCATCGCTCGCGTGGCGGCGACGGCGGTCGCGGCGAGGCCCGGCGCGCGCATACCGGTCGTGGAGGCCACGAGGCTCCCGTGGCTGCATCCCGTGTGGCGTCTCGAGGCCGAGCGCACCGTCTCCGTGAACACGGTGGCCGCCGGCGGCAACGCGCACCTGCTCGCGCAGATGGACTGAGGGCACGCCCGGACGCAACGGGCTCCGGCAACCATGCTCATTCCGTTCGAGTGGATCGGCCCGACCGCCGCGGTGGGCATCTTCACGGTGATGTTCTCGCTGGGGCTCCTGCTCGGGCGCGAGCAGTTCGCCGCGGCCCTCGAGCGCCGCGTCGTGATGGCGGCCATCGTGTTCGCCGTCGTGGTGCCCGTGCCCGCGCTGGCCGTGCTCGCCGTGAGGGTCTTCTCGCTCCAGGGCGTGGTGGCGGCGGGCATCGTGCTGGTCGCCATCTCGCCCGGCGCGCCGGTGGCCCTGCGGCGCTCGATCGACGCGGGCGGCCATCGCGACTTCGCCCCGGCGTTGCACCTGGCCATCGTGCTGCTCGCCGTGGTCACCGTTCCGGCCACGATGCGCATCCTCGACTGGGTCTTCGGCAAGGACTTCGACGCGCCGCCCTGGAACATCGGGCGGCAGGTCTTCGTCGCGCAGCTCCTGCCGCTCGCGCTCGGGGCATCGCTGCGCGCCTGGCGGCCCGCCATCGCCGCACGCATCGAGCGTCCCCTCGCGAAGCTCGGCAACCTCATGATCGTCCTCGTCGCCATCATGGGGATCGTCGACTTCCCCTCGATCCACGCGGCCGTGGGGTGGGCGCCCGCCATCGCGGGCGCGCTGATGACCGTGATCGCCCTGGCCGTCGGAGCGGCGTTCGCGGGCGGCGATCCCGAGGTGAGGACGGCCGGCGCCGTGGCCGCGGCGATGAGGAACCCCGGCATCGCGCTGGTGCTGGCGACGGTCAACAGGATGCCGCCGGGCGTCACCGCCGCCATCTTCGCCTATGCGCTGGGCATGGGCATCGCCATGATCGCGTTCATGCGCTGGCGCAAGGGTCGACGCCCCGCGGGACCCGAAGTCCAGTAGCATCCCGGGTGCCACATCGTGCGAATTCACGGAGATAGAGAATGTTCAAGCGACTGATCACGGCCATGCCCCTCGCCTTCGCCCTCATCGCCTCCAGCCCGGCGCTGGCGGACGACTACGACGAGACCGTCAAGGTGTTCCGGCAGGCCGGCGAGAGCGGCAAGTTCTTCGACACGGCCCACGGGTACGCGATCTTCCCGACGATCGGCAAAGGCGGCGTGGGCATCGGCGGCGCCTACGGCAAGGGCCGCGTCTACGAGAAGGGCAAGCACATCGGCGACACGTCGGTCACGCAGCTTTCCGTCGGCCTGCAGCTGGGCGGCCAGGCGTACAGCGAGATCGTCTTCTTCGAGGACGCGCGCGCCCTGAAGGAGTTCACCAGCGGCAACTTCGAGTTCGGCGCGGGCGCCTCGGCCGTCGCGATCACCGCGGCCGCCGGCGCCATGGCATCGACGCAGGGCTCGTCCGCCGGCGCCAGCGGCGGCCGTCACGACGCCACCACCGTCGGCAAGTACTACAAGGGCATGGCCACCTTCACCGTCGCCAAGGGCGGCCTCATGTACGAGGCGAGCCTCTCCGGCCAGAAGTTCAGCTACACCCCCCGCAAGTAATCCGGCCTGCTCCGGTACCAGGTACGTGTACCGGGTACGTGTACCTGGTACCGGGCATCAGGAGTGGAGCTCGACGACGTCGCCGTCGGCGAGGACGTGCTCGGGTCCCACCTGCCGGCCGTCGAAGCCGGAGGCCCCCCACACGCGCGCGTAGCGCAGCGACTTCTCGATGTCGCGGTGGACGTGGCGCGCGACGTCGGCCACCGTCTGCCCCGAGCGGATCGCGTAGGGCCTGCCCTTGTCGGGCGCGTGCCCCGGCGCCTTGGTGTAGACGCGCACGACGCCGAGGTTGCGGAATAGCCACGGCCCGATCTCGCCGAGCCCCTGTCCCGTGGCGGCCGATACGGCAAGCGCGGGAAATCGCAGCCCGGAAAGCTCGAGGAATGCCTTCAGCTCGGCCTCGATGCCGGCGATCCGGTCGGCCTTGTTGGCGACGAGGAGCGTCGGCAGGCGGATGGCGAAGGGGTCGTCGTCCGGGATCTCCTCGCCGTCCGGGTCCCCGCCCGCGTGCCAGCGGGCCGTGAGCGTGACGCGCCTGGCCTTCAGGATCGACTCGATCGAGCGCACCTGCTCGAGGCATTCCGGTTCCCCGAGGTCGACGACGAGCATCGCCGCGTCCGCCGACTGGAGCGTTCCGCCGAGCCACGGCACCGCGTGCTCCGGCGAAACCGCCGGCAGGTCGACGAGCTGGAAGCTCACGTCCTCGCACGGCATCATCCCCGGCTCCGGATGCTGCGTCGTGAACGGGTAGCCGGCCACGTGCGCGTTCGAGCCCGTGAGCCGCGCGTGCAGCGACGACTTGCCGGCGTTCGGCGCCCCGATGAGCGCCACCTGCGCGGCCCCCTCGGGGCGGATCACCAGCGCCGGGCCGCCTCGCGCGCCTCCCCGGTGAGCGCCGCCCTCGAGCTCCTCGCCCAGGTCCTTGATGCGCGCCTTGATGTCGGCCTGCAGGTGCTCCGTTCCCTTGTGCTTCGGGATCGTGCGCAGCATCTCGCGCAGCCACTCGAGGCGCTCGCCAGGGACGCGCGACTTGCGGAAGGCGGCCTCGGCGGCCTTGTACTCGGGGGAGAGGTTGGCGGGCATGGCGCGATATCGCGGCCCGCCGCATCCCGGGCGACGGGCGGGCTCCTCGCAAAAGGTTACTCCGCGGCGCCGCGCATGGGGATCGTCGCCGCTTGAAAGCGGCGGGACCCGGCCCCAACTGGATCGGACCCGCACCCGCAGCAAGGAACGTCATGCCTTTCGCCATCGTCACGGGCGCCGCCTTGCTGGTCGCGGCGTGGATCCTGCTCGAACCCTGGCTCGCCCGCCGACGGCGCGAGTGCATCCGCCAGCGTCCCTTCCCCGCCGCATGGCGCGCGATCCTTCGCGAGCGCGTGCCGTACGTGCGCCGGCTCCCCCCCGCCCTGCGCCGGCAACTCGAGCAGCAGGTCCAGGTCTTCGTCGCGGACAAGTCGTTCGTCGGCTGCGGCGGCCTCGCCATCACGGACGAGATGCGGGTCGTCATCGCCACCCAGGCCTGCCTGCTGACCCTCAACCGGCCGGGGCAAGGCTTTCCGCGCCTCAACCAGATCCTCGTCTACCCGGGCCCCTTCGTCGTCACTCGCGAGCGCCGCGACCGCATCGGCCTGGTGAGCGAGGAAAGCCGTGTGCACCTCGGGGAATCGTGGTCCCACGGGCAGGTGGTGCTTTCGTGGCCGGACGTTCTCGAGGGGGCCGCCTTCCCCGACGACGGCCGCAACGTGGTGATCCACGAGTTCGCCCACCAGCTCGACCAAGAGAAGGGATACGCCAACGGCGCGCCCGACCTCGTCGACGCGCAGCGCCACCCCCGCTGGTCGACCGTGCTGGGACAGGAGTACGCCGCCCTCCGGCAGCGCGTGACGAACCGCGAGGTCTCGCTCCTCGATCCCTACGCGGCCACCGACCCGGCGGAGTTCTTCGCCGTGTGCTCGGAAGCGTTCTTCGAGCAGCCGCAGCGCATGGCGTCGGAGCATCCCGAGCTCTACGGGGAGCTCGCGCGGTTCTACCGGGTCGATCCGCAGGCCTGGTAGGTGAAGCCGCGGCGGGCACGGCTAGCGCTTGCGCTTCGGGTCCTCGGCGGCGGGCGGCGCCTTCACGGGCTTGCG
>JBBIJT010000110.1:0-11800 GCA_037445795.1 Betaproteobacteria bacterium | reverse complement strand
CGCCTGCGGAGGCGAAGCCCGCCGACGCGAAGCCCGCGGAAGCCGCCCCGGCGACTCCGGGCGCCCCGGCCGCAGCCTCTCCCGCGGCCGCGCCGGCCGCCGCGCCGGCTCCCACGCCCAACAAGGGCGACATCGCCTGGATGCTCACCTCCACCGCGCTCGTGCTGCTGATGAGCGTTCCCGCCCTCGCTCTCTTCTACGGCGGCATGGTGCGCTCGAAGAACATGCTGAGCGTTCTGATGCAGGTGTTCGTCGTGTTCTCGCTGATCGTCGTGTTGTGGTGCGTGTATGGCTACTCGCTCGCGTTCACCGAGGGCAACGCCTACGTCGGCGGCTTCGACCGGCTGTTCCTCAAGGGCACGTTCGACTCGATGAAGGGCGAGTTCGCGATGGCCGCGACCTTCTCCAAGGCGACGGTGATCCCCGAGCTGCTCTTCGTCGCCTTCCAGGCCACGTTCGCGGCCATCACCTGCGCGCTCATCCTGGGCGCCTTCGCCGAGCGCGTGAAGTTCTCCGCGGTGCTGCTCTTCATGGTGCTGTGGTTCACCTTCGCCTACGCGCCCATCGCGCACATGGTGTGGTTCTGGATGGGCCCGGACGCCTACACGAGCGCCAAGGTCGTCGACGAGCTGAACGCCAAGGCCGGCATGATCTGGCAGTGGGGCGCGCTCGACTTCGCGGGCGGCACCGTGGTGCACATCAACGCCGGCATCGCGGGCCTGGTGGGCGCCTACCTGGTGGGCAAGCGCATCGGCTTCGGCAAGGAGAAGATGACGCCGCACAACCTCACCATGACCATGATCGGCGCCTCGCTCCTCTGGTTCGGCTGGTTCGGCTTCAACGCCGGCAGCGCGCTGGAAGCCAACAACGCCGCCGTGCTCGCCTTCATCAACACGTTCCTCGCCACCGCGTGCGCCGTGCTCTCCTGGACGTTCTTCGAGTGGATGTTCAAGGGCAAGCCCTCGATGCTCGGTGCCGCCTCCGGCGCCGTGGCGGGCCTCGTCGCGATCACTCCGGCCGCCGGCAACGTGGGCATCCCGGGCGCCTTCGCCATCGGGCTGCTCGCCGGTCCCATCTGCCTGTGGGGCGTGTCGGGCCTGAAGAAGATGCTCAAGGTGGACGACTCGCTGGACGTCTTCGGCGTGCACGCCCTGGGCGGCATCACGGGCGCCATCCTCACCGGCGTCTTCTGCTCGCCCGACCTCGGCGGCCCCGGCTTCGTGGCCGACTGGGTCACGGCCACGAACGTGAAGCCGGCCGACTACTCGATCATGGCGCAGGTCATGGTCCAGGCGAAGGCCGTGGGCGTGACGGTCCTGTGGTCGGGCATCGTGGCGTTCATCTCGTACAAGATCGCCGACCTCGTCATCGGGCTGCGCGTGCCCGAGGAAGAGGAGCGCGAGGGCCTCGACATCACGGCCCACGGCGAATCGGCCTACAACTGATCCCATGGATCCCGGGGGCGGGCGGTGGACCCGCCCCCGGCCTCACGCGGCACTCCACCGAACTTCCGCGACGGCAGCCATCCTCGCCGGATCGGAATCGCTCCAAGAGGCCAAGTTCAACGGGCACGCCAGTGCCCGTTTTTTTTGGTGGCGCCTGGCACGCGAACCAGCCACGTGTGCCACGTACCGGCCACTCGGGCGTGGTAGGATTTCCGCCCGATTCGCTCCCGCGCCACGCCCCCCCGCCGTGACCCCGAAACGCATCCGCATCGCCACCCGCGAGAGCAAGCTCGCGATGTGGCAGACCGAGCACGTGGCCGCGCGCCTCCAGGAGCGCCATCCCGGCCTCGCCGTCGAGATCGTGGGCATGACCACCAAGGGCGACCGCATCCTCGACCGGCCGCTGGCGCAGGTGGGCGGCAAGGGCCTGTTCATCAAGGAGCTCGAGGTCGCGCTGGCCGACGACCTCGCCGACATCGCGGTGCACTCCATGAAGGACGTGCCCATGGAGCTGCCGGAGGGCTTCGCGATGCTGCCCTTCGGGCCCCGCGAGGACGCGCGCGACGCCTTCGTGTCCGTGCGCCACACGACGCTCGCCTCGCTTCCGCCCGGCGCCGTGGTGGGCACCTCGAGCCTGCGGCGCGAATGCCAGCTTCGGCGCGCCTACCCTTCGCTCGTCATCAAGCCGCTGCGGGGCAACGTGAACACGCGCCTCGCCAAGCTCGAGGCCGGCGACTACGACGCCATCATCCTCGCCGCGGCGGGCCTCAAGCGCCTGGGCTTCGGCGATCGCATCCGCGAGCTGCTGCCCCTCTCGCTCGCCCTGCCCGCCATCGGCCAGGGCGTGCTCGCCATCGAGTACCTCGCCTCGCGCGGCGACCTCGCCGGGATGCTCGCGGACTTCGTCGACCCCGCCGCGCGCGCCGCCGCCGACGCCGAGCGGGCGCTGGGCCTCGTCGTGGAGGGAAGCTGCGAGGTTCCGCTGGGCGGCCACGCCACGGTCTCGGGCGGCTCGATCGCGCTCGAAGGCTTCCTGGGGCTCCCCGACGGCTCCCGCCTCGTTCGCGAGGGCCTCGAGGGTGCCGTGGCCGACGCGGCGACGCTGGGCCGCGAGCTCGGCGAGCGCATCCTGGCCCGCGGCGGGCGCGAAGTGCTCACCCTGCTCGCACAGCCGCGGCAATGACCGGCGCCGGGCCTCTCTCGGGCCTGGGGGTGGTGCTCACGCGCCCGCGGGCGCAGTGCGAAGCCCTCGCCACCGCGCTCGAGTCCGGGGGCGCCCGCGTCATCGTCTTCCCCGCGCTGGACATCGTTCCCGTCGAGCTCTCGGCCGCGAGCCGCGCCGCGCTCGCGTCGCTGCCGCAGGCTTCCCTCGCCATCTTCGTGAGCGCCAACGCCGCCGAGCACGGCGTGGCGGCCGCGCGCCGGGCCGGCCCGTGGCCCGCCTCCGTGGCGGTGGCCGGCGTCGGCCAGGCCACGGCCGCGGCACTGCGGGAGGCAGGCATGGCGAACGTGATCGCGCCCGCCACCGGCTTCGACAGCGAGTCCCTCCTCGCCTGCCCGGAGCTGCAGGAGGTGCGCGGCCGGCGCATCCTCATCTTCCGCGGGACGGGCGGCCGCGAGCACCTCCGCGCCACGCTCGAATCGCGCGGCGCGGAGGTCGGCTACGTCGAGTCCTACCGGCGCGATCGCCCCGCGAGCGATCCGTCGGCGCTCCTCGCCGCTCTCGGCCGGGGAGAGGTCGACGCCGTCCATGCAATGAGCGCCGAAACAGTGGACAATTTCCTGGCGCTCGCGGGAGCCGGGGCGACCTGGTCGCGCGTGGCGCTGCTGGTGCCGCATCCGGCCATCGCGCGCCACGGGGCCGCCGCCTCGTTCGGCCGCGTCGTGGTGACCGGGCCGGGCACGGCCGGCCTCGTCGAGGCCCTGCGCAACCTGCGAAAGGCGACATGAGTTCCCCGTTTCCCGAACCGACGACGATTCCCCCGACCAGGCCCCCGCGCCCGGCCGGCGGCGGCGCCGACCGCGGCGCGCGCTGGGCGGTGGCCGTGGCGCTCGTGGCCGCGGCCGTGGCGCTCGGGCTCGCCTGGAGCGCGCAGCAGGCCCTTTCCTCCCTCACGAAGTCGGCCGGCGGCAAGCTCGCCGACCTGGGCGCCGAGCTCGCACAGTCGAAGTCCTCGCTCGCGCAGGCCCAGGCTTCCCTCAAGGAGTCGCAATCGCGCATCGCCGAGCTCGAGTCGCGCGTGGCCGACGCGCAGGAAAGCCGCGTGGCCGTCGAGGAGATGTACCGCGAGCTCTCCCGGAGCGCCGACGACCGCATGCTCGCGGAGGTCGAGCAGCTCCTCATCCTCGCGAGCCAGCAGCTGCAGCTCGCGGGCAACGTGAAGGGCGCGCTCATCGCGCTGCAGGCGGCCGACCAGCGGCTCGCGCGCGCCGACAAGCTGCAGGTCGGCAACCTCCGCAGGGCCCTCAACGGGGACATGGACCGCCTGAAGGCCCTGCCCCTGGTCGATACCGTGGGCATCGCCGTGAAGCTCGACGCGCTGGTGCAGCAGGCCGACACGCTGCCGCTCGTGGTGGCCGAGACGTCGCAGGCGCCGAAGGCGGCCACGCGCGTGCGCACGCTGGACGAGAGCGGGTGGCTGCGCGCCGCCCGCGACTTCTGGGAGGAGATCAAGGGGCTCGTGCGCATCCGCGAGATCGCGCCCTCCGAGGCCGTGCTCCTGTCGCCCGCGCAGACCTACTTCCTGCGCGAGAACCTGAAGCTGAGGCTCCTGGCCGCCCGCGTGGCGCTCCTCGCGCGCGACGAGGCCTCCTTCCGCGACGACATCAGGGCGGCGCAGGCCTGGATCGGCCGGTACTTCGACTCCAAGGCGCGCGCCAACGTGGTGGCGTCGGCAACCCTGAAGCAGCTGGCCGAAAGCCCCGTGTCGATCAGCCCGCCCGACATCAACTCGAGCCTCGCGGCGGTGCGCGCAGCCCGCGCCGCGCGCGAGAAGCGGTAGGCCCGCCGTGCGCTTCGCGATCTGGTCCGTCGTCCTCGCCGCGCTGGCCGTGGGCATCGCCCTCGTGGCGCGCCAGTCGGACGGCTACGTCGTGATCGTCTCCGCGCCCTACCGCGTGGAGCTCTCGCTCAACCTGCTCGTGGTGCTGGTGTTCGCGGGCTACTTCGCCTTCCACCTCCTCGCGAGGCTCGTGGAGACGCTCGTGGCCATCCCCGCCCGCGTGCGCGCCTACCGCGCCGAGCGGGCCCGCGCCCGCGCCCGCAATGCGCTCAACGACTCGCTGCTCGCGTTCTTCCAGGGCCGCTACGCGAGCGCCGAGAAGGCGGCCGCCACGGCGATGGAAGAGGACGGGAGCCGTCCCGTGGCCGCCATCATCGCCGCGAGGAGCGCCCACGAGCTGGGGCGCTTCACCGAGCGCGAAGCCTTCCTCGAGCAGGCCCGGGGTCCCGCGCCCGAGGTCGACCAGGCGCGGCTCACCACCCTCGCGGACCTGCTGCTCTCCCAGGGCCGGCACGAGGAGGCGCTCGCGGTGCTCAAGGACCTCTCCGGGCGGGATGCGAGGAACCTGCGGCTCCTTCGCATGCGGCTCGCCGCCGAGACGGCCCTCAAGCGCTGGGACGACGTGCTCGCGACCGTGTCGGCCCTCGCGAAGCTGGGCGGCCTGTCGGAGGCGGAGGCCTCCGCCTCGCGCCGTGCCGCCCACCTCGGCAACCTGCAGCGCCAGTCGCACGACGCCGCGGCGCTCGCGGCCTGCTGGAAGCAGGTGCCGTCGGAGCTTCGCGCCGATTCGACCGTGGCCGGCGCCACGGCACGCCACCACCTGGCCCTCGGCTCGTCCGCGGAGGCGCAGGCCATCGTCGAGCACGCCCTCGAGGCGGCGTGGGACCCCGGCCTCGTAACGCTCTACGCCGAGTGCGCGGGCGACTCCGCCCTGCCGCTCATCGAGCGCGCCGAGAAATGGCTTCGCGCCCATGCGCGCGACCCGGCGCTGCTGCTCGCGCTCGGCAAGCTCTGCATGCGCCAGGGCCTGTGGGGCAAGGCGCAGAGCTACATCGAGGCGAGCCTCGCCCTCGAGCCCACGCACGACGGCCACATGACGCTCGCCGCCCTGATGGAGAGGATCGGCAAGCCCCAGGAGGCGGTGCGCCATTTCCGGCGCGGCGCGGAACTGGCGGGCTAGGCCCCGGGTCGAACCCGTTCACCGCTGCAGGAGGAGTTGCCCATGACGCGCGAATACGCTGCCCTCTCCCACCACCCGCTGAAGGCCGGCGCCCAGGTCGCCCTGCCGCCGCCCGCGGGCCGCCTCACCCCGGAGGGCCCGGCGATCGAGGCCATGACGGACCTGCGCCGCCTCGCGGCGAGCAGCGTCTCCGTCGACCGCACCATCGAGGAGTGCGACGCGCTCATGAAGGCGCGCGCCATCCGCCTGCTCTTCGTCGAGGACGCGCAGCGCCGCGTGCTGGGCGTCATCACGGCGACGGACCTGCTCGGGGAAAAGCCCGTGCGCTTCATGCAGGAGCGAAGCTTGCGCCGCCACGAGATCCTCGCCTCGGACCTCATGACGCCCGCCGCCGCCCTCGAGGCGCTCGACCTGGCGGACGTCATGCACGCCCACGTGGGCCAGATCGTCGCCACGCTGAAGAAGGCGGGGCGGCAGCACACCTTCGTCACGGACGAGGGCGGCCGCCGCATCTGCGGCATCTTCTCCGCGACGCACATCGCGCGGCGTCTCGGCGTCGACGTGACCACGCACGAGGTCGCCACGAGCTTCGCCCAGATCGAGGCGGCGCTCGCCCGATGACCGACGGCCACGCCGCGGCCGTCGGCGCGTTCCGCTGGCAGGTGCCGGCGCGGTGCAACATCGCGGAATCGACCTGCCGGCGCTGGGCCACGGACCGGGCGCGCCTCGCCCTCTACTGGGAGGACGAGTCGGGCGCCACCGCGGCATTCACCTACTGGGACCTGCTGCAGTCGGCCAACCGGCTCTCCAACGCGCTCGCGGCGCTGGGGGTGGCGCGCGGCGACCGCGTGGCCATCATGCTGCCGCAGCGGCCGGAGACCGTGGTCGCCTACCTCGCGTGCTTCCAGATGGGTGCCATCGCGGTGCCGCTGTCGTTCCTCTTCGGGCCGGACGCGCTCGAGTACCGCCTCGCCAACAGCGAGGCGAAGGTGGCGATCGTGGACCCGGACACGCTTCCCAACCTGTGGGCGGTGCGCGACCGGCTGCCGGCGCTGGCGCACGTGATCGGCGTGGCGGGCGCGCGCGAGGCGGGCGTGCACGGGTGGGAGGCGCTGCTCGGCCGCGCCTCGCGCCGCTTCGACTGCGTCGGCACCGGCCCGCGCGACCCGGCCCTCATCATCTACACGAGCGGCACCACGGGCCCGCCCAAGGGAGCGCTGATGGCCCATTCGGTGCTCATCGGCAACCTCCCCGGCTTCGAGTGCTCCCACGACGGCTTCCCGCAGCCGGGCGACCTCTTCTGGTCGCCGGCGGACTGGGCCTGGACCGGGGGGTTGTGGGACGCGCTCATGCCCACGCTGCACCACGGGCAGGCCATCCTCGGCTACCGCGGGCGCTTCGAGCCGGAGAAGGCCTTCCACCTGCTCGACAAGTACGCCGTGCGCAACACGTTCCTCTTCCCCACGGCGCTCAAGATGATGAGGAAGGCCGTGCCGCGCCCGCGCGAGCGCTTCGACCTGCAGTTGCGGTCGATGATGAGCGCCGGCGAGCCCGTAGGCCCCGCGCTCGTCGAGTGGTGCCGCGAGGAGCTCGGCGTCACCGCCAACGAGATGTTCGGGCAGACGGAGATCAACTACATCGTCGGCAACTCGCATCGCGTGTGGCCCGTGAAGCCCGGCTCGATGGGCAAGCCCTACCCCGGGCACCGCGTCGCGGTGATCGACGACGAGGGCCGCGAGGTGCCCGCCGGCACCGTGGGCGACGTTTCGGTGCACCGCCTGGGCACCGACGGCTCCCCCGATCCCGTCTTCTTCCTCGAGTACTGGCGCAACCCCGAGGCCACCGCCGGGAAGTACACGGGCGACTGGTGCCGCACGGGCGACCAGGCCTTCGCCGACGAGGACGGCTACCTCTGGTACCAGGGGCGCGGCGACGACATGTTCAAGAGCGCGGGATACCGCGTCGGGCCGGCGGAGATCGAGAACTGCCTCGTCCGGCACGAGGCCGTGGCCAACGCGGCCGTCGTGCCGAGCCCGGACGAGACGCGCGGAGCGGTGGTGAAGGCGTTCATCCTGCTCGCCCCCGGCGTCTCGCCCTCGCCGGCGCTCGAGGACTCCATCCGCGCGCACGTGAAGTCCCACCTCGCGCCCTGGCAGCAGCCGCGGCACATCGAGTTCGTGAGCGAGTTCCCGATGACCACCACCGGGAAGGTGCAGCGCCGCGTGCTTCGCGAGCGCGAGGAGCGAAGGTTGCGCTCCTGAGGTACCAGGTACCTCGGGCTAGTTCTGGGCGGGGGCGGCGTAGGTGAAGGCGTCGCAGTAGAACTCGTCCTCGGGCAGGCCGCGTTCGTCCACGAAGGTCTTCTTCGCGACGTCGGTCATGGCCGGCGCGCCGCACGCGTAGACCTGGTAGCCCGCGAGGCTCGGGAAGTCGTCGAGCACCGCCTGGTGCACGAAGCCCCTGCGGCCCGTCCAGTCGTCCTCCGGGCCGGGCTCCGAGAGCACCGGGATGAAGGTGAAGTTGTCGTGCTCCTGCTGCCACTTCACGGGCAGCTCCGGCAGGTACAGGTCGCGCAGCGTGCGCACGCCCCAGTAGAGCACCATCTGGCGGTCGATGCCCTTGTGGAACGCGTGCTCGATCACGGCCTTCACGGGCGCGAACCCCGTGCCGCCGGCGACGAGGATCATGGGCTTGTCGGAATCCTCGCGCAGGTAGAACGAGCCCAGCGGACCCTCGAACCGGACGATGGCGCGCTCCTTCATCTCCTCGAAGACGTACTTCGAGAAGGTGCCGCCGGGGGTCCTCCTCACGTGAAGCTGGATGTGGGTGTCGTCGTGCGGCGCGTTGGCCATCGAGTAGCTGCGCCGGACGCCGCCCTTCATGAGGATGTCGATGTACTGGCCGGCCAGGAACTGCAGCCGCTCCGCCGCCGGCAGCTTCAGGTAGAGGATGGCGACGTCCTCGGCGGGCTTCTCGATCCTCTCGACGCGGGCCGGGAGCGTGCGGATCGCGAGATCCTTGAGGCCCGCGAGCTCGCGGATCTCGAGCACCAGGTCCGACCGCGGCTTCGTGCAGCAGGTGAGCGCCTTGCCCGCGGCGATCTCCTCGTCGGTGATCGCGCGCGACTGGTGCTCGCCGTACTCGAGCAGGCCGCTCTTCAGGTTGCCCTTGCAGGCCCCGCAGGCGCCGTTGCGGCATCCGTAGGGCAGGCCCACGCCTTCGCGGATGGCCGCCTCGAGGACGGTTTCGCCGGGCTTCACGATGAAGGTGCGGCCGCTCGGCTCGAGGCGCACCTGGCGCTCGGCCGCGGTGGAGGAATCGGACACGGGAATTCCCTGGGAGTGACGGGGATGACGCCGCGCGGCAACGGCGCCGCGCCGGCGAAACAGGCGGAATTCTACCCGAAGGGAGTGCCCGCTATCGCTCGCGGCGGAACTGGCCGTCGATCACGTGCCCGCTCGCGCGCGCATGCACGTGGACCGGCTCGGGGAAGCGGCGCGGCAGCAGCAGCAGCGTGAGCGCGATGAA
Source organism: Betaproteobacteria bacterium (assembly GCA_037445795.1). Lineage (GTDB taxonomy): Bacteria > Pseudomonadota > Gammaproteobacteria > Burkholderiales > Usitatibacteraceae > FEB-7. Next base: position 2,645 of record JBBIJT010000110.1, on the reverse strand, counting down.
GTCCGAGATGACGCCCGGGAAGATGAGGAGGAGGCCCGCGATGACCGTCCGCGCGCTGTCCACCACGGCCGCGATGGAGAACTGGCCCGCGGCAAGCGCGGCGCCCAGGCGCGCCACGAGCGCGAAGCGCGCTTCCTTGAGGAGCGCGATCCCGGCCATGGCCGCGACCACCAGCCAGACGAGCACCCACCAGCCGTGCGTCTCCGCCAGGCGCGCGAGCAGCGCGAATTCCAGAATGGGGAAACCCAGTAAGATTGCGAGCAGCAGGAGCCTCATCCGTTCCTTCCCTTGCGGCCGGCGAATCGCGCCGGCGAATCATCGCGAAACCCGACCCACCAATCCCACGACCATGGGCATCATCGCCGTACTGACAAACCTACCCGACTCCGAGTCGGCTTTCAATCTGGCGCGTCACCTCGTCGAGCGCCGCCTCGCCGCCTGCGTGAACGTCCTCGCGCCCGCGACCTCGTTCTACCGCTGGGAGGGCCGCGAGGAGCGGGCCACCGAGGTTCCCGTCCTCGTCAAGACCACCCGGGAGCGCTACGCGGAACTCGAGCGGGCCATCCTCGAGGCGCACCCCTACGACCTTCCCGAGATCATCGCCCTGCCGGTCGAACACGGCTTCGCGAACTATCTGGGGTGGATCGAGGCCGAATGCAAGCCCGCTCCCGGGTCCCCCACCTCCACCGCATGAATCCCCTGCTTGCCTTCCTGGCCGCCAGCCTCGCCGGCGCCGCCCTCGCCGCACCCGCCGACAAGCCCCTCGACCCCAACCTCGCCTTTCGGCCCTCGGCCACCCTGGTGTACGCCCGATCCACCGTCGGAGGGAGTTCCGAGCGCCACGGGATCGACATCGAGTACCGCATCGCCCCCGGCTACTACCTCTACCGCAACCGCCTTCGCTTCCAGGTCTCGCCGGCAACCCTCCCGATGGGTGATCCGGAGCTGCCGCCGGGCCTCGAGATCGACGATCCGTTCGTCGGAAAATCGCCGATCTTCCGTGAACGTGTAACGATCCACCTCCCATTTGCAGCGAGCGTCGTGCAACCGGGAAGGTATGTGGTAAAGATCGTCGCGCAGGGATGCGCGGAAGACCGCCTCTGCTATTCGCCCTTTCCCCAGGAAGTGGCCCTGACGATCCCGGCGGGTTACCGCACCTTCGGCGCGCCACCGGGGGCGCTGCCGACCCCCGGGAGCCCGCCACGGTGAAGGGATGGTTGCCCTTCGCCGGGATCGGCCTGCTGGCCGCCCTGGCCGGCGTCGCGCTCTGGCTCGCCGGCCGCCAGGCCGCCCCTCCCGCGCCGCCCCCGGGCCCCGTGGAAGTGAGCGCCGCGGCCATCCAGTCGGCCCGCTTCGCCGACGGGGACGGCAACGCGCGGATGCTCGGCCAGTTCGCGGGGAAGGTGCTGGTCGTGAACTTCTGGGCGACGTGGTGCACCCCGTGCCGGGAGGAGATGCCGGGGTTCGTGAAGCTCCAGTCGCAATGGCAGGGCCGCGGCGTCCAGTTCGTCGGAATCGCCCAGGACGACCCCGCCAAGGTCGCGGCGTTCGGCCGCGAGCTCGGCATCAACTACCCCCTGTGGCACGGCGAGGCCGAGGTGATGGACCTGTCGCGGCGCCTGGGCAACCGGCTCGGTGTCCTGCCGCACACAGTCCTGCTCGACCCGGAAGGCCGGGTCATCGACACCCGCATCGGGAAATTCGACGAGGCAACCTTGGACAGCCGGCTCTCGGCCATCACGGGAAAATGAGCCTATCTGCGGCTAAAATCCCGTAATTCCATTTAAAAGCACGCTTCTTGGCTGGTAGGCGCTAACCACCGCTTGTCACCAAGCGCGATTCGTGCCCGCTGGCCCGGCTCGGGCATCGCACCGGGGCGTCACCCGGCGCAACTTCGCCGAACGCTGGACATCGTGCTCGCAGTTCCGGCAAACTGGCCAGCCATGTCCGGAATCCTGGTTCTCCACGGACCCAACCTCAACCTGCTGGGAACCCGCGAGCCCGACGTCTACGGCCGCGTGACCCTGGCCGAGATCGACCGCCGGCTCGTCGAGCGCGGGCAGGCGGCCGGGGTGGACGTCCGGACCTTCCAGAACAACGCCGAAGCCCCGCTGATCGAGCGCGTACATGCGGCGAAAAGCGACGAAACGGCCTTCATCATCATCAATCCTGCGGCATTTACCCACACCAGCGTCGCGCTGCGCGATGCCCTCGCGGCCGTGGCCATCCCGTTCATCGAGGTCCACCTCTCGAACGTCCACGCGCGCGAGCCCTTCCGGAAGCATTCGTATTTCTCCGACCTGGCGGTCGGCGTGATCTCCGGGTTGGGCGTGCAGAGCTACGAGCTGGCGCTGGAGGCCGCCCTGGCGCGCCTGGCCCCCACGAAGGGCTGAGGCACCGCCCCGGAGGAGCACGATGGACCTGAGGAAGCTCAAGAAGCTGATCGACCTGGTGCAGGAGTCGGGCATCGGGGAGCTGGAGATCACCGAAGGCGAGGAGCGGGTGCGCATCAGCCGCACCGGCGCCAACGCGCCGGTCGTCATGGCGGCCCCGCATATGGCGATGGTCGCCCCCGGCGGCGCCCCCGCCGCCGCGCCCGCCCCGGCCGCCGCGCCCGAGGCCCCGCCCGCCCCCACGGGCCACAC
>JBBIJT010000109.1:0-11977 GCA_037445795.1 Betaproteobacteria bacterium | reverse complement strand
GCGGGTTTGACGTGTTCATTGCGGCGCGGAAGGGCGGGGCCGCCGGCCGGGCGACGGCGCGGCGTCCAGCGCGCGGTCGTACTCGGCGCGTCGCGACTCGTCCGAGAGCACGGCGAACGCCTCGCGAACGCGCGCCTCGCGCCGCGGGTCGGGCGGCGTCGTGTCCCTGCGGAACTCCTCGGTCAGGCGGTCGTGGGCGCGCGCGATCTCGCCGGGCCGCGCATCGCGCGGCACGCCGAGCGTCGCGTAATGGGTTTCTTCGCGTGATGCCATGGTCCCCCTCGGGGAAGGAGGCCGCGGGCGCGCTTATGCGGCCTTCTTCGACTTCGCCCCGGCCTTCCCGAACACTATTCCGGACGGGCCGCAACTGACAAGGATGGTGTCCTTGGCCGCGAAGCGTCCCTCGAGGATCTCCTTCGCGAGCGGGTTCTCCACCGACTGCTGGATGGCCCGCTTGAGCGGCCGCGCCCCGTACACCGGGTCGAAGCCCGCCTTGGCGAGCTCGGCGAGCGCCGCCTCCGACACCTCGAGGCCCATGTCGAGCTTCGCGAGACGCGCAGTGAGGTAGCGAAGCTGGATCCGCGCGATGTCCCGGATATGCTCCTCGCCGAGGGCGTGGAAGACCACGATCTCGTCGATGCGGTTCACGAACTCCGGGCGGAACTGCGTCTTCACCTCGGCCATGACGGCGGTCTTCACGAGCGTCGGGTCCGAGCCCGCCATCGCCTGGATCATCTGGCTGCCGAGGTTCGAGGTCATCACCACCACGGTGTTCTTGAAGTCCACGGTACGGCCCTGGCCGTCCGTCATGCGGCCGTCGTCGAGGACCTGCAGCAACACGTTGAACACGTCCGGGTGCGCCTTCTCGATCTCGTCGAGGAGGATCACCGAGTAGGGCTTGCGGCGCACCGCTTCCGTCAGGTGCCCGCCCTCCTCGTAGCCCACGTATCCCGGGGGCGCGCCGATGAGGCGCGCGACCGAGTGCTTCTCCATGAACTCGCTCATGTCGACGCGGATCAGGTGCTCCTCCGAATCGAAGAGGAAGGCCGCGAGCGCCTTGCAGAGCTCCGTCTTGCCCACGCCCGTGGGCCCCAGGAAGAGGAACGACCCGTACGGGCGGTCGGGGTCCGAAAGGCCGGCCCGCGAGCGGCGGATGGCGTCCGCGACGAGGCGCACCGCCTCGTCCTGGCCCACGACGCGCTCGTGCAGCCGCTCCTCCATGTGGATGAGCTTCTCGCGCTCGCCGGTCATCATCTTGGAAACGGGGATGCCCGTGGCGCGGGAGACCACCTCGGCGATCTCCTCGGCGCCCACCTCGGTGCGAAGGAGCTTCGGCTTCGACTCGCCGCCGGCCTTGTCGGCCTTCCTGAGCTGCGCCTCGAGCTGGGGGAGCTTCCCGTACTGCAGCTCGCTCATCCTCGCCCAGTCGCCCTTGCGCCGCGCCTCCTCCATGGCGAGCTTCACCTTCTCGATCTCCTCCCTGATCGAGGCGGAGCCGTGCACGGCGTGCTTCTCGGCGCTCCAGACCTCCTCGAGGTCGGCGTATTCCTTCTCGAGCTTCGCGATCTCGGCCTCGAGCAGCTCCAGCCGCTTGAGGGAGGCCTCGTCCTTCTCCTTGCGCACGGCCTCGCGCTCGATCTTGAGCTGGATGAGGCGCCGGTCGAGCTTGTCCATCGACTCCGGCTTCGAGTCGATCTCCATCTTGATCCGGGCGGCCGCCTCGTCGATCAGGTCGATGGCCTTGTCCGGCAGGAAGCGGTCGGTGATGTAGCGGTGCGAGAGCTCGGCCGCGGCGACGATGGCCGGGTCCGTGATGTCCACGCCGTGGTGGACCTCGTATTTCTCCTGCAGCCCGCGCAGGATGGCGATGGTGGACTCCACCGTGGGCTCCTCCACCAGCACCTTCTGGAAGCGGCGCTCGAGGGCGGCGTCCTTCTCGAGGTAATTGCGGTACTCGTCGAGGGTCGTGGCGCCCACGCAGTGAAGCTCGCCGCGCGCGAGGGCCGGCTTGAGCATGTTGCCCGCGTCGATGGCGCCCTCGGCCTTGCCGGCGCCCACCATGGTGTGGAGCTCGTCGATGAAGACGATGATGCGGCCCTCGTCCTGCGCGATCTCCTTGAGGACGGCCTTGAGCCGCTCCTCGAACTCGCCGCGGTACTTGGCGCCGGCGAGGAGCGCGGCCATGTCGAGCGAGAGCACGCGCTTGTCCTTGAGGCTCTCCGGCACCTCGCCGTTCACGATGCGCTGCGCCAGGCCCTCGACGATCGCGGTCTTGCCCACCCCGGGCTCGCCGATGAGCACCGGGTTGTTCTTCGTGCGCCGCTGCAGGATCTGGATGGCGCGGCGGATCTCGTCGTCGCGGCCGATCACCGGGTCGAGCTTGCCCTGGCGCGCGCGCTCCGTGAGATCCAGGGTGTACTTCTTCAGGGCCTCGCGGCTCGCCTCCGCCTCCGGGTTCTCGACGGCCTGGCCGCCGCGCACCGCCTGGATGGCCTTCTCGATGGCCTGCGGGTCGGCGCCGTGCTGTTTGAGCAGGCGCCCGCACTCGCCCTTGTCGCGGGCGGCCACGAGCAGGAAGAGCTCGGACGCGATGTACTGGTCGCCGCGCTTGCCCGCCTCCTTGTCGGTGAGGTTGAGGAGGTTGCCCAGCTCGCGGGAGACACCGATCTCCCCGCCCTGCCCCTCCACCTTCGGCAGCCGCGCGATCGAGTCCTCGAGCGCCTTGCGCAGGGCGGCGACGTTGACGCCGGAGCGCTGCAGCAGGGAGGCGGCGCCGCCGTCGTCCTGGGCGAGGAGCGCGTGCAGCAGGTGCTGGGGCTCGATGAACCCCGCATCGCGCGCGAGCGCCGCGCTCTGGGCGTCGGCGAGCGCCTGCTGGAACTTCGTGGTCAGCTTGTCGATGCGCATCGGTGGTATCCTTTTTCCAACGGATTTCCCCGGGATTTGCCGGGGAATTCGCGGTTCCAAGGCCGAAAATGGGGTGGAACCTTCCCGTTTCAAGCCATTCTCCCGCCATGCCCGACTCCCTGCACGCACTGGAAGAAGCGATCACCGCCGACGTCCGCCGGGCGCTTGCCGAGGACATCGGCACCGGCGACCTCACGGCCGCCCTGCTGCCCGAGGGCAAGGTCGTCCGCGCCCGCGTCCTCACCCGCCAGGACGCGGTGCTCTGCGGCACCGAGTGGTTCAACCGCACCCTCGAGTCGCTGGACCCGGAGGCCGAGGTGTTCTGGCACCACGCCGACGGCGAGGAAGTCGTCGCCGGCTCGTCGATCTGCGAGCTCGAGGCCGACTCCCGCGCCCTCCTCACCGCCGAGCGCACGGCGCTCAACTTCCTGCAGCTCCTGTCGGCCGTGGCCACGAGGACGCGGACGTTCGTGAAGCTGGTGCGCGGCACCCGCGCGAAGATCCTCGACACGCGCAAGACCCTGCCCGGACTTCGCCTGGCGCAGAAGTACGCCGTCAGGGTGGGCGGAGGCGCGAACCATCGCATCGGCCTCTTCGACGGCATCCTGATCAAGGAGAACCACATCGCCGCCGCCGGGGGCGTGAAGGCGGCGGTCCAGGCGGCGCTGCACGCGGCCGCGCCCGGCACCATGGTCCAGGTGGAGGTGGAGACCATCGCCCAGCTGCACGAGGCGCTGGAGGCCGGCGCCCGGCTCGTCCTGCTGGACAACTTCACGCTGCCGCGCATGCGCGAGGCGGTCGCGATCGCGGGGGACCGCGCCGAGCTGGAGGCCTCGGGCGGCATCGAGTTCGCCAGCGTCCGCGAGGTCGCCGAGACCGGCGTGCACCGCATCTCGGTCGGCTCGCTCACGAAGGACGTGAAGGCCGTCGACCTGTCGCTTCGCATCCTGCACCCCGCCGCCTCATGAGGGCCCTCGCCGCCGTCGCCCTGGTGGCCCTCGCCTCAGGGTGCGCATCCGTGCCCGGCGGGGCGCCCCCGAAGGACCCCTGGGAGCGCTTCAACCGCGGGACCTACGAGTTCAACGAGTCGCTCGACCGCCAGGCGCTCAAGCCCGTGGCCCGGTTCTACGCCGACACGGTGCCGGGATTCGCGCAGGAGGGCGTCGTGAACTTCTTCGAGAACGTGCGGGACTTCAGCTCGGGTCTCAACAACCTGCTGCAGGGCAAGGTCCCCGAGGGTGCCTCCGACCTCGCGCGCGTCGCCGTGAACTCCGTGATGGGCATCGGCGGGCTCTGGGACCTGGCGACTCCCATGGGGCTCGAGAAGCGCCACGAGGACTTCGGCCAGACGCTGGGCTGGTGGGGCGTGCCTTCCGGGCCGTACCTGGTCCTGCCCTTCCTGGGGCCCTCGACGGTCCGCGACGCGCTGTCCCGCTGGGTCGATCCCGAATTCGCCTACAGCCGGCGGATCTCCGACATCGCGGTGCGCAACAGCATGTACGCGCTCGACGCCGTGCGCACGCGCGCGGGCCTGCTCAAGGCCGAGAAGATCCTCGACGAGGCGGCCGCGATCGACCGCTACAGCTTCACCCGGGACGCCTGGCTGCAGCGCCGCCAGAACCAGGTCTACGACGGCCGGCCGCCGCGGGACCCCGAGGACGAGTAGGCGAACGCGGGCAATTTCGGGCGGCAGGGGAATTCAGGCATGGCGCGGCGTGTTCACGCTGTATCGGGGCCGCTCGGCCCTTCCCCAAGGAGGTTGCCATGCGCCGTGTCGCGTCCCTCGCCGCCGTTTTCCTGGCCCTGCTCGCCACCGCCCTGCCGGCCGCGGCCACCTTTCACCTCTGGTCCATCTCCGAGGCCTTCTCCACCCCCGACGGCAAGGTGCAGTTCATCGAGTTCGTCGCCCTCGCGGGGGGGCAGGAATTCCTGTCCGGCCACACCCTGGTCGCCTCCGGCGGGACGGCCGCGCCACGCTCGTTCACGTTCGCCGGCAACCTGCCCGGCGACTCCTCCGGGCACCGGATGCTGGTGGGAACCCAGAGCTTCGCCGCCGCGGCGGTCGTGACCCCGGATTACGTCGTGCCCGACGGCTTCCTGGCGACCGGCGGCGGCACCATCAACTTCGGCGAATCCGCGGACGTCTGGACCTATCCCGCGCTTCCCTCCGACGGCAGGCTCTCCCTGGGTCGAAGCGGCGGCACCGCGGTCAACAGCCCGACCAACTTCGCCGGGAAGACCGCCTCGTACCCTTCCGAGCAGGCCGACTTCAACGTGCAGGGGCTCTGGTGGCGCTCGCCCGCGGGCATCGAATCGGGGTGGGGGGTGAACATCGTCCAGCAGGGCACGATCCTGTTCGTGACCTGGTTCACGTTCGGACCGGACGGCAACGGCATGTGGCTGGTGATGTCCGACGCGCGTCGCACCGCGGCCAACGCCTACGCGGGCGCCATCTATCGCGTGCGGGGGCCCTCGTTCGACGCCCAGCCCTTCGATCCGTCGAAGGTCGTCGCCACCCAGGTCGGCTCCGGGACGTTCACGTTCGCCGACGCGAACAACGGCTCCTTCGCCTACAATGTCGATGGCGCCTCGCAGACCAAGCCGATCACGCGGCTCGTCTACGCCTCGCCCGTGTCGACCTGCACGCAGGCTCCGTGAACCGGGGGACCGATGACTCTCGGCGGCAAGCTCTTCGTCGTCTTCCTCGCCTTCCTGGCCGTGCTGGGGGGCGTGATCTGGATGGCGTTCCGCGAAAGGAAGTTCGCGAGCCACGTCGCGCGCGACGACCTCGAGGCCCAGCGGGCCGCCGACGGCCGGGTGCTCGCCACGGTATTCGGGGCGATCCTCGGCGGCATGATGCTCACCTTCCTCGTCGCCTGGCTGGTGTTCTTCTGATGGCCTTCGAGCGCGAGTTCCAGGTCGCGTGGGAGCACCTCGACGCCAACGCGCACGCCGGCAACACGGCCTACGTGCAGCTCGCGGTGAACACGCGCTTCCTCTACCTCGCCTCGAAGGGATTCACGCCGGCCGAGTTCGCCCGGCACCGCCTCGGGCCCGTCGTCCGCCGCGACGAGGTGGACTACTACCGCGAAGTGCGGTTCCTCGATTCCGTGCGCGTGAACCTGCTCCTCGCGGGCGTCTCCGAAGACAACTCGCGCTTCCGCCTCGTCAACGAGATCCGGCGGCTCGACGGGGAGCTCGCCGCGCGCGTGTCGACGCTCGGCGGCTGGTTCGACCTCGCGGCGCGAAAGCTCGCCGCCCCGCCGCCCGGGCTCGCCGACGCGATGCGCGACATCGACCGCACGGCCGACTTCGAAGTGCTGCCGGGCAGCCTGCGATAGGAAGTCCATGAGACGAATTGCCCTGGCGGCCGCCGCCCTCGCCATGTCTCTCGCCCTGCACGGGCCGGCGATGGCCGCGCCGTCGGTGTCCGCGGGCGACCACCACGTCCTCGCGCTCGGTTCCGACGGCACGGTGCGCGCGTGGGGCGACGATTCCTCGGGCCAGCTCGGCCTCGGGCGCACGCTGCTCGTCACCTCCCCCGTTCGCGTGCCCAGCCTGCCGAACGTCGCATCGCTGTCGGCCGGCGCGAACCACGTCGTCGCGCTGCTGTCCGACGGCACCGTGTGGGCCTGGGGGCGCAACGACCTCGCCCAGCTGGGCGACGGGACCACCACGAGCCGCTCGATCCCCGCTCCGGTGCCGGGACTCGCCGGGGTGGTCGCCATTTCCGCCGGCGCCGGCCACACGCTCGCGCTGAAGGGCGACGGCACCGTCTGGTCGTGGGGCGTGAACTACTCCGGCCAGCTGGGGTACGACGTCGAATCGCTCGTGCCGCTGCAGGTGCCGGGCCTCGCGGGCGTCCGGCAGGTGTCGGCCGGCGGCAACCACAGCATGGCACTGACGGGCGACGGCCAGGTCTGGGCCTGGGGCCGCAACGACGCCGGCCAGCTCGGCGACGGCACGACGGCGGACCGGACCGCGCCGCGGGTAGTCCCGGGCCTGCCGGCCACGGGGGCGGTCTCGGCCGGCTACGAGCACAGCGTCGCGGTGACGGTGACCGGGCTCGTGTACGCCTGGGGCAGCAACTACTCGGGACAGGCGGGCGACGCATCCGGCGTGAACCGCACGGCGCCGTTCCTGATGCCGGGGCTCGCGGGTGTGACCGCGGTCGCCGCGGGTGTCTTTCACACGCTGGCGCTCCAGAACGACGGCACCGTCCACGCGTGGGGCTACGGCTATGGCGGCGAGCTGGGCGACGGACGGCACGAGCCCTCGGCGACGCCGGTGCTCGTGAGCGGCCTCGCGGGCGTGACCCACATCGCCGTGGGCGACTTCCTCTCGATGGCCCGGCGAAGCGACGGTTCCGTGTGGGCCTGGGGCCGCAACGAACTCGGCGAGGTGGGCGACGGCTCCACGCAGCAGCGCGACACGCCCGTGAGGGTGAACGGACTGCCCGCCATCGCCGACATCGCCGCCGGCGGATACCACGGCTTCGCGCGGACCGCCGCCGGCGCGATCTACGCCTGGGGCGCCAACGACTTCGGCGAACTGGCCGACGGGGCGCGGGTGGTGCGCTCGACCCCGACCGTCGTGCCGGGCGCCACGGGAGTCCAGTCGATCGCCGCCGGCGGCGTCCACAGCCTGGCCCTCAAGTCGGACGGCACGTTGTTCGCGTGGGGCAACAACTCCTTCGGCGAGCTGGGCGACGGCACGCAGACGAGCCGCTCGACGGCCGCGCCGGTGCCGGGGCTCGCGAACGTGCGGGCGGTGGCGGCGGGCTACTTCCACTCGCTCGCGCTCAGGAACGACGGCACGGTCTGGGCCTGGGGCTACAACTATCGCGGCCCGCTGGGCATCGGCTCCGAGGACCTGCAGACGTCTCCCGTCCAGGTGCCGGGTCTTTCGAACATCGTCGCCATCGGGGCGGGCGGCCTGCATTCGCTCGCGATCGGGGCCGACGGCACCCTCTGGGCATGGGGCGACAACGGCTCGGGCCAGTTGGGAGACGATGCCGCCCCCTACCGCCTGTCGCCGGCCCGCGTGGCCGGCATCACGGACGTGCGCGAGGCGACCGGCGGCGAGGCGCACACGCTCGCGCGGCGCGGCGACGGCACCGTGTGGGCCTGGGGCGCCAACTACGAGGGTGAACTCGGCGACGGCACGACGACCCAGCGGGCGGCGCCGCGCGCGGTGCCGGGCCTCGCGGGCGCGACGTCGATCGGCGCGGGCGGCTCCTTCTCGCTGGCCGTGATGGCCGATGCGACGGCGCGTGCGTGGGGCGCGAACTGGTCCGGCCAACTCGGCGACGGGTCCGGAGAAGGACAACACTCGCCGGTGCCCATCCCCGGCCTCGCGAACGTGGCGGCCATCTCCGGCGGCGGATCGAATGGCCTCGCCTTGCGAAAGGACGGAAGCTCGTTCGCGTGGGGCCGAAACCTCGACGGGCGGCTCGGCGATGGGACGTTCGTCGAACGGCCCACGCCCGTCGTCGTGCTACGCGAGGGAGGGGGCGGCAGCATCGAGGCGAACAACTGGTTCCTCGACCTCGACCCGGGCAGCGCCACGACGATTCCTTCGGACAGGGTCCCCGTGTTCCTCGTCGTGGCCTCGGGCGGCGGCTCGACCCTCACCGCCCAGCTGCAGTACCGCGCGCAGGACGTGGGCACCACCGGCAGCGTCTTCGCCTTCGCGGTGGCGCCTGCGTCCATCGTGAAGCGTGCGCCGGGCGACTCGCCACCCCTCGTGATCGGCAAGGCGAAGTCCGCGGGCGGCGCGAAGGACACCGCCGTGGCCTGCGTGCTGGCGCAGCTCGACTCCTCCGGCCAGCTGCAGGCGGTCTCCGCCTCCAGCATCCAGGCCTACGTCACGGGCGTGCTTTCCGCGCAGGGCCAGGCCGTGAACCTGATCAACGGCATACCGGCCGCCAACATCGGCGGCGCGACGTTCTACGTGGGCTACGGCTCGAGCGCCTCGACGATGCTGAACGGCGGCCTCAACCGCAGCGTCGCCACCGTGCCCGGTAGCCAGGTCTGCCAGCCCCAGCCGCCGCAGACCGGCTGGTGGTGGAACCCCAACGAGAGCGGGCGCGGCTACTCCATCGAGGCGCGTGGCAACAACCTGTTCGTGGCCTCCTACCTGTACGACGCCTCGGGGCGCGCGACGTGGTACGTGGCCGCCGGCCCCTCCTCGCTCGATGGCTCCGTGTTCAACGGCCAGCTCCTCGCCTTCGGCAGCGGCGTCACCCTCACCGGCCCCTACCGCGCCAACGCGCAGCGTCCGAGCGCGGGCGCCATCACGCTCGCCTTCAACGACGCGCAGCACGGCACGCTCGTGTGGCCCGGCGGAACGGTGGCGATCCAGCGCTTCGCCTTCGGGGCCGAGGGCACCGACACCGCGCCGCTCGCGAACCAGCCGGAATCGGGATGGTGGTGGGGAGGCCCCGGCGACAACGGGCGCGGCTTCTTCCTCGAGTGGCAGGGCAACCAGGCCTTCATCGCCGGCTACATGTACGACGCCTCGGGCGACCCCGTGTGGTACGTCTCGCAGGGGTCGGTATCCGATGCGCGCGCCTACCAGGGCACGTGGCTCGAGTTCGCCAACGGGCAGACGCTGACCGGCGCGTACAAGCCGGCCGGCCTGGTCAACGGCAACGTCGCTCCCGTGACGATCCAGTTCCAGGGAGCGGATACGGCGATCCTCGGGCTGCCTTCCGGGAACCTGCCCATCCAGAGGTTCCGCTTCTAGCGGAAGGAAACAGGCGATGCCGAAATTGAGGGGGGTCCTCGGTGCCGTCGGAACGGTGATCGCCGCCGCCGTTCTGTTGCCCGCCATGATCTGGGGAATGGGTCACCCGAGCCTGGTCGAGTGGTGGAACGGAAAATACCTGATGGGCGGATTCATCGCATTGCTGGTCGCGGCAATCGTCATTGCCATCCGCAGAAAGAGCGCGGACGTGGTGAAGGAGGAGGAAGGCAGCGGCGGTGCTGCGTCCGTTGCCAGGGGAATAGGCGTGGCGCTCGGCGCCCTGCTGCTTCTGCTGCTTCTCGCCCTGGTAATTCGCTAGCCCGACAGGGCGCCTGTCGAGACGGCCCGACCTTGCGGCGGGACGCGCGCGGCCGTGACGGTCACGCCCGGGCGGCGATGTAGGCCTTGAGCGCCTCGGGGTCGACGCCCATCGCGTCGCAGTGCTGCGGCAAGTCCTCGATCCCCTCGAATCCCGCGGGCCGCGGCGGCTTCTCCCCCAGGGCCTCGACGATGGTGGCCTCGAACTTGGCCGGAAGCGCCGTCTCCACGCACACCATGGGCGTGCCGCGGTCGCGGATGCGCATCGCGATCTTCACGCCGTCGGCGGTGTGCGGGTCGATCACGACGCCGTAGTCCTTTTTCACCTGCCGGATCGTGGCGATGCGGTCGGCGTGGAGGCTGCGGCCGGAGACGAACCCCGAGTCCTCCTCGATGCGCTCCCAGGCCCGGTCGGTGGACAGGTCGAAGCCGCCCTTCTCCTCCAGTTGCCTCCAGAGCCAGGCGACCTTGTCGCCGTCCTGGTCCACCATGTCCCACACGAAGCGCTCGAAATTGGAGGCCTTCGAGATGTCCATCGAGGGGCTCGACGTGGCGACCGTCTCGCTGGTCCCCCGCGGCCGGTAGCGGCCGGTGCGGAAGAACTCGTCGAGCACGTCGTTCTCGTTGGTGGCGAGGACGAGGCGCTTGATGGGAAGCCCCATGCGCCTCGCCACGTGCCCCGCGAAGATGTTGCCGAAGTTGCCCGAGGGCACGGCGAACGAGACCGGCTCGCCGTTGGCGCGCGTGGCGGCGAAGTAACCCTTGAAGTAGTACACCACCTGGGCCACGACGCGCGCCCAGTTGATCGAGTTCACCGCGCCGATGGCGTGGCGCTCCTTGAACGCGGCGTCGGCGTTGACCGCCTTCACCATGTCCTGGCAGTCGTCGAACACGCCCTCGACCGCGATGTTGAAGATGTTGGGCTCCTGCAGGCCGTACATCTGGGCCCGCTGGAACGGGCTCATGCGCCCCTGCGGAGAGAGCATGAAGACCTTCACCCCCGTCTTGCCCTTGAGCGCGTGCTCCGCCGAGGAGCCCGTGTCGCCGCTCGTCGCCCCCACGATGCTCAGGCTGCGCCCCTGCCTCGCGAGCACGCTCTCGAACAGGTTCCCGAGAAGCTGCATCGCGATGTCCTTGAAGGCGAGGGTCGGGCCGTTGGAGCACGCGAGGAGGTGGAGGTTGGGCTCCAGGGTCTTGAGGGGCGTGATCTCGGGCGTGCCGAAGGCCTCCTTCGTGTAGGAGCGCTCGACGATGCGCTTCAGCTCCGCGCCGGGGAAGTCGTCCGCGAAGAAGCGCAGGACCTCGAACGCGAGCTGCGGGTAGGCCAGGTCGCGCATCGCGTCGAGCTTCGGCCGGGTGATGCGCGGCCACTGCTCCGGAACCGCCAGGCCGCAGTCGGCTGCGAGGCCCTCGAGAAGGATGTCGGTGAAGGACTGGTTCGCGGCGCGGCCGCGGGTGCTGACGTATTTCATGGCCGGCTCACAGGAGCTCTTCCAGCCGGATCCTCACCACGGGCACGGGAATGGTCGGCAGCGCCTCGATGGCGCGGATGGCGCCGTTCACGTCGCGCTCGCGCGCCTGGTGCGTGAGGATCACCACGTCGACCTGCTCCTCGCCCTCCCCCGCCTCCTTCTGGAAGATGGCGTCGATGGAGATGGCGCGGTCGGCGCAGATGCGCGTCACGTCGGCCAGCACGCCGGGGCGGTCGAGCGCGCGAAGGCGCAGGTAGTAGGCGGTCTCGACGTCCTCCATCGGGAGGATGGGCGCGTCCGAGAGGCGGTCGGGCTGGAACGCGAGGTGGGGCACGCGGTGCTCCGGGTCGGCGGTGGCCATGCGCGTGACGTCCACGAGGTCCGCCACCACGGCGCTCGCCGTGGCCTCGGCCCCGGCGCCGCGCCCGTAGTACATCGTGGGGCCCACCGCGTCGCCCTTCACCAGGATCGCGTTCATCACGCCCTCCACGTTGGCGATGAGGCGCCGGGCCGGGATGAGGGTCGGGTGCACG
>JBBIJT010000108.1:0-12102 GCA_037445795.1 Betaproteobacteria bacterium | reverse complement strand
AGTAGACGATGGGGAAGTACGGCAGGTTGGGGCAGGCGATGACCACGTTGTCGCCCCGCCCGATGCCCATCGCGCGAAGCCCGTTCGCCACGCGGTTGGCGGCCGCGTCCAGCTCGCCGTAGGTGATCGTGCGGTCGAGGAAGTGGATCGCCGGCTTGGCGGGGTTCTGGGCCGCCCCCCGCTCCAGGCCCAGGGCCAGGTTGATCATCGCGACTCCTTCGGGTCAGAGCGAGCGGGAGATGACTTCCTTCATGATCTCGTTGGCGCCGCCATAGATGCGCGACACCCGCGAGTCGGCCCAGGCGCGCGCGATGGGGTATTCCCACATGTAGCCGTAGCCGCCGTGCAGCTGCAGGCACGCGTCGATCACCTTGCACTGCAGGTCCGTGCACCAGTACTTGGCCATGGAAGCCGTGGCGGTGTCGAGCTTGCCCTCGAGGACCAACTCGACGCAGCGGTCGACGAAGACGCGCGCCACCTGCAGCTCCGTCTTGGCCTCGGCGAGCGAGAAGCGCGTGTTCTGGAACTCGAGGATGGCCTTGCCGAAGGCCTTGCGGTCGCGGCAGTAGGCGATGGTCCAGTCGAGGGCGGCTTCGGCCAGCGCGATCGCGGTGATCGCGATCTGCAGGCGCTCCCACGGCAGCTCCTGCATGAGGCAGGCGAAGCCCCTGCCCTCTTCCCCCAGGCGGTTGCCCGCGGGCACGCGCACGCCGTCGAAGAAGAGCTCGCCCGTGTCCTGCGCCTTGAGGCCCACCTTCTCGAGGCGGCGGCCCTTCGTGAAGCCGGCCATCGTGGTGTCGACCACGAAGAGCGTCGTGCCCGAAGCGCCGCGCGAGGTGTCGGTCTTGGCGGCCACCACGACGAGGTCGCAGTGGAACCCGTTAGTGATGAAGGTCTTCGTGCCGTTCAGCACGTAGTGGTCGCCGTCGCGCACGGCCGTCGTGCGGATGCCCTGGAGATCGGACCCGGCGCCGGGTTCCGTCATGGCGATGGCGCCGATCAGCTCGCCCGCGGCCATCTTCGGAAGATACGCGCGCTTCAGCTCCTCGCTGCCGTAGTGCAGCAGGTAGGGCGCGACGATGTCGGAGTGCAGCGACCAGCCGAGCAGGCTGACGGCGCCCAGGCGCGCCGTCTCCTCGAAGACGACGACGCTGAAGCGCCGGTCCGCTCCGGCGCCGCCGTATTCCTCCGGCATCGTGGGGCAGAGGAAGCCGGCCGCGCCGCCCTTCAGCCACACCTCGCGGTCGATGAACCCCTGCGCCTCGTGCCGCTCGCGGTGCGGGAGCACCTCGGTCTCGACGAAGCGGCGCAGGGCGTCGCGGAACTGCTCGTGCTCGGGCTCGAAGAGGGTGCGCGGGATGGAGAAGGCCATCCCGGCATTCTAACCAACGGGCGGCTCGTCCTTCGGGGCAGGCGGAGGCGAAGGCTGCGCGGCCGCGGCGGCCGGTGGCGCTGGCGGCGGCGCGGGCTGCATCACCGGCTCCACCTTCGTGGCGGGCGCGGGCTCCGCCTTCTCCTTCCGGCGGAAGAGCCACCACACGAAGAGGAGCACGAGGATCACGGGCGCGAGCGCCGGCGAGAGGGCGATCAGGACGACGATCGGGATGAAGATCGCGAGCCCGAGGAAGAGCCAGCCGAGGCCGTAGATGATCGCGGCCACCACGGCCAGCACGATCACCACGGCCACGAAGGCGATCGCGATGCCGGCAGCGCCGAGGAGCGCGCCGCCGGGCCCGGTGATGGTCTCGGACCCCACCTGGATGGGGACGTGGCCCGTGAAGACGCCGAAGGCGAGGAGCCCCGAGACCACGGCCGCCACCACGACCATCGCCACGAAGGCGAAGGACAGGGTCTTGCGCCAGGTGCGCTCGGCCGTGCCGACGGCGGAGAGCACCTTGCCGGCCGCGGTCCTGGGCGCGGCGGCCTGCGCGGCCGCGGGGGCGCCCGCATCGCCCGGCATCGCGGCCGGCGCGCGCAGCCCGTCGAGCGGCACTTCGATCGTCGCGATGACGCCGCTGGGGGAGTTGGATTCCAGCGTGAGGTTGGCCGTGTCGCCGTAGAGCGCCTTGAGCCGCTCGCGGATGTTCTCGAGGCCCACGCCGGCGCCGACGGTGTCGCCGAAGCCGCGGCCGGTGTCCGACACCACGAGCCTCAGCCGCCCGTCCTGCGCCTGCGCCGTGATGATCACGCTGCCTCCCTCGCGCTGCGGCTCCAGCCCGTGCTTGATGGCGTTCTCGACGAGCGAGGGCAGCATCAGCGGCGGGAAGGGCGTGGCGAGGAGGCTCTCCGGCACCGAGATCTCGAAGGAGAGGCGCTTGCCCATGCGCATCTGCAGGATGTTGAGGTAGGCGCGCACCAGCTCGACCTCCTGGCCGACGGAGGAGATCGACTCGCGCATCTTGGGAAGCGCGTTGCGCAGGTACTGGATGAGGTGGCCCACCATCGTGTGGGCGCGCTGAGGGTCGACCTCGGTGAGCGCCTGCACGTTGGCGAGCGTGTTGTAGAGGAAGTGCGGCTCGACCTGCGCCTGCAGCGCCTGCAGCTTCGCCTCCGTCACCTGCTGGCTCATGCGGTGGTACTCGGCCTCCTTGCGCTTCAGGTCGGCCAGCCGCTGGGCCGCGCGCGAGCGGTCGATGAAGAACTTGGCGACGATCGTCAGGATGAAGAGCGGCACGAAGAGGAGCACCAGGCCCGCGCCCATGCCGATCTTCTTGAGGTCCCCGCTCACGTTGCGCCGGATCTCGTCGCGCACCTCAGGCGGCAGCGGCGGCAGCGGCGTGGCCGGCGGCGAGGGCTTGTCGTCGAGGTCGATCACGATGGAGCCGGAGGGGCCCCTGCCGGCGGAGCCGGGCGGGTGGACCTCCACGCGGCGCTTCTCGCCGGGCTTGGCCTCCGAGATGTCGATGTCCAGGAGGGGCTTGTCCCTGCCGCCGCCCATGCCGATCGAGATGCGCTTCTTGGCCTCCGTGCCGGCGCCGTCCGCGGCCAGGGACTTCTTCGCCTCTTCCTCGGCTTCCTTGGCCGACTTGAGCGACTGGTCGAGGGCCTGCTTCACCTTCTCGTTCTCGATGCCGGCCTGGCGAAGCGCCTCCTCGGCGCTGCGGCGCGCCTCGTCGATGGCGGAGGCGGCCTCGCGCGTGGCCTCGCGGACGGTGTCGGCGGCCTCGCGCTTGGCCCTCAGCACCTCGCGGCCCGCGTCGCGAAGCTCGTCGCGGGCGCTGTCGAGCTCGGCCAGGGCGCGGTCGAGCTCCTCGCGGCGGGCGGGATCGTGGGTCGCGCCGCGCATCGTGAGGATGGCGCTCCTCGCGACCTCGAGCGCGCCTTCCGCGAAGGTGTTGTCGATCTCGCGCTTGATGGCCCTGGTCTCCTCCGGCGTCGCGCCCTCCTTGCGGTACTCGATGAGGTGGAAGGGGGTGACGAAGACGGCGAGGCCCAGGATCACGGCGATGCCGCCCGCGACGACGGCCCACCAGGGCGTTCGGTGGATGAGATCAGAAAGGGGTTTCATGGCGAGGGGTCGGGCGGCGAATCCGGAAGATACCCGGAGTCGGCGTGCGCGGTCAGTAGTCCTCGAGGAGCGCGAGCGCGGCGAGCGCGAGCGAAAGCATCAGCACGCCGAAGAACAGGAACGCGGTGGATACCAACGGCCCGAAGGACTGGAGGAACGACATGGTCCGGCTCCCTTTTGGTCTGTGGCCCCTCTGGGGGGCTCGATGGGGCCAGATTAGGCGGCAGCGGTCCCCGGCGCGACGGCTTCCCGGCGAAATGCAGGAATCGGGGGATGAAATGCAGGCGGGGCGGGCGAAATGGGACGGTTCTGCGGAACCGGTCTATTCGTGAATCGACGGCCCCTTCAGCCAAGCGAAGGGAATTGACCGGTTCCGTAGAACCGTCCCACTTTTACATCTGCTTGAAAAGATGGGTGAAATTGCGCGAGACGACCAGGGTCTCGCGGTGGCCCCTGAGGGCGATCTCGGCCTGGTCCTTGAGGCCGCGGCGGACGGAGGCGATGGCGTCCACGTTGACCACGGTGGCGCGGTGCACCTGCCAGAACTTGGCCGGGTCGAGCTCCTCGAGCAACTCCCTGATGGGCTTGCGGATGAGGGCCTCGGCGTCGACGGTGACGACGCGCGTGTACTTCTCGTCGGACTGGAAGAAGAGCACTTCCTCCACCGGGATGAGCCGGACGCTCTGGCCTACGCTCGCCTTGATCCAGCGAAGGTGCTCCGAGGCCCGGTGCGCCAGGCGCGAGGCGAGCCTTTCCACCAGGTCCTCCATGGGGGCGGGCGCGCCGCCGAGGCGCTCCTTGAGCCGGCCCACCGTCTCCGCGAGCCGCTCCTCGTTGAAGGGCTTGAGGACGTAGTCGACCGCCCCCCGCTCGAAGGCCTCCACGGCGTACTGGTCGAAGGCGGTCACGAAGACGATGTGGGCGCGCTTGCCGATGGCGCGCGCCGCGTCCAGGCCATTGACCCCGGGCATGTGGATGTCGAGGAAGAAGAGCCGCGGGGCGTGCGCCGCCAGCACCTGCTCGACGTCGCGGCCGTTCTCCATCTCGTGGACGATGGAGAGCTCCGGCCAGAGCTTCGCCAGCCGGGCCTTCAGCTGGGCGCGAAGCAGCGGCTCGTCGTCGGCGATGACGGCAGTGGCGACCATCGCGCGATCATGCCGCCGCCGCCGCGGGCGGCGCAACGGGCTGGGCGCCTTCCGATGGGGAGGAGTCGCCCACGGCGTCCGGCACCTCGATCGTCGCCACGACGCCGCGCGGGACGTTCTCCTCGATGACGAGCCGCGCCTCGCCGCCGTAGAGCGTCTTCAGGCGCTCGCGGATGTTGGAGAGCCCCACGCCGGTGCCCTTGCGCGGGACGATGCCCTCCCCCGTGTCGGAGACGGAAAAGCGCAGCTTTCCGCCCTCGCCGGAAGCGCGGAGGGTGATCGTGCCGGCCTCGCAGCAGGGGTCGACGCCGTGCTTGATGGCGTTCTCCACCAGAGAGACCAGCATCATCGGCGGGAAGGGGCGGCAACGCAGCTCCTCGGGCACGTCGAGCACGTAGGCGAGCCGCGTGCCCATGCGCATGCGGTGGATGTCGAGGAAGGCCTTGGCCATGTCCGCCTCGCGCCCGATGGTCGTGGCGTCCTCGCGCATGCGCGGAAGCGCCGAGCGAAGGTATTGGATGAGGCTCTCCAGCATGAGCGAGGCGGAGGCCGGGTCCGTCTCCACCAGGTGCTGGACGTTGGCCAGGGTGTTGAAGAGGAAGTGCGGCTCCACCTGCGCCTGCATGACGGCGAGGCGCGCCTGCAGCACGTTCTTCTCGAGCTCCGCGCGCTCGGCCTGGGCGCGGGCCAGCTCGGCCGCCTGGCGCGCTTCCCGCTGGCGCTTGTGGTAGATCCACAGGGTCCAGCAGCCGAAGCCGATCCCCAGGCTCATCGTGATGAGGACGCCGAAGAACCGCTCGGTGAGCATCGTGCCGAGGTCGCGGCCCTTCACGAAGCCGGTGAGCATCGTGCCGAGGATCGAGCCCAGGATGATCGAGACCAGCTGCGCCACCCATTGCGGCACCCGCCGCTGGCGCAGGTTCGTGGCCACGGTGAAGAACAGCATGCTGGTGTAGCCCACGCACAGGGCGCTCACCAGCAGGTCGAGCCAGGTGTTGATGAAGAACCAGACGGTCGTCGACGTCGCGAAGACGCACAGCATCGACACGATCAGGACCCGCCTGAGCGTGAGTCCCTCGAAGAGGTGGGCGTAGCGGTTCACGGCGATCGTCGGGCGGGCGGTGATTGCGTCGCCGGCAAGCCTATCAGCTGCCGGCCGCGTTGACCCGGTCGCGGGGCTTCCAGCGGGCGGCAATTCCCGGGCGGGGCGCGGACGCCGGCGCTGCGGGGCGGGGCGTCGGCGCGCTCGGCAGCCGGACGTTGCTCAACCGGATGGTCCAGGGGGCGGGCATGGGGCGTTTGGGGTAACGGTTCATGACGATATCTTCGAGTCGAAAGGTTACGGGCACGTTTCCGGCCCGGCCACCGGCGTGCGACGAAATGCGCCGGCGGTGCCCCGAGTTAC
This sequence comes from Betaproteobacteria bacterium, assembly GCA_037445795.1. Taxonomy (GTDB): domain Bacteria; phylum Pseudomonadota; class Gammaproteobacteria; order Burkholderiales; family Usitatibacteraceae; genus FEB-7. The sequence continues at coordinate 6,044 of JBBIJT010000108.1, read as the reverse complement.
GCCGGGACAGGTATTGGGGACGGTTCTCCGGGACGGTTCTCCGGAACCGTCCCCAAAAAAAAGCCCGGCCGAAGCCGGGCGGGGTTGGAACGGGAGGGGTCACGCTCCGAGTACAGCACCAGCCACGGTGAAGAAGAAGGTGAGTGCCAGCCAACCTGCGACCGACGCCGAAACGAGGGCGGTGGCGCCGAGCGCGTAGGGCGGGAGGATCCGGTCGACGGCGTCCATGTCGCGCTTTCAGGGGCGAAAGGCGAAGGGAAGCGCCACCTCGAGCGACGGGCCGCCCACGGGGCGAACGGACGCGGTGCGGGTCGAGGCCGCCGGGCCGGCGGGGGCTCTGCCTTCCGCCGTCACGGTGAGGTGCATGCGGCCGTCGTCCGTCAGGGTGACGGCCTGGGTCCGCGCCGCCTGCAGGTCGGCCTTGGGGGCGGCCTGGTGCGTCGTGACCATCCAGCCCACCAGCAGGGCGGCGGTGACGGCTCCGAGCGACGTGACGCCCATCAGGTCCAGCTTCTCGATCTTGCTCATTTGACCCTCCTTCGCGGCTTGAAGCGCCCGGTGGCGCGTTCGATATGGCGCCAGATTAAGGAGGGGAAAGGCGGGGCTGAAGCGGAAAGCGACGAAATGCGGAAAAGGCGGGCCGAAGTGCTCCCGGAGGGGGGGTATCCAGTGGCCCAGCCCGCGGACCCGGCCAACGAACCGGGTCAACCGACCGGGTCTACTTGCCGGCGTGGGTGCCGTGCCGGGCGTCCTTCACCAGCTGCGGCATGTAGGAGCCGACGACCATGCCGATGGCCGAGGCGAAGAGGCCGACGATCTGGGGGGGGATCTCGGCGTCGGCCACGAACTTCTCGCAGATCGCCCACACCGCCAGGCCGGCCACGGCGGAGACCAGCGCCCCCTGCGTGGAGGCCCGGTGCCAGTAGATCCCGCACACGAGCGGCACGAAGGCGCCCACCAGCGTCACCTTGTAGGCGTTCTGCACCATCTCGTACATCGTGCTCGTGTTGTTGAGCGCGAACAGGAGCACGCCCGCGGTGAAGAAGACGAGCACGGTGCGCAGCATCACGAGGAAGCGCTTGTCGCTCATGTTGCCGAAGAGGGGCTTCACCACGTTCTCCGTGAAGAGGGCGGTCGGCGCGAGGAGCGCCCCCGACGCCGTGGAGAGGATGGCCGACAGCAGCGCCCCGAAGAACATCACCTGCGCGAAGAGCGGCGTGTGGGTGAGCACCAGGTTGGGGAGGATGAGCTGCACCTCCCGCCCTTCCGACTTGAGCAGCGGCTCGACCATCTTCGGGTCGATCATGAGCGCGGCGTAGGCGAGGAAGATGGGCACGAAGGCGAAGGTGAAGTAGGCGGCCGCGCCCAGGAGCGAGCCCTTGATCGCGGTCTTCTCGTTCTTCGCGCTCGTCACGCGCTGGAACACGTCCTGCTGCGGGATGGAGCCCACGGCCATCGTCACCCAGGCCGCCACGAAAGCCCACCACTCCTTGCTGCCCCCGGTCGGCCAGAACTGGAACTTGCCGGCGGAGGAGGCGTGCGAGACCACCGCCCCGAACCCGCCCGCCATGCCCGACGCCAGCACCGCCACGTAGATGAGCCCCACCACGATCACCACCGACTGGAAGAGGTCCGTGAGGGCCACCGACCACATGCCGCCGAACGTGGTGTAGACGAGCACGATCACCGCGCCGATGAGGATGCCCTGGTCGAGCGAGATGGCCCCCTGCGACAGGGAATTGAAGACGATGCCGAGCGCCGTGAGCTGCGCCGAGGTCCACCCCAGGTATGAGAGCGTCACCGCGAGGCTCGTGAGCACCTCGACCCCCTTGCCGTAGCGCTTCTTGTAGAAGTCGCCGATGGTGAGGAGGTCCATGCGGTAGAACGCGCGGGCGAAGAAGAGCGCCACGAAGACGAGGCAGAAGCTCGCCCCGAACGGATCGGCCGGGATCCCGCCCAGGCCGTCCTTCACGAAGGTGGCCGAGACCGACAGCACCGTCTCCGCCCCGAACCAGGTCGCGAACACCGTCGCCGTGTTCATGTAGAGGGGCAGCCCGCGGCCGGCGACCAGGTAGTCCTTGGAGTTCGAGACGAACTTCGCGGCGTAGAGGCCGATCGCGATGGTGACCACGAGGTACGCGATCGTGAAGACGACGAGGGCGGTCATGTCGGGGAGGGCGGGGCGGGGTGGACTGCGCGCGAGTCTAGCAAATACGATGCTGCACCGCAGCGGGCGGGCCTACTTGATCCCCGCCTGCATGAACGACTGCATGAACTGGCGCTGGAAGAGCAGGAAAGCGACGAGCAGCGGCGACACCGCCATCAGGGTGCCGGCGCTGATGACCGCCCAGTCGACGCCGGACTCGGGCGCGCCGAAGATCGCGAGGCCGACGGTGAGCGGGCGCGTCGTCACCGAGTTGGTGATGATGAGGGGCCACAGGAAGTTGTTCCAGTGGTAGCTCACCGACACGAGCGCGTAGGCGAGGTAGGTGGGCCTCGCGAGCGGGACGTAGACGCGCCAGAGCACGCCCAGCATCGAGCAGCCCTCCACCCGCGCCGCCTCCTCGAGCTCGCGCGGGATCGTCTTGAAGGTCTGCCGCAGGAGGAAGATGCCGAAGGCGCTCGCCATGTACGGGAGCCCGATCCCGAGGATCGTGTCGACGAGGCCGAGCTTCGCCATCGTGCGGTAGTTCTCCACGATCAGCACCTCGGGCATCACCATCAGCTGCACGAGCACCAGCCCGAAGGCGATGTCGTGCCCGGCGAAATCGAAGCGCGCGAAGGCGAAGCCCGCGAGCGTGCAAAGCACCAGCTGCGCGGCGAGGATCATCGTCACCAGCATCACGGTGTTCAGCAGGTGGCGCGGGAACGGCGCGTAGGTCCACGCCTTGCGGAAGTTGTCCAGCGTCACCGGCGCGAACGGGTCGAAGTGGGTCGCGAGCGCCGCCGGGTGCACCGACGCCCAGAACGCCCACAGCAGCGGCGCCACCCAGAGCAGCGCGAGGAGCCAGGCCGCGCCGGTCTCCAGGAGGGGAAGCCGCCGGTCGAGGACCCTCATCGGTAGTGCACCCGCTTCTCCACGAGCTGGAACTGCACGATCGCGAGGCCGGCCAGCATCGCCAGCAGCACGACCGTGAGCGTCGAGGCATAGGCGGTGTCGAAGAAGCTGAACGCCACCTGGTAGATGTAGTAGAGGAGGAGGTTCGAGGCGTTGTCCGGCCCGCCCTTGGTGAGGATGAAGAGGTGGTCGACCAGCTTGAACGAGTTGATGGTCGCGTTCACCAGCACGAAGAGCGTGGTGGGCATGAGCAACGGGAAAGTGACGCGCCGGAAGTAGTACCACCGCGAGGCGCCCTCGATCTTCGCCGCCTCCTCCAGCTCCGGCGACAGCGACTGCAGCGCGGCGAGGTAGAAGATCATGAAGAAGCCCGCCTCCTTCCACACCGTCATCAGGGCGAGGCAGCCCATCACCGTATTGGGGTCGCCGAGCCAGTTGTGGCTGGGCGCGCCGAAGAGCGCGGTGAGCTTGTCGAGCAGGCCGATCTGCGGCGTGTAGAAGAAGAGCCACAGGTTCGCCACCGCCACCATCGGCAGGATGGTCGGCGTGAAGTAGCTCATGCGCACCAGCGCGCGGGCCGGCAGCCGGTCGTTGACCCAGATCGCCATGAGGAGCGCCAGCGCGATCGAGGTCGGGATGGTGCCGATCGCGAAGGCGATGTTGTTGCGCAGGACCTGCCAGAAGATCGGGTCGTCGGCGAGCGCGGCGTAGTTGGCGAGGCCGACGAACTTCGTCGGCCGCACCACCGTGCCGGTGGAGAAGAAGCTGTCCAGCAGCGTCGCCGCCGCCGGATAGTGCGTGAAGCCGACGAGAAGGATGGCCGCCGGGGTGAGCAGCAGCCACCCATACACGTGCTTCATCGCGTGCTCAGCGGTACGGCCTCAGCAGCTTGTCGGCTTCCGCCTGCGCGGCCTTGAGCGCGTCGGCCGGCTGCTTCTGGCCGGTGAGCGAGGCCTGTATGGCGTCGTCGAGGAGCTTCCTCACGCGCCCGGTCTGGAACGTCGAGAGCTCGGGCGTGGCGTACTGGAACTGGTCGCGCGCGACCACGGCGGGCGGGAACTGCTCCGCGTAGGCCTTGAGCTTCGCGGTGTCGTAGGCGGCCGGCGAGGTCGCCACGTAGCCGGTGGCCATGCTCCAGTCGGCCGCGCGCTCGGGCGCGGTCATGAACTTCACGAAGGCGAGCGCGGCCTTGCGCTCTTCCGGCGTCGTCTTCTTGAAGAGGTAGAAGTTGCCGCCGCCCGTGGGTGAGCCGCGCTGCTTGGAGGCGGGCAGCATCGCCACGCCGAACGGGAACTTGGCGTTGTCCTTCACGGCGGTGAGGTTGCCCGTCGTGTGCCACATCATCGCCGTCTTGCCCTCGGTGAAGGCCTGGCGCAGCGTCCCCCACTCGACCGTGCCCTCGGGCATCACCTTGTGCTTCGCCCCGAGGTCGCGCCAATACTGCAGCGCCGCGATGACGTCCGGGTTCGCGTAGTTGGTCTGGTTGCCGTCGCGGTTCATGAGGTCCTGGCCGTTCTGGCGCGCGAAGGCCTGGAACATCCAGTACGCGTAGCCGGTGGAAGGCACCATCACGCCCCAGCGCTGCACGTTGCCCGAGGCGTCCTTCTTCACGAGCTTGCCCGCCATCTGCGTCATCTCGTCCCAGTTGGCCGGCGGCCTGTTCGGGTCGAGGCCGGCCTCCTTGAACGCGTCCTTGTTCCAGTACATCACGATCGTCGAGCGCTGGAACGGGATGCCGTAAACCTTGTTCTTGTAGGTGCCGTTCATCATCAGCGCCGGGTAGAACGACTTGAGCCAGGCCTTGTCCTCGGCGCTCGTGGCGACGTCGTCCCACGACATGATGACGTCCTGCTCGAGCAGCTCGTAGACGTCGATCGAGAAGAGCACCGAGATCTGCGCCGGCTGGCCGGCCTTGAGCGCCGCGAGCGCCTTGATGCGCGCGTCGTCGTAGTTGCCGGCGTAGATGGGCTTCACCTTGACGCCGGGGTTCGCCTTCTCGAACTCCGCCGCGTAGCCGTCGATCACCTTGGTGAGCGGGCCGCCGACCGCGATCGGGTAGTAGAAGGTGAGTTCCACCTGGGCCCACGCCGACTGCGCGAGGCCCAGGAGCGCTGCCGTGACGATTGCGAGTAGCGACCGCATGTTGTCTCTCCCTTGTCGAACGAAGCTTCCGTGTTTCCGCCGTGTGTCCTGTCGATCCAGTCTAGGCGCGCGTCCGGCGCGCTTCAACCCGCCGCCGCGGCCAGCCGGACGGGCTGCCGCCCCTGCTCGACCCGCATTCCGGTCGCCGTGTCGAATAGGTGCATCGACTCCGGCTTCCATGCGAGCCGCACTTGCGTTCCCGCCGCCCGCGCAAGCTGCCCAGGCGTGCGCATGAACAGCGTCTCCTCGCCGACCCGCACCGTGAGGATGGTGTCCGCGCCGTGGTACTCGGAGCTCGTGACCGTCCCGGCCACGCCGCCGGAATCCGCGAGCCAGACGTGCTCCGGCCGCACCCCGAGCGTGAGCCCGGCGCCGCGCCCGGCGAACAGCGCGTCCTGCGAGCCGCGCACGGCGGCCCCGCCGGTCGCGTCGGCAAGGCCCACGAGGTTCATGCCCGGCGTGCCGATGAAGCGCGCCGCGAACATCGTCGCGGGCCTCGCGTAGAGCTCCTCGGGCGAGCCCTCCTGCTCGATGCGGCCCTCGCGGATGAGCACGACGCGGTCGGCCATGCTCATCGCCTCGACCTGGTCGTGCGTCACGTAGACGACGGTCATGGCGAGGCGCTGCTGCAGCGCGCGTATCTCCACCCGCATCCCGTGGCGCAGCTGCGCGTCGAGGTTCGACAGCGGCTCGTCCATCAGGCAGATGCCGTTCTCCGCGATGATGGCCCGCGCGAGCGCCACGCGCTGGCGCTGGCCGCCGGAGAGCTGCTGCGGCTTGCGGTCGAGGAGCTCGGCGAGCCCGACCTGCTCCGCCACGCGCGCGAGCCGCTCCTTGCGCTCGG
>JBBIJT010000107.1:0-12385 GCA_037445795.1 Betaproteobacteria bacterium | reverse complement strand
CGCTCGCCCTCGTCCTCGCCTCCGCCCTCGTCCACGCGAGCTGGAACTTCCTCCTGAAGAAGAGCGGCGGCGGCCCCGGGCTCATCACCGCCGCGTGCCTGCTCTCGCTCGTCGTGTACGCGCCCTTCGTGGCCGCCGCCGCGCTGGTCCAGCACTACGAGTTCCGGCCCGTGCACCTCCTCCTGATGCTCGCGAGCGGGACCATCCACACCGTCTACTTCCTGCTGCTGGACCGCGCCTACCGCAGCGGCGGCGACCTCTCCATCGTCTATCCCCTCGCGCGCGCCACGGGGCCGCTGCTCACCATCCTCGTGGCGGTCCTCGTGCTCGGCGAGCGCCCGGGCCCCAGGGCGCTGGGGGGCGCGGCCCTCGTCGTCGCCTCGGCGCTCCTGCTCACCGGGAACCCATTCTCCTGGCACAAGTCCGGCGCCCGGCAGGCCGTGGGCTTCGCCCTCCTCACGGGGTTCACCATCTCCGTCTACACGATCACCGACAAGGCGAGCGTGGCTTCGTGGCTCATCCCGCCCCTCGTCTTCGACTGGGGCTGCAACTTCTTCCGCTCGATGATGCTGGTGCCCCTCGCGCGCAGCCGCTGGCCGGGAGCCATCGCCGTCGCCTGGCGCGAGCGCCGCAAGACCGTCGTCGCCATCGCCGTCCTGTCGCCGCTTTCCTACATCCTCGTCCTCACGGCGATGGTCTTCACGCCCGTGAGCCTGGTGGCGCCGGCGCGCGAGGTCTCGATCCTGTTCGCGGCCCTCATGGGGGCGCATTTCCTGCGGGAAGGCGACCTGGCGCGGCGGATCGTGGCCGCCGCCGGCATGGCCCTGGGGGTGGCCGGCCTCACGGCCGGGTAGCGGCCCGCCACAGTTATAATCCGCTGCATCCGCGGCCTCGAGCCGCGCCCCCGGCGCCCCCCGTGTCCTCCACGACCAGCAGCCCCGCCTGGCAGGAACTCCAGCAGCATCGCGACGAGGTCGCGCCGCTGCGGGTGGACGGGCTCTTCGCGGCCGATCCGCGGCGGGGCCCCGCCCTCACCTTCTCCTGCGGGGGCCTGCACGTCGACTTCTCGAAGCAGCGCGTCACGGCCGAGACCCTCCGCCGCCTCGTGGCGTTCGCGCGCGAGCGGGACGTCCCCGGCGCGATCGAGCGCCTTTTCAGCGGCGCCCACGTGAACGCCACCGAGGACCGCCCGGCGCTGCACACGGCGCTGCGCGGCGACGAGCACGTCGTGGCGGACGGCGAGGACGTCCTCGCCCAGGTCCAGCGCTGCCGCGGCCGCATGCGGACGTTCGCCACGGCCGTGCGCGACGGCACCTGGAAGGGCGCGACCGGGGAGCGCGTCCGGCACGTGTTGTCGCTCGGCATCGGCGGCTCCTACCTCGGCCCGCGGCTCGTGTTCGAGGCCCTCGCGGCGGTGGCCGACGGGCCGCAGGTGCGCTTCGTGGCCAACGCCGACCCGGCCGCCTTCGAGGACGCGATCGCGGGCCTGGACCCCGCCTCCACGCTGGTCGTGGTCGCCTCCAAGACCTTCACGACGCAGGAGACGATGGCCAACGCCTCCGCGGCCCGGCGGTGGATCGCCGCGGCGCTGGGCGAGGAGGCCCTCGCGAGGCACATGGTCGCGGCCACGGCCAATGCCGCGGAGGCGGCGCGCTTCGGCCTTCCCGAGTGCAACGTGTTCCCCTTCGGCGAGTGGGTCGGCGGCCGGTTCTCCGTCTGGTCCAGCGTGGGGCTCCCCGTCGCCATCGCCATCGGCATGCCGGCCTTCGAGCGCTTCCTCGCCGGCGCGCACGCGCTCGACCTCGACTTCCGCAGCGCCCCATTGGAGCGCAACGTGCCGCTGCTCCTCGCCCTCGTGGGCGTGTGGAACCGCAACTTCCTCGGCATCCCCGTCCACGCCGTGCTGCCCTATGCGCAGCGCCTCGCGAGCCTGCCCGGCTACCTCCAGCAGCTGGAGATGGAGTCGACCGGCAAGCGCGTGGGCGCGGACGGCGCCGCGCTCGGCTGGGCCACGTGCCCGGCGATCTTCGGCGAGGCCGGCACCCTCGGCCAGCACGCGTTCTACCAGTGGCTGCACCAGGGAACCGACGAGGCATCCTGCGACTTCGTCGTGGTCGCGAAGCCGATGGCCGCCCGCGAGAGCGAGCACGCGGTGCTGCTCGCCCACGCGCTCGCCCAGTCCGAGGCGCTCATGTCCGGCCGCGCCACCGGCAACGCCCACCGCGACTGTCCCGGCAACCGGCCCAGCACCACGATCGTGCTGCCCGCCCTGGAGCCCGCGGCCCTCGGCGCGCTCGTGGCCCTCTACGAGCACAAGGTCTACTGCCAGGCGGTGATCTGGGGCGTGAACGCCTTCGACCAGTTCGGCGTCGAGCTGGGCAAGGCCATCGCGGGGCGCATCCTGCCCGCTCTCTCGGGCAAGGAAGCTTCGCTCCACCCGGCCACGAGCCACCTGCTCGGCATCATCCGCGAGGCCGCCCCCGACGGCCCCGCCCGCTGATTCCCGGGCGGCCCGACATGTCCACCGAGGACTTCCGCCGCATCGTCGAATCCCTGCGCATCGCGGTGGCGATCGCGGACGCGAAGGGCGTGGTCGCCTTCGCGAACCCCGCCTTCGCCCAGCTCGCGGGCGACCCCGACCATGGCGTGGCGGGCCACCCCCTCGCGTCCTTCTTCCACCGCGACGACGCAAGGCGCATCGAGCAAAACGTGGCGAGGATCGCGGAGGGGAAGACCGCCTCGGCGCTCGTCGAGGCGCGCGTCGATTCGGGCGGCGACTGGGTGCAGCTGTCGCTTCAGCCGGCGCGCGACGCCCGCGAGAAGCCCGCCGGGATCGTGGCGGTGCTTCACGACATCGGGGGCCAGCGCGAGACCGAGAGTGCGCTCAACCTCGCGGCGACGAGGCTCATGGCCCTCGTCGAGGCCTCGCCCAACGCGGCGCTCATCGAGAACTCCGCCGGCGAGGTCGAGCTCGTCAACGAGGCCTTCTGCCGCCTGCTCGGGCTCGAGAGCGCCCCGCAGTCGCTGCTGGGCCTGCCCGCCGTCGAGGTGATCGGCCGGTCCCGGTCCGTCGACGCGAAGGCCCTCAAGGGCGTCCACCGGAAGCCCGACGCCAGCGCGAGCGTCCCCCTGAAGCGCAGCGACGGGCACCAGGCCACGCTCGAGCGCCAGCCCCTGATGGTCGACGAGGCGCCGGCCGGGGCCCTGTGGTCCTCCCATGCCGGCACCGGCGGGGAGCCGCCCGAGGCCAACCGCGGCGCCTCCGAGATCGCGCTCATCGAGAAGATCGGCGCCGAGCTCTCGGTCGCCCTGGAGGGGCTCTCGGCGATCTCCATCCGCGCGCAGCAGATGGAGTTCGACCCGGCCCTCGTCGAGCACTTCCAGCGCATCCGCCAGTCCACGGAGACGGCGCTCGTGGCGATCGGCGACCTGGTGGACTTCTCCAAGGTCGAGGGCGGCATCGAGCTCACGCGCGCGGAGTTCCTGCTGCGCGCCGCGGTCGCCGACCTGGTGAAGCGCGTCTCCCAGAGCGCGGAGGACAGCGGCTGCCGGCTGCGCGTGAAGGTGGAGCAGGACGTCCCGGACGCGCTCGAGGGCGACGTGGAGCGCCTGCAGCTGCTGCTGCGCAACCTCCTCGACAGCACGTTCGCCGTCCTGCCCGGCACGGACGTCACGCTCTCGATCTCGCCCGAGTACACGACCGACACCGGCATCGAGCTCTCCTTCGCCGTCTCCGCTTCCGCGCAGGACGGCGAGAAGCCGTCGGCGCGCTCGTCGGCGGAAGCCGGGATGGGCGTCGCCGTCGCGCGGTTCATGGTCGCCGCCATGGGCGGCAGGCTCGCGGTGGGCACCCGCCCCGCCGAGCCGCTCTACGCCTTCACGATCGGGTTCCCCACCCGGCCCGCCGCGCCGCCGCCGCGCCGCCCGACCTACGTGTCGCTCGTGGGCATGCCGGTGCTGGTGGTGAGCGAGGACCCGGCCCAGCGCCACGAGGTCTCCAACCTCCTGCGCGGCTGGCGCATGACGCCGATGGAGGCGGACAACGCCGCGATGGCGATCGCGCTCCTCGAGCGGATGCACGAGGAGGGAAGCCCCATCCCGCTGATGCTGGTCACGAACCGGATGGCGGTGCAGGACGGGTTCCTCCTCGCCTTCCGCGTGAAGAACCACCCGAGGCTCGCCGCGACGCTGGTGATGATGCTCGCCACGGAAGGCAGGCCGGGGGACGCCATTGCCTGCCGCGAGAACGGGATCGCCGCCTACATGCGCTATCCCCTCGCGGACAAGCAGCTCAACGACGCGATCGTGGCGGTCACCGGCGCCTCGGTCGACGCCGACGAGACGCCCACCCTCGTCACGCGGCACTCGCTGCGCGAGCAGCGCAAGGGCGCCACGATCCTCCTCGTGGACCCCCACCGCGACAGCCACATGCTGGCCGCGCACATCCTGCGCAAGCGCGATTCCAGCCTCGTCGTGGCGGCCGACCTGCAGGAGGCGATCGCCTCCCTCGACCAGGACGTCTACGACATCGTGTTCGTCGACACGACGCTGCCAGGCCTCGACGGGCCCGACGCGCCCGCGATGCTAAGGAGCCACATCAAGCGCGACGCCCACGCGACGAAGATCTACGCGACGAGCGTCGACCACTCGCCGCCGTGGCGAGAGGCGAGGCTCGCGGAGGGCTTCGATGGCACGCTCGCGAAGCCCTTCCGGCGCGACAACCTGCTCTCGATCCTCGCCTCGATCGGCAAGCTCCCCGACGAGGCAGCCTGATCAGCGGGCCGCGAGGATGGCCTGCGCGATCTCCGCGAATCCCGCCGAGCCCGCCGAGGGCGCCACGTAGCGCGGCAGCGCCGTCATGAGGTCCGCCATCTCGCGCACGTTCGCCACGCCCACCGCATTGGGGAAGAAGGCGAACATCGGCTGGTCGTTGGGCGAGTCGCCCGCGAAGACGAACTGTTCCCGGCTGCGGTCCAGGTCCACGCCGAAGTCCTCCGCCAGCGCGAGGCGCGACGTGGACAGCTTGTCGTAGCCCCCGAACCACCCGTTCACGTGGATGGAGCTCACCTTGGCCGTCAACCCCTCGCTCTCCATGATCGCGACGATGCGCGCCACCGCATCGCGGCCGAGGCGCGGCACGTCCTCGCAGAAGTCGATGGCGATGTCCGCCTCGCGGTAGGGCTGGTCGGAGGCGATGCCGCAGCCGGGCACTTCCGCGATGACGCGCGCTGCGATGGCCCCGAGCCGCTCCGCGCGCCTCGACCGCTCCGCCTCGCCGATCACGTAGCGCTTCATGAGCTTGCCCGCCTTCGCGTCGTGGCGGAACCAGAATGCCCCGTTCTCCCCCACCACCGCGTCGACCGGCCACATGCGCGCGATGTGGTCGCACCAGCCCGCCGGCCGGCCCGTCACCGGGATGACCAGCAGCCCCGCCTCGCGAAGCCGCTCGAGCGCCGAGTAGGCCACCGCGTGCAGCCGTCCGTGCGTCGTCAGCGTGTCGTCGATGTCCGCCAGCACCCCGCGGATGGCGCGGCGCGCTTCGAGGGGAAATTCGGCGAGGGGTCTCAGCGTCTGAGCGTTCATGGGTGCTTCGGTCGGCGACGACGGTGGCTTCACTCCAGAGGGAAGGGGGTGAGGTTGGGTGTGTCTCTTTTCAGGATTTCGGCCGGCTCAAGTCGGTTCCGAAGTCGTGCTGCCGCCCATGTCGAAAAGCTGCCGGAGTCACTGCCGGCGGCAAGTTCACCCGGCCGAAATCCTGAAAACAGACACACCCAACCTCACCCCCGCATCCGCCTCTCCAAACACCACTCTGCAGAATCGATGCGGCACCGATCCATCACCCGACGTCTCCTCTCCGCCATGCCGCCACCGAACGCCGCACGTCGGCATGGGCTCGACATCCGGACGCTCCGGTCGACGAGGCGCTGGCTATCGCCGACGGCTACTTGCGGGAGGCGAGGTAGTCGGCGACGGCCTGGCGCTGCGCGGCGTCCATGTGCAGGCCGCACTTGGTGCGGCGCCACAGGACGTCCTCGGCGGTTTGCGCCCACTCGTCGGCGACGAGGTGCTCGACCTCGCGCTCGGTGAGGCCGGCGCCGAAGTTGCGGCCCAGCTGATCGACGGCGGTGGCGTCGCCCAGGATCGTCGTGGTGCGGCTGCCGTGGCGGCGCACGACGCCGTCGAGGAGGTCGCGCGGGAAGCCCTTGTAGCGGTCGAACATCTCGTCGCGGAAGGCGTTGTAGTTGGGCATGTCGCCGCCCGGGAGCGCCGCTTCCTTGGTCCACTTCGGGCCCAGGGGCGGCAGGTACGGCGCGAGCCTCTCCAGGGCCGTCTCGGCGAGGCAGCGGTAGGTGGTGAGCTTGCCGCCGAAGACCGAGATGACGGGGGCCTTCCCGCCCTCGTCGTCCAGCTCGAACACGTAGTCGCGCGTGATCGAGGACGGGTCGGACTTGCCGTCGTCGTAGAGCGGGCGCACCCCGGCGAAGGTCCAGACGACGTCGGCGCGCGAGAAGGGCTTCGCGAGGAAGCGGTTGGCCGCCTCGATGAGGTAGTCCGTCTCCTTGTCCGTGATGTCGACCGCCTCCTCGGGCGTGTTCACGGGCACGTCGGTCGTGCCGATGAGGCTGTACTTGCCCTCGAACGGGATCACGAAGATCACCCGCTTGTCGGGGTTCTGCAGGAGGCAGGCGTGGCCCAGCGAGTGCACCTTGGGGACCACGATGTGGCTGCCCTTCACCAGGCGCACCTTGGCTCCGGTGACCTTGTGGGGAACGCCCTGGAGGACGCTCGAGACCCACGGCCCCGCGACGTTCGCGATCGCCGCGGCGGTGACGGTGCGCCGCTCGCCGGTGCGCACGTCCTGGAGGTCCGCCTTCCAGAGGCCGTTCTCGCGGCGCCCGCCGGTGAACCTGGTGCGCGTGAGCACCGTGGCGCCCTTGTCGCGCGCCGACATGGCCGTGAGGATAGTGAGGCGGGCGTCGTCCACGCGGCAGTCCGAGTAGACGATGCCGGAGCGGATCTCGGGCTTGAGCCCCGCGCTGTACTCGATGTGCGGGAACGGCACCGTGTGCGACCCCGGCAGCGACACGCGCCTGCCGAGGTGGTCGTACATCCACAGGCCGATGCGGATCATCCAGACCGGCCGCATCGTCCGGTCGTGCGGAAGCACGAAGCGCATGGGGCGCACGATGTGGGGGGCGGCGTTGAGGAGCACCTCGCGCTCCTCCAGGGCCTCGCGGACGAGGCGGAACTCGTAGTACTCGAGGTAGCGCAGCCCGCCGTGGATGAGCTTGGAGCTCCAGCCGCTGGTGGCCGAGGCGAGGTCCGACATCTCCACTTCCAGCACCCGCAGGCCGCGGCCGGCGGCATCCCGCGCGATGCCGGCGCCGTTGATGCCACCGCCGATGACGAGGAGGTCGTAGTCCGCCGATTGTGCCGACTGGGACGACATTGTTCTTCTTCCTTTCCCCCGGGATCTTCCGGGACACCCCTTACTTTACCCCGCCCGGCCGAAGCGGGACCACCACAAAAGGCCAATGACGGTCTTGGTGTCGGTGATGAGCCCCTCGCGCACCCAGCCCAGGGCGTCGTCGACGCGCGCCGGGAAGACCTCGAGGTGCTCGCCGGGGTCGAGGCGGGCGCCGACGTGGGTGAGGTCCCTCGCCCCCCAGATCTCGATCACCTCGTCGGAATAGCCGATGCACGGGTGCAGCGTCATCATCTGCCACCACTCGCCCGCCTCGTAGCCGCACTCCTCCACCAGCTCGCGCCTGGCCGTCTCCAGGTGGGGCTCGCCCGCCTCGAGCTTCCCGGCCGGCAGCTCGATGAAGTGGCGCCGCAGGGGATAGCGGTACTGGCGCTCGAGGAGGATCGTCTCCTCGTCGAGGAAGGCCATCATCACGACGGCGCCGGGGTGCTCGACGTATTCCCGCGAGGCGCTGGCGCCGTCCGGCAGGCGCACCCGGTCGTGGCGCAGCCGCAGGAATCCGCCCTCGTGGACGAGCCGCGTCGAAAGCGTCGATTCGGTGAAATCCCCGGTGGGGTCGGGAGGGAGCGTCACGGCGGCCACCTAGAGGCTCGCGGTGATCGCCCGCGCGCAGAGCTCCATCAGGGGGGCCGGCACGATTCCCAGGAGGAGGACGGCCAGCGCGTTGGCCGACAGGAGCCAGCGCATGTCGGCGCGCCCGGCGATGGTGATCTCGCCCGCCGGCTCGTCCATGTACATGAGCTTCACCACGCGCAGGTAGTAGAAGGCACCCACCACGCTCATCAGCACGGCGAACACGACCAGCCCGCCGTACCCCGCCTCGAACGCCGCCTGCAGCACGGCGAACTTCGCGAGGAAGCCGACCGCCGGCGGGATGCCCGCCAGCGAGAACACGATGACGAGCATGACGAAGGCGAACCAGCGCGAGCGGCGGTTGAGGCCCCGGAAGTCCTCCAGCTCCTCGGCCTCGAAGCCGGCGCGCGACAGCAGCAGGATCATCCCGAACGCGCCCAGCGTCATGAGCACGTAGGTGAGCACGTAGAACATCGCGCTGCCGTAGCCGTTGTCGGTCCCCGAGAGGATGCCGAGCAGCAGGAACCCCATGTGCGAGATCGTCGAGTAGGCGAGCATGCGCTTGAGGTTCGTCTGCGCGATGGCCACCACGTTGCCCAGGCCGATGGAGGCCGCGGCCAGGATCGCGAGCATCTGCTGCCAGTCGGCGCCCATGCCGCCCAGCGCCTGGGCCAGCAGCCGCATGACGAAGGCGAACGCCGCGATCTTGGGAGCGGCGCCGATGAACAGCGTCGCCGGCGTGGCCGCGCCCTGGTACACGTCGGGCACCCACATGTGGAAGGGCACTGCGCCCAGCTTGAACGCGATGCCCGCCACGACGAAGACGAGGCCGAAGACCGCGAGGGCGTCGCTCGAGCGCGCGCCGCCGATGGCCGCGGCCACGCGGGCGATGTCGAGGGAGCCCGTCGCGCCGTAGATCATCGACATGCCGTAGAGCAGCATGCCCGAGGCCAGCGCGCCCAGGACGAAGTACTTCATGGCCGCCTCGGTGGCGCGCACCGAGTCGCGCTGCAGCGCCACAATCGCGTAGAGGGAGAGCGCCAGGAGCTCCAGGCCCAGGTAGAGGGTGAGGAAGTGGTGGGCGGAGATCATCACCATCATCCCGAGGGTCGCGAAGAGCGCGAGCGAGAGGAACTCCCCGCGCAGCATCTCGCGAAGCTCCAGGTAGGTGCGCCCGTAGACCAGCGTGGAAGCCACCGCCAGGAGGACCGCGACCTTGAGCACCTGCGCCATCGGGTCGGCCACGAACATGCCGTGGAAGGTCACGGCCGAGGCGGTCCCCGCCATCGACCCGGCGAGCAGCGCGCAGCCCGCCAGCGACGCGACGGCCAGCCAGAACGTGACGTGCTTGTCGCGATCCGCGACGAAGAGGTCGATCACCAGCAGCGCCGAGACCATCGCGAGGAGCGCGATCTCCGGGGCCGCAGGGGCGACGGTGGCGAGCGAGAAGGTGGCCGTGTTCATAGCTTGGTCGTCGCCACGTGATTCAGGAGGTCCTGGATCGTCGGGTTCATCATGTCGGCGAGCGGCCTGGGGTAGACGCCCATCGCGAGCACGCAGGCCGCGAGGAGCACGAGGAATACCAGCTCCCGGGCGTTCACGTCGGCGAGCGCCGCGACGTTCGCGTTCGCGACCTCACCGTAGACCACGCGCTTCACCATCCACAGCGTGTAGGCCGCGCCGAAGATGAGCGTGGTGGCCGCGAGGAACGCGTACCAGAAGTTCACCTTGACGGCGCCCATGATCACGAAGAACTCGCCCACGAAGCCGCTGGTGGCAGGCAGCCCCGAGTTCGCCATGGCGAAGAGCACGAAGAAGGCCGCGAAGACGGGCATGGTGTTGGCCACCCCGCCGTAGTCGGCGATGTTGCGGGAGTGCACGCGGTCGTAGAGGACGCCGACGCACAGGAACATGGCCGCGGAGATGAAGCCGTGCGAGACCATCTGCACGAGGCCGCCCAGGACGCCGTCGGCGTTGAAGAGGAAGAACCCCAGCGTCACGAAGCCCATGTGCGAGATGGACGAGTAGGCGATGAGCTTCTTCATGTCCGCCTGGACGAGCGCCACGAGGCCGATGTAGACCACGGCCACGAGCGACAGCGTGATCATGAACCCCGCGAGCGCGTGGGAAGCGTCCGGGGCGATGGGCATGTTGAAGCGCAGGAACCCGTAGGCGCCGATCTTGAGGGTGATGGCCGCGAGGATGACGGAGCCGCCCGTGGGCGCCTCGACGTGCGCGTCCGGCAGCCACGTGTGCACCGGCCACATCGGCACCTTCACCGCGAACGACATGAACATCGCGAGGAAGACGAGCACCTGCGCGGTGAAGCCGAGCGGCACGCGGTGGAAGTCGAGGATCTCGAAGCTGCCGTTCGTCTGCAGGTACAGGTAGATGAACGCGGCGAGCATGAGCAGCGAGCCGAGCAGCGTGTAGAGGAAGAACTTCACCGCCGCATACACGCGGTTCGGGCCGCCCCAGACCCCGATGATGAGGAACATCGGGATGAGCATCGCCTCGAAGAACACGTAGAAGAGGATGGCGTCCAGGGCGGCGAAGGTGCCGTTGATGAGGCCGGACATGATGAGGAAGGCCGCGAGGTACTGGGCCACGCGCTGCGTGACCGCCTCCCAGTGCGCCACCACCACGAGCACCGTCATGAAGCTGTTGAGCAGGATGAGCGGCATCGAGATGCCGTCCACGCCCAGGTGGTAGTTCACGTTGAAGAGCGGGATCCAGGCGGCGAGCTCCTCGAACTGCATGGCGCCGCCCGCGGCGGTGCTGAAGCCCGCCCACAGCGGCAGCCCCGCGAGGAAGCCGAGCACGGCGCCTACGAGCGCCGTCCAGCGGGCGGCCGCCGGCCGGCTGTCGCTGCCCACGGCGAGCACCGCCACCCCGAAGGCGATCGGGAGCCAGGTGACGAGGGAGAGGATCGGGAGGCCCTGCGACATGGTCGTCCCCTAGATCCTCGCGTACCAGAGGGTGAGCAGGGCGAACACGCCGATGATCATCGTGAAGGCGTAGTGGTAGACGTAGCCGGTCTGGACCCGGCGGGCGAGCGCGGCGAACCACCCGATCGCCTTCGCGGTGCCGTTCACCATGATCCCGTCGATGATGGTGCGGTCGCCCCACTTCCAGAGCCCGCCGCCCAGGGCGCGCGCGCCGCCGGCGAAGAACCAGTCGTTGAAGTCGTCGAAGAAGTACTTGCGCTCGAGGACGGTCGCGAGGAAGCCCGATTCCGCCTTGATGACGGCCGGCAGGTCCGGGCGGACGAGGTACAGGTAGCCCGCGAGCCCCGCGCCGCCGAGGGCAAGCCAGAAGGGGACGGTGCCGAGCGCGTGGACCACCATCGCGCCGGCGCCGTGGAACTCCTTCGCCATCTCCGCCATCGTCTGCGTGGCCGCGATCGACTGGCCGAACCAGCCGCCGTAGAGCATGGGCTGGATGGCCCACCAGCCGATGACGACGGAGGGGATTGCGAGGAGGATGAGCGGCAGGGTCACGACCCACGGCGTCTCGTGCGGCGTGCCGTGAAAGTCCTCGTGCCCCGGCTCCTCGTCGGCCGCGTGCTCCCCGTGGCCGTGGGACTCGCGGAAGCGCTCCTTGCCGTGGAACGCGAAGAAGACGAGCCGGAAGGAGTAGAAGCCGCCCACGAAGACGCCCGCCAGCGCCAGCGCGTAGGCGAACCCCGCGCCCGGCGTCTGCGACAGGTGCAGCGCCTCGATGATGGAGTCCTTGGAGAAGAACCCGGCGAAGGGCGGCAGGCCCGCGTTGGCCAGCGCCCCGATGAGCACCGTCGCGTAAGTGATGGGCATGTACTTCCGCAGCCCCCCCATCTTGCGCATGTCCTGCTCGTGGTGCATCGCGATGATCACGGACCCGGCGCCGAGGAAGAGCACCGCCTTGAAGAAGGCGTGCGTCATGAGGTGGAAGATCGCCACCGGGTAGGCCGCGGCGCCGAGCGCCATCGTCATGTAGCCCAGCTGCGAGAGGGTGGAATAGGCCACCACGCGCTTGATGTCGTACTGCACGATCGCCACCAGCGCCATGAAGAAGCCGGTGATGGCGCCGATCACGACCACGAACGAGAGCGCCGCCTGCGAGAGCTCGAAGAGCGGCGACATGCGCGCCACCATGAAGATGCCCGCCGTCACCATCGTGGCCGCGTGGATGAGCGCGGAGATGGGCGTGGGGCCCTCCATCGAGTCCGGCAGCCACACGTGCAGCGGGAACTGCGCGCTCTTGCCCATGGCGCCGATGAACAGCCCGATGCAGATGATCGTGCCCAGGGCCCACGACGTGCCCGGCAGGATCTCGATGCCGGTGTAG
>JBBIJT010000106.1:0-12456 GCA_037445795.1 Betaproteobacteria bacterium | reverse complement strand
GTGCCTGCCTCAGACCGAAAGACTTCTCACACAGTCTGCCCGGGCGGCCCTTTTCTTTTCGGTAGACTTCCGGCTGGGAAACGACCGACGAGGACCACGACATGGCATTGACCTTCTTCCACGGCCACGGCTCGCCCTACTCCTGGCGCGTGTGGCTCGCGCTCGAGCACCTGGGGCTTCCCTACGAACTCAAGGTCCTGTCCTTCGCCGACAAGGACCTCGCGAAGCCCGAATTCGTCGCGATCAACCCGCGCCACCAGGTGCCCACGATCGTCCACGACGGGTACGCGCTGTGGGAGTCGCTCGCGATCCTCGAGTACCTCGACGAGATCGCCGGCGGCCACCGCCTCTTCCCGGGATCGGCGCAGGAGCGCGCGCGCATCTGGCGCCTCGTCCGGGAGGACGAAGAGCACCTCGACCTGAAGGGCCTCACGCCCATCTACGAGGAGCTCTACAAGAAGCCGGAAGGCGAGGCGCCGGACGAGGCGCGGCTGGTGGCCGGCCGCAAGAAGCTCGTCGAGGAAATGGGCTACTTCGGCCGCGAGCTGCGCGGGAACTTCCTCGCGGGCGCGCAACCGAGCGCGGCCGACTTCGTCCTCTACCCGGACATCGCCTACGTGAAGCGCATCGCCGCGAAGAAGCCGGAGTCGAAGCTCGCGGGGATCCTGCCGCCCCCGATCGCGCATTGGGCGGCGCGCATCGAGGCGCTGCCGTACTTCGACAAGACCTTCCCGCCGCACTGGCGCTCGTGAGGTTCGATCTCCTCGCCACCGACGGTGCCGCCCGCCGCGGCACCCTCACGCTCGCCCACGGCCGGGTCGAGACGCCGGCCTTCATGCCGGTGGGCACCTACGGCACCGTGAAGGCCATGTCGCCCGCCGAGCTCGAGGAGATCGGCGCCCTCATCGTGCTAGGCAACACGTTCCACCTGTGGCTGCGGCCGGGGCTCGAGGTGATCGCGGCCCACGGCGGGCTGCACCGCTTCATGGGCTGGGACAAGCCCATCCTGACCGATTCGGGAGGATTCCAGGTCTACAGCCTGGGGCCGCTTCGCAAGGTGAGCGAGGAGGGGGTCGCGTTCCAGTCGCCGGTGAACGGTGACAAGCTCTTCCTCACGCCCGAGGAGTCGATGCGCATCCAGCGCGTGCTCGACTCCGACATCGTGATGATCTTCGACGAGTGCACGGCCTACCCCGCGACGCGCGACGAGGCGGCCGCGTCGATGCGCCTGTCGCTCCGCTGGGCGGGTCGCTCCAAGCAGGCGCACGAGGGCAATGCCAATGCCCTCTTCGGCATCGTCCAGGGCGGCATGCACGAGGATCTGCGCGACGAGTCGCTGGAGGGTCTGCGGTCGATCGGCTTCGACGGCTACGCCATCGGCGGGCTCTCGGTCGGCGAGCCCAAGGAGGACATGGCGCGCGTCCTCGCCCACACGGCGCCGCGCCTGCCCGCGGACCGGCCGCGCTACCTGATGGGCGTGGGCACTCCCGAGGACCTCGTGGAGGCGGTGGCCGCGGGCGTCGACATGTTCGACTGCGTGATGCCGACGCGCAACGCGAGGAACGGCTGGCTCTTCACGCGCTTCGGCGACGTGAAGATCAAGAACGCGCGCCACCGCGCCGACACGGGGCCGCTGGACGAGACCTGCGGCTGCTACGGCTGCCGGAACTTCTCGCGGGCCTACCTGCACCACCTGCACCGGGCCAACGAGATCCTGGGCGCCCGGCTCAACACGATCCACAACCTCTTCTACTACCAGGCGCTCATGCGCGAGATGCGCGAGGCCATCGCCTCGGGCGGGTTCGCCGCCTTCCGGGATCGGTTCGCCCGCGACCGGGCCAGCGCGCCGGCCGAGCCCTGAGCGGGGTTGCGGGCCCCGGGACGAGCCCGCACGTGGGGTCGAGTGCACCCCGCCCGCGTGCTAGAATCGCATGTTTTCCGGCAGGCTAACCCCTTGCCGCACCAAGAAATTCCGCCCGGAGACCCCCCATGATCGGAACCGCCTACGCCCAAGCCGCCGGACAGGCCTCGCAGGGCGACACCCTGATGGGCCTGCTGCCCATCATCCTGATGTTCGTGATCCTGTACTTCCTCATGATCCGGCCGCAGATGAAGAAGGCCAAGGAGCACAAGGAGATGCTCGAGAAGCTGCAGAAGGGCGACGAGGTCGTCGCCATCGGCATCCTCGGCAAGGTCACGAAGCTCGACGACAACTACGTCGGGCTCGAGATCGCGGACAACGTCGTGATCCAGGTCCAGCGGCAGGCCGTCAACCAGCTGCTGCCCAAGGGCACCATCAAGTAGGCCGGCGAACGGCCGCCCCTCCCGAATGAACAAGTATCCGATCTGGAAGTACGCCATCATCGCGGTCGCGCTGCTGGTGAGCCTCGTCTACGCCACGCCCAACCTCTTCGGCGAGGTGCCGGTGGTGCAGGTTTCCGGCGCGCGCGCCTCCACGAAGGTCGAGGCGCCCCTCCAGGCGGAGCTCGAGGCGGCGCTCAAGGCCGCCGGCGTGCCGCTCGCGGGCGTCGAGGCCGCCGAGGGGCAGGCCACCTTCCGCTTCGCCGACACCGACGTCCAGATCAAGGCGCGGGACGTGATCCAGAAGAAGGTCCCGCCGGGCTACGTCGTGGCGCTCAACCTGCAGCCGTCCACGCCGCGCTGGTACCAGGCGCTGGGCGCGAAGCCCATGTACCTGGGCCTCGACCTGCGCGGGGGCGTGCACTTCCTGCTGCAGGTCGACATGAAGGCCGCGGCGACGAAGTCGGTCGAGCGCTATCTCGGCGACGTCCGCAGCCTCATGCGCGACAAGAAGGTCTACTACTCGGGGCTCTCGCGCGACGGCGACCGCGTCACGCTGCGCTTCCGCGAGGCCGACCAGCGCGCGGCGGCGCTCAAGCTCCTCGAGAAGGAGATGCCCGACCTCGTGGTGCGCGAGCAGGCGGCGGGCGAGGAATCGCAGCTCGTCGCCACGATCAAGCCCGAGGTGGTGAAGCGGGAGCAGGATCTCGCGCTGCAGCAGAACATCCAGACGCTTCGCAACCGCGTGAACGAGCTGGGCGTGGCCGAGCCCATCATCCAGCAGCAGGGCGGCGACCGCATCGTCGTGCAGCTCGCCGGCGTGCAGGATCCCGGCCGCGCCAAGGAGATCCTGGGCCGCACCGCCACCCTCGAGGTGCGCCTGGTGTCGGAGGAGAACGCCGCGGGGCCGGGGCAGAACGCGTTCGCGGCCTTCAAGGACCAGCCGGCCCCCTTCGGCGCCGACAAGTTCCTGGATTCCGAGGGCAACACGGTGCTGGTGAAGAAGTCGGTCGTCATCACCGGCGACCGCATCAAGGACGCGCAGCCGGGATTCGACCAGCGCGACGGCAGGCCCGTCGTCTCCATGGCGCTCGACGACACGGGCGGGCGCATCATGCGCCAGACCACGCGCGAGAACCTGAAGAAGCGCATGGGCATGATGCTCGTGGAGCGCAATACCACCACGGTGCTCACCTGGCCCGTGATCCAGGAGGAGTTCGGCAACCGCTTCCAGATCTCCGGGATCGGCGACGTGCAGGAGGCCCGCAACCTCGCGCTGCTGCTGCGCGCCGGCGCGCTCGCCGCTCCCATGGACATCATCGAGGAGCGCACGGTCGGCCCGTCGCTAGGTGCCGAGAACATCGACAAGGGCTTCAAGTCGGTTCTCTACGGGTTCACCGCCATCGGCGCGTTCATGATCGTCTACTACGCGCTCTTCGGCCTCATCTCGGTGCTCGCGCTCGCGGCGAACCTGCTCTTCCTCGTGGCGCTGCTGTCGATGCTGCAGGCGACCCTGACGTTGCCCGGCATCGCCGCCATCGCGCTCACGCTGGGCATGGCGATCGACGCCAACGTGCTCATCAACGAGAGGATCCGCGAGGAGCTTCGCGCCGGCATGAGCCCGCAGATGGCCATCCAGGCGGGCTACGAGCGCGCCTTCGACACCATCTTCGACTCCAACATCACCACCCTCATCGCGGGCCTCGCGCTCCTCGCCTTCGGCTCCGGCCCGGTGCGCGGATTCGCGGTCGTCCACTGCCTGGGCATCCTCACCTCGATCTTCAGCGCGGTGATGGTCTCGCGCGGGATCGTGAACCTGGTCTACGGCGGCCGCAGGAAGGTGGCGATGGTCTCCATCGGCAACACCGAGTGGCACAAGGCGGAAAAGGCGGCCTGACGGCCCGCCGGGACGAACACGGGAAGACACCATGGAATTCTTCAAGATCCGCCGGACCATCCCCTTCATGCGCCACGCGCTGGTGTTCAACGTGATCTCGCTCGTCACGTTCCTCGCGGCCGTGGGCTTCCTCGCCACCAAGGGGCTCCACTTCTCCATCGAGTTCACCGGCGGCACGGTGATGGAGGTGACCCACGACAAGGCCGCGCAGCCCGACGCCATCCGCGACGCGCTCGGCAAGGCGGGCTTCAAGGACATCAACGTCCTCAAGTTCGGCTCGTCGCAGGACGTGCTCATCCGCCTGCCCCTCAAGGCGAACCCCGACCCCAAGGCCCAGAACGAGGAGATGCAGAAGCAGAGCGCCGCGGCGATGGAGGTCCTGCGCGCCGTGGACTCCTCGGCCAAGCTCACGCGCACCGAGTTCGTGGGTGGCCAGGTGGGCAAGGAGCTCGCCACCGACGGCGCGCTCGCGCTGCTCGTGGTCTGCGTCGGGATCATGATCTACCTCGCCTTCCGGTTCGAGTGGCGCTTCGCGGTGGCGACCATCATCGCGAACCTGCACGACGTGGTGATCATCCTCGGGGTGTTCTCCGCCCTGCAGTGGGAGTTCTCGCTGCCGGTGCTCGCCGCAGTCCTCGCGATCCTGGGCTACTCGGTCAACGAGTCGGTGGTGGTGTTCGACCGGGTGCGCGAGAACTTCCGCAAGATGCGCCGCGCGGGCGTCGACGAGATCATGGACTCCTCGATTACCGGCACCATCTCGCGCACGATCATCACGCACGGCTCCACGCAGATGATGGTGCTGTCGATCCTCTTCTTCGGCGGCGCGAGCCTGCACTACTTCGCGCTCGCCCTCACCATCGGCATCTGCTTCGGCATCTACTCCTCCGTGCTGGTGGCCGCGCCGCTCGCGAAGTACCTCGGCGCCTCGCGCGAGGATTTCGTGAAGCCGGAGAGGAAGACCGTCGAGCCCGCGGTGCCCTGACCGTGGAGGTGCTCGCGGGGCTCCTGGACGTCGTGCTGCGGCTCGACGTCCACCTGGGGGCCCTCATCCGCGACTACGGCGTCTGGGTGTACGCGATCCTCTTCGCGATGATCTTCGCGGAGACCGGCCTCGTCGTGACGCCCTTCCTGCCGGGCGACTCCCTCCTCTTCGTGGCCGGCGCGCTGGCGGCCCTCGGAGGGCTCGACGTCCACCTCCTCGTGGGCTGCCTGGTGGCCGCCGCGATCCTCGGCAACACCACCAACTACGCGATCGGGCGGTGGCTGGGGCGGCACTACTTCGACGCCGGCCGCTCCCGCTGGATCAGGCGCGAGCACCTCGAGCGCACGCACGCCTTCTACGAGCGCCATGGCGGCGCGGCGGTGGTCATCTCGCGGTTCCTGCCGATCGTCCGGACCTACGTGCCCTTCGTCGCCGGCCTCGCGCAGATGGGCCGCGCCCAGTTCACCGCCTACAACGCGGGCGGCGCCGTTCTCTGGGTCGCCTCGCTCGCCTACGGAGGCTACTTCTTCGGCAACCTGCCGTGGGTCCGCGCCAACCTGTCGCTGATCATCGTGGGAATCATCGCGGTGAGCCTCGTCCCGCTCGCCGTGGCGGCCTGGAAGGCGCGCGGCGGCCGTCCTTGACGAACGCGGGGCCCGGCCCCTAGATTGCCCCATGCCCGTCCTCGAGGCCCACGTCTTCGACATGACGCGCGCGATCCAGCTCGCGGTCGCGCCGGTGTTCCTGCTCACCGCCATCGGCGCGATCATCAACGCGCTCATGGGCCGGCTCGGGCGCGCGGTGGACCGCCGGCGCAAGCTCGAGGAGCTGCTCTCCGCCTTCGAGGGCGAGACGCGAACCTCGATGGAGCGCGAGCTCGCCGTCCTCGAGAAGCGCATCAAGCTCGTGTTCTGGGCGATGTCCTTCGCCGTCCTCTCGGCGCTGCTCGTGTGCGTGCTGATCGGCACGGCGTTCCTCGGGGCCATCGTTTCCGTCGACCTCTCGAAGCCCGTCGCGGGAATGTTCGTGCTCGCGATCGCCGCGCTGACGGTGTGCCTGCTCGCGTTCCTGCGCGAGGTGTTCCTGGCCGCCATGGCGGACCGCGCGCGCTACGTGGGCTAGGCCGGCGACCCGCTCAGGGCGCCGCGGGGCCGCGCGTCGCGCGCAGGTAGGCGACGGCGCAGGCGAAGAACGCCGCCCCGAGGGCGACCTCGACCATGGCGAGGCGCGCCGAGGGCCCGGGGTCGGACATCGCGCGCGCCGCCCCTTCGGCGATGTAGGCCCAGATGAGCAGCGTGCTCCACTTGATCGTGTACCGCCTCGCGCGGAGCAGCCCCATCAGGGGCGCGAGCAGGGGCAGGACCTTCAATACCAGCCACGATCCGCCCGGCCGAAGCGGCGCGAGATGGAGCTCCCAGGCGAGCCCGAGGAAGACGAGCCCGATCCACGCCGCGCAGGCGCCGAGCCAGGCGGCTCGCGCGCTCACGCCGCGAGCTTCGCCGCGATGGAGGCGAGCCGCCGCCCGAGGGCGAACGCGAGGCGCTTCTCCTCGTCGCTCACCGGAAGGTCGCCCACGGCCCCCGCCACGTGGGAGGCGCCGTAGGGCGTACCGCCCCCCTTCGTGGTGCTGAGGTCGGGCTCCGTGTAGGGGATCCCCACGAGCACCATCCCGTGGTGCAGGAGCGGCACCATCATGCTGAGGAGCGTGGCCTCCTGGCCGCCGTGCATCGTGGAGGTCGAGGTGAAGACGGCCGCGGGCCTTCCCGCGAGGGTGCCGCGCGCCCACTGGCCGCCCAGCGTGTCCAGGAAGTGCTTCACGGGCGCGGCCATGTTGCCGAACCGGGTGGGCGAGCCGAGCGCGAGGCCGGCGCACTCCTCGATGTCGCGGGCCTCCACGTACGGGGGGCCCGACGGCGGCACCGCCGGCGCGGCCACCTCGGTCACCGGCGCCACGCGCGGCACGGTGCGCACGCGGGCGCGCATCCCCCCCACGCTCTCGACCCCGCGCGCGACGCTCTCGGCGAGCGCGCGCACGGAGCCGTTGCTGCTGTAGTAGAGGACGAGGATGTCGGCCATTCGGTGTTCCCCCGGCGGGAGCGGTTTCGAGGGGTGCTATGATACCCGCCGCTTGAAGACGCCTTCCGCACCCCTCCGCGACGCAGCCGGGTTCCTCGCGTTCGTCTTCCGCCGCTGGCGCGACGACCGCTGCCCGCAGATCGCCGGCAGCCTCACCTTCACCACGCTCCTCGCCGTCATCCCGCTGCTCACCGTCGCGGTGGCGGTGCTCTCGGCCATGCCGTTCTTCGAGGACGCCATGGTGCAGGTGAAGGTCTTCCTGCTGGTGAACCTCGTGCCCGAGATCGCGGGCCGGATCATCACGGTCTACATGGGCCAGGTCGGGGAGGCCGCCGCGGGGCTCACGCGGGTCTCGCTCGCGGCGCTCTTCGCGATGGCGATCGCGACGCTGTTCACCGTGGACCGCTCGCTCAACCTCATCTGGCGGGTCCACAGGCACCGGCCGCTGTGGCTGTCCGTCGCGGGCTACACGGCGCTGCTCGCGCTGGGGCCGGCGCTGATGGTCGTGTCCGTGGGCGCCACCTCGTGGCTCGTGCAGGCCTCCCTCGACCAGGTCGCGATGCCCTCGCAGCTGGAAGCGCTGGCCCTGAGGATCGTCCCCGTCTCTGTCACCGCGGCCGCCTTGTTCCTGCTCTACCGCATCTTTCCCTACCGGCACGTGCCGGCCCGGCACGCGATCGCGGGCGCCGTGCTCGCCGCCGTCGCGTTCGAGGCGATGAAGTCGGTGTTCGCAGCCTACGTGCGCGCGGTCCCGACGTACCGGCTCGTCTACGGCGCGTTCGCCTCCGTGCCGATCTTCCTGCTGTGGGTCTACCTCTCCTGGCTCGTCGTGCTGCTCGGCGCGGAGTTCACCGCGTCGCTCGCCTGGTGGCGGGGCGGGCGATGGCGCGCCGCGGAGCAGTCGCCGCCCCTCGCGCTCGAGGCCTTCGAGATCGGGCGGGTCCTCGAGCGGGCGCGGGGCGGGCCACTCACCGTCGCCGAGCTCGGGGAGCGGACCGGCGTGCCCCGGGAGATCGTGGAGGAAGCGCTCGAGGAGCTGCAGGAGGGGGGCGCCGTGGCACGCACGCCCGCGGGCTGGAGCGCCGCGCGGCAGGGCAGCGAGCAGCCGCCCGGCTGATCAGCTCTCGGCGAAATGGAAGATCTCGAAGCGGCCGGTCCGCTCGATGAGGCTCGTCGCGCGGACGCGGGAGACGAAGCCGTCGTCCTCGACCTCGAACTCGCGCAGGTCGCTGAAGGTCGAGGCCGACGTGAGGAGCGTGTCGGCGTGCTCGAAGCCCTCGTCCTCCGAGAGCAGCAGCCCCGGCCGCACCTGGCCGGAGGCGGCCGCCGTGGGCTGCACCGAGACGTAGCGGGCCGCCGGGGCGAGGAACTGGATGCCGAACTCCATCCCGCCCTCGTCGAGCATGGTGAGCCAGCGCACCACGCCCACGGTCCAGCGCATCTTGCCCATGAACTTGATGCCGACCACCTCGCCCACCGTGATCGCCTGCGTCGCGGACCCCGTGCGGCGCACCTTGAGCCCGCCGGCGCTCTGGTTCACCACGTCCCACTCGTTGGCGTTCATGCTCCTCGAGACCTCGTCGTCGGGCACGAACACGAGGGGGATCGTCTGCGCGCCCTCGATGGCCTGCGCCTCGGCGGTGGGGTCGGTCCTGGGCTCGAGCGAGACGAAGTGGGAGACGGCCTTCAGGCCGGCGCAGATGGCCACGCTCGTGTCCATCGGGTCGCGCCGCGAGGCCCGCTTCGGTGGGTCGCCCCAGAGCGTGGCCAGCTTGGCGAGGAGGGCGAGCATGTCGGGCGTGGTCGCCTTGCTGGTGGTGGCCGAGACGTTGCCCGTCTCGACGGCCTGGCGCCGGGCGCGAACCCTGTCCACGATCGGGTTCGCGTCGAGCAGGCGCCAGTTGGGGCCGCCGGGGTCGTCGTTCGCGGACAGCAGCGGCTTGGGCGGCTTGTCCTGGTCGCAGGGCACGAGGAAGTGCCCGCCGGGACGCGTCGCGGGGCGCGCTTGGCCGAGCGTGTAGGCGCCGCGGTGCCCGCGGATCACCTGGACGACGCGCTCGAGGTCGCCGGGCACGAGGCGGTAGGGGTCGGTGAGGGAGACGAGCAGGGCCTCGGAGTAGAGGTCGGCGATCGTCGCCTTGCTCTCCGGGTCGGCGGGCTCGGCCGCGAAGCCCTCCTTTTCCGCGTGCAGGTAGAGGTAGTGGAGCTCGCGCCAGGAGCCGGTCGGGATGGGCGTGTAGGAGCGGTAGCTCGCGTGCAAGAGCTGCGAGAGGCTTTCCATCGCCCGGTAGACGAGGAAGGGCATCTGCTTCCTGGCGCCGAACGCGAGCAGCTTGCCCGTCTTCTCGACGATGAGGGTCTTGTAGCCGTAGCCGAACTCGGTGGCGAGCTCGCGCGCGAGAGCGAGCGCCTCGCGGGCCTTCGCCGGCAACGGCATGAGCGCCTTGCCGTACACGGCGTCCAGTTCGTCGAAGACCACGTGCGCGATCGGGCGGTAGGCCTCGAGGATCTGCAGCCGATCGTCGTACTCGACCTTGGCCCGGTTGATCGCGCAGAGATTGGCGAGGATGCGGCGCCCGGTGTCGGCGCTTTGCGCGAGCGGCAGCGATTCCACCCACGCCTTGGCCTGCTTCGGTCGCAGGTCCACATCCTTCGGCGGGGCCGCGCGATCCGTCGGTATGCGCAGGTCGAGGGCCATTATTGTGTTACTCTTTGATTTTCAAGGGGTTTAGCTGGCCCGGTCGGCGTCGACGACGCTCCGGCGGGGGTTCGGCCTCAGGATAGACGACCGGGGTGGTTTTGAAAACGAAAGCATTTGTTATCGCGTCGGCCGCCCGGGGCGTGACCCTCGCCCTGGCCCTCGCCGCGGCCGGCCAGGCCATGGCCTTCGACGTGGTGGACACCGACGGCAAGCGCCACCGCCTGGCCGATTACCGGGGGAAGTGGGTGGTGGTGAACTTCTGGGCCACGTGGTGCGCGCCCTGCATCAAGGAGATTCCCGAGATCGCCGAGTTCCAGCGCGCCAACACGCCCGAGCGCGCCGTGGTCCTGGGCGTTGCGCTCGACGTGGACGACGCCGCGAAGACGAAGCGGTTCGCGGCGAAGGTGGGCCACTCCTATCCCCTCGTGCTCGAGGACGACGGCACCGAAAGGCAGTTCGGCAAGGTGAAGGGCCTGCCGACCACCGTGATCTACGACCCCGGGGGCCGGCGGGCCTGGGACCGGACGGGGACGGTGACCCGCAAGTCGCTCGAGGACGCGATCGCCGCGCCGGCGAAGCCGAAGGGCTAGGCGCCGGTCGACCAGCGCTCGCGAAGGGCCCGCAGCACCCGCTCCGGGTACTCGGGCCTTCCCAGGGTGCCGTTGTAGCGGCCGAGGGCGTTGTGCAGGTTGCCGCCCTCGATCTCCAGGTAGTGGCGCAGGATCACGCAGCCGTAGCGCAGGTTGGTGCGCGGGTGGAAGAGGTTCTGCCCCGGCATGCCGATCTCCTTCACCCAGAAGGGCATCACCTGCATGTAGCCGCGCGCGCCGGCCGTCGACACGGCGTACTTCCGGAAGCCGCTCTCGACGTCGATCAGCGCGAGGACGAGATGCGGGTCGAGCCCGGCGCGAAGGGCCTCGTAGCGGACCAGCTCCAGGAACTCGAGCGCGAGCCCCTCGTCGCGCATCCGGCCGTGCACGCGGCCGTACATGGCGCGCACCCACTGGCGCGACTCGGCATCGTGAAGCCGCGAGCGGGAGGGATCGGTGACGGCCTTCGCCAGCGTGGCCCGGATCGCGGCGGACATCGGCTCCTGCTTCTGGGCCCCCGCGAAAGCCGGGGGCGCCGCCGCCAGCGCGATCGCGAGCGCGGCGGCGGCCAGCAGTCGCCCGTCAGGCGGCGAGGCGCCCGCGCACATGGGCGGCCGCGGCGGCGAGGGGGACCTTCGTCGCCTCGGCATCGCGCCGGTGCTGGTACTCGGCCACGCCTTCCTTGAGGCCGCGCTCGCCGATCACGAGGCGGTGCGGGATGCCGATGAGCTCCTGGTCGGCCAGCATCACGCCCGGGCGCTCGGCGCGGTCGTCGAGGATCACCTCGACGCCGGCGGCCGCCAGCTCCGCGTAGAGCCCGTCGGCGGCGGCCTTCACGGCCTCGCTCTTGTGGTAGCCGAGCGGGATCACGGCGACGGTGAAGGGCGCCATCGGGTCGGGCCAGATGATGCCCTTCTCGTCGTGGTTCTGCTCGATGGCCGCGCCGACGATGCGGGTGACCCCGATGCCGTAGCAGCCCATCTCGAAGGGCCTCGCGGTGCCGTCCTCGGCGGTGAAGGTCGCGCCCATCGCCTCGGAGTAGCGCCTTCCCAGCGCGAACACGTGCCCCACCTCGATGCCGCGCACGATCGCGAGCGCGCCCTTGCCGTCGGGGGACGGGTCGCCGGGCACGACGTTGCGGATGTCGGCCACGATGTCGGGCTCGGGGCAGTCGCGGCCCCAGTTGGCACCGCGGATGTGGAAGTCCTTCTCGTTGGCGCCGCAGATGAAGTCGGACATCGCGGCCACCGTCCTGTCGGCCACGATGGTGATCTTCGAGCGGTCCAGCCCGATGGGGCCCAGGTAGCCCGCGGGGCCGTCGGCGGCGGCGAGGATCTCCTCGTCGCTCGCCCAGCGCCACCCCTTCAGGCCGTGCACCTTGCCCGTCTTGACCTCGTTGAGCGAATGGTCGCCGCGGATGAGCAGCATGTGCACGCGGTGGTTGGCGTAGAGCAGGATCGCCTTCACGGTGCGCGAGAGCGGCTCGTTCCAGAGCCTCGCCACTCCTTCGCAGGTGGAGGTGCCCGGCGTCGGGTTCTTGCGCATGGGCTCTGTGGGCGCGGCGCGCGCGGCGGCGGGCGCGAGGGCCTCGGCCTGCTCGATGTTGGCGGCGAATTCGGAGGCGTCGGAATAGGCGATCTGGTCCTCGCCGGAATCCGCGAGCACCTGGAACTCGTGCGAGGCGAGGCCGCCGATCTCGCCGGTGTCGGCCGAGACGGGCCGGAACCTGAGGCCGAGGCGCGTGAAGATGCGCACGTAGGCGTCGAACATCTTCTGGTACGACCTGAGCATCGCGGGCTCGTCCGCGTCGAACGAGTAGGCGTCCTTCATCGAGAACTCGCGCGCGCGCAGCACGCCGAAGCGCGGCCGGATCTCGTCGCGGAACTTGGTCTGGATCTGGTAGAAG
>JBBIJT010000105.1:0-12461 GCA_037445795.1 Betaproteobacteria bacterium | reverse complement strand
CGTCGGCCTTCTTGTCGTCCTTCTTGGCGTCGGCCTTCTTGTCGTCCTTCTTGGCGGTGCCCTCGGCCTTCTTTTCGTCCTTCTTGGCGGTGCCCTCGGCCTTCTTCTCGTCCTTCTTGGGCTCTTCCTTCTTGGCCTCGGCCTTGGGGGCGGCGGCCTTGTCCTGGGCGAGCACGGCGGGGGCGGAAACGAACGCGAAAGCCCCGGCGACCAGGGCGGCAAGCAGCTTCTTCATCGATGAATCTCCGGATTTATAGTGGGGGAACGGCGCTCTTCCTAGGATGCGCGCGGCCGCTATTTTAAACGAAAGACCGGCCCCACATAAGGGGATTCCCCCGGGGGCATGGGAAGGGGGTATCCCCCCTCGGGCGGTGGGGGCCCTGCCCGGTCAGGGGCGAAGGCCGGCAAACCGCCTTTCCGCCAGGGACATGCCCCAGCCGGCGAGGGCCAGGAAGCCCACGAACAGGAGCACGAACCAGCCCATGGGGATGCCGGTGAGGACCGGCAGCGTCTGGTCCGGCAGGGCCGACGACGCGAGCCAGGTGTCGAAACCGGACAGGAACTCCGCGTAGGCGTAGGAGGCGACGAAGATTCCGGCGAGGAAGGCGACCCCATCGAGGCGGCCGGTGGCCGCCGCGGTGAGGGAGGTGCCAGGGCAGTAGCCGCCGATCACGAAACCCGCGCCGAAGACGATTCCCCCGAGGATGGCGGCCGGATAGTTCGTCGGCTCGACGTAGAGCTCGGCCATGTCCAGCGCTCCGGCGGAGGAAAGCACGAACAGCCCGATCATCGCGGTCACGATCGCGGTGAACATCACCTTCACCACCGCCATGTCGTAGAAGTAGAAGACGGCCACGAGCTTGCGTGCGCTTCCGAAGCCCGCTTTCTCGAGGAAGAAGCCGAACCCGATGCCGATGAGGACCGCGAGCCCGAGGGACACGGCCTGCGTGAGTTCCATCGTGGAGGACAGGGGAAACATCAGAGCCACTCCTTCCGGTAGGTCCACGCCACGGCGTAGGCGGCGGCGAAGACGGAGACCATGAACACGAGGCTGCCGGGGTTGAGGATCGAGGCCCCCGTGAGGGCCTGGCCGCTCGTGCAACCGCGGGCGATCTTGGCGCCCACGCCGGCGATGATCCCGCCGACGAGCGCGAACGCGAGGCGCTGGCCGTCGGTGACGCGCGGTCCGCGCTCGATGCTGATCGACCAGCGCCCGGCGGCGTAGCCCGAGGCGGCGGAGCCGATGGCCGACCCGATCAGCAGGTAGACGAGCCAGGCGGTCCACGGCGGCCCCGACTGGAGATAGCGGGCGTGCACCGCGGTTGCCTGCGCGTGCTCGGGGGATATGGCGTTGGCGATCCACGCGGCTACCGAGGAGAACGCGCCGGTTGCGCCGAGGCCCCGGCCCGCGATGAGGTAGGCCGCGAGGAGCACCAGGCCCAGGCCGAAGCCGGCGAGGTAGGGGTTCCAGAACGGCGACGGCGCCGCCTTCGTCACGGCGCGGGGGGCATTGCTGGAGACTGAAATCGTGTTCATCCGGGAACCCTCCCTACATTCCGGTTGCGGCGATCATGTGGCTGGCCTGGCCCGCGCCCACCATCACCCAGCGCAGCGCGAAGCCGCCGGCCAGGACGAGGAGCGCGGGAAGGATGGTGTGCGGGATGCGATGCCCCAACTCGAGCCACTGCAGCGCGAGCGGCACCAGGATGCCGGCGACGATCACCACCCACCAGAAGATCGTCGCGTACTTGCCGGACGTGAGCAGGTCGATGGCCGCCACGTGCGAAGCGGAACTCGAGGCGAGGCCGACGAAGAGGAGCCCGATCAGCACCAGTTCGACCGCGAGGAATGCGAGGTCGGCCTTGACGAGCGAAACCGAGGTCTTCGCGTCGGGCGGGGCGGCGCCCAGCGGCTGCACGAGCATGGCGAGCGCGCCGGAGAGGAACCCCCGGGGCGCGGGGTGGCCGGGCACGAGGCTTGCGACCAGGTGCACCATCGCCGCCGCGGCAGAAAGACCCGAGACGAGGAAGAGCGGGCCCAGGATGGCCGAGTTCCAAAGCGGCCGCGCCACCATCGTCGAGAGCAGGATCCCGGTGTAGATGCCCAGGCCGATGCCCAGGAGCACGTTGAGCCAGGCCAGCGCCTTCACCAGTCCGGCGCGCGCGAGGATGGCCTCCGACCAGCCGCGAAGCGCGGGGACGCGATCGCCCAGCCAGGGCCAGGCTTCCGGCAGGCGGATGAGGGCCGAGAGGACGAGCACGGGGAAGACGAGGATCAGCACCCACGAGCCCCACGACATCGGGGAGGTCGGCTCGAAGGCCAGGTACACGTTGTACACGTAGAGCTTGTGCGCCAGGTCGAGGAAGAGGGCGCCCATGCCGAGGTTCAGCAGGACGAAGCCCAGGACGGGCGTCTGCACGCTGTAGAAGCTCTCGGCGCGCTCGCCCTTGATGATGCGCAGCATGTTCAGGCCGCCGAGCACCATCATGCCGGCGATCATGCCGCCCAGGAAAAGGTAGACGGGGATCTCCCAGCTCCACACCGAGAGCACCGGTTCCACGAGCGGGTTGTGGCGGGTGGTGGTGATTTCGATCATGGCGGTGGCCTCAGGTCAGGTAGAACACGCGGGGCTTCGTGCCGGCTTCCGGCAGCAGCGTGTGGTGCTTGCGCGACTTCAGGAGCTGGTTCACCGCGCTCTTCGGGTCGTCCAGGTCCCCGAAGACCATGCAGTGCGTCGGGCAGACCGAGACGCACGCGGGATCCTTTCCTTCCTTCACGCGGTGCAGGCAGAAGGTGCACTTGTCCGCGTAGCCGTCGGGGTGCACGAAGCGCGCGCCGTAGGGGCAGGCGGACAGGCACGCCTTGCAGCCGATGCACTTGTCGGCAGTCACCTGCACGGTCTTGCCGAAGCTCTCCACGTGGCTCGCGCCCGTCGGGCAGCAGGTGACGCAGGGCGGGTTGTCGCAGTGGTTGCAGCGCTCGGAGCGGATCTCCAGCGAGAGGTTCGGAAACTCGCCGCGCGTCTCGGTGACGATCCAGTCGCGGCAGTAGCCGAACGGCACGTCGTTCTCCGTCTGGCAGGCGACCACGCAATCCATGCAGCCCACGCACTTGGCCGTATCGATGACCATGCCATAGCGGGCCATGTCACGCCTCCTTCACGAAAGTCACGAAGTTCTGGTGGATGCTGGTGCCGCCCATGAGCGGATCCACCTTGTAGCGCGTGTTCAGCTGGCCCGCGCTCGCGCCCATCTGGTAGGCGCTCTTCAGCATCCGGCTCGAGTGCCCGAACCCGTAGACCATGTACAGCGTGTCGGGGCGGATGCGCTGGGTGGCCTTCACCTTCACGCGCCCGGACACGACCCCGTCCTGGTTCCTGAGCTTCACGTACTGGCCGTGCCTCAGGCCCGCCTTCGCCGCGGTTTCGGCGTTCACCCAGACCTCGTTCTCCTTCATGAGGTCGCGCAGGTACAGGTTCGTCTGCGTGCGGCTGAAGGTGTGCACGGGGGCCCGGCCGGTGACCAGGCGGAAGTGGCCGTCGGGCGCCTTCTCGGGCGCCGTGTACCTGGGCACCGGGTCGAAGCCCGCCTTGGCGAGCTGCTCGGAGAAGAACTCCACCTTCTTCGAGGGCGTGTCGAAGGCGATCTCGGCGCCTTCCTCGATGGTGATGGGGGTCTTCGGCCCCATCAGGATGCCTTCCTTCTTCAGCTTCGCGTAATCGATGCCGCTCTTTTCGCAGCGCGCCGCGAGGTACTCGTCCATGTCCTTGAAGGGCATGTACTGGCCCACGCCGAGGCGCTCGCCGAGCTGCTTGGCGATCCACCAGGCGGGCTTCTGCTCGCCGGGAGGCGGCACGACGGGTTGCCGCAGGGCCGTCCAGCCCTGGCGGCCCCAGCCGACGTAGAAGTCGTCGTGGCGCTCGAGGAACATCGTGTCGGGGAGGACCACGTCCGCGTAGCCGGTGATCTCGCTGGGATGCGTGTCCACCACCACGAGCAGGTCGAGCTTCGAGATGGCCTCGAGGGTCTCCTTCTCGTTGGGCAGCGTCATGTTGAGGTTGGCCGCATACACGAGCCAGCCCTTGATGGGGTAGGGCTTGCCGGTGATCGTCGCCTCGCGAAGCCCGGTCGTGACCTCCTCGTCCGCGAAGGGCCACTTCCGGTCGGGGTTGTCCAGCTTGGGCTTGCCGGCCTCGGGGAACTTCGGGAACGGGTAGCCGGCCACCTTCATGCCGGCCTGGAGGAAAAGCCCGCCCCTGCGGCCCCAGTTGCCCAGCAGCGCGTTGAGGAGCGCCGTGGATCGCGCGCGCTGCGCGTCATCGCCGTACCAGTTGACGCGCCGGCCCGGGTGCACGAGGGCGGCCGGGCGCGCCTTCGCCATCTCGCGGGCGGTGGCGCGGATCGTCGCCGCCGGGATTCCCGTCTCGGCCTCGGCCCACTCGGGCGTGTTCTCCTTGATGGCGGCCGCGAACTTGTCGAATCCGTGGCCGTATTTCGCCACGAACTCCTTGTCGTACAGCCCTTCGGACACCAGCACGTTCATCCACGCGAGGACGAGCGCCAGGTCGGTGCCGGGCTTCACGGGCAGCCAGTACTTGGCCTTGCTCGCGGCCACCGAGTAGCGCGGGTCGACGACGATGATCGTCGCCTTGTTGGCCACCGCCTGCGCGAACTCCTGCACCTGCGTGTTGTGCATGTTCTCGCCGAGGTGGGTGCCGATGAGCACCAGGCAGTTCGTGTTGGCGATGTCGGTGGGCTCGGGGGATCCCAGGCCCGTGCCGTAGGTGAGGAGGTAGCCGACGTCGCGCGGCCCGCGGCACTGCGCGAAGGAGGGTGCGCCCTTGTTGATGGCCCCGTAGGCGCGCAGCACGTGCTCGAAGAAGCGCGAGCCGGTGCCGTGCTTCCAAAGGGCGATGGACTCGGGGCCGTGCTCGGCCGCGATCTTCTTCATCTTCCCGGCGACGTGGTCGAGCGCCTCGTCCCAGGTCACCGCCTTGAATTCCTCCTTGCCCCGCTCACCGGTCCGGATGAGCGGCTTGGAGATGCGGTCGGGGTCGTAGTGCGTGCCGACGGCGGCCGTTCCGCGCGGGCACAGGCGGCCCTTGCTCATGGGGTCGAGGGGGTTGCCCTCGAACTTCCACAGCCTGCCGTCGCGGACGTGGGCGATTCCGCCGCACTTCCAGAAGCACATTTCGCAGTAGGTCGGGATCGTCTCCACCTTCCCGGCCGGGGGCTTCGTCCCCATCGCGAGGGAGGAGACGACGGGGACCTGGGATCCTACGGCGCCGGCGCCCAGGGTGGCGGCGCTGATCTTGAGGAATCGCCTGCGGGACAGCTGTTCCATCGCGGCCTCGACGTCTGAGAGGGGATGGCGATATTTCAATCCTTTTCATATTAGCAGCGGCTGATATAGATCAACTCCGCCCCTGCTCACCCATGTAAATTGGGCGAACAGCACCGCCGCCGGCCGGTGATGCGCCCCATGGAGGCTTGAAATGACGGGCGGCACGCGGGCGATGGCGCAACGGAGGCGCGCATGGAGCGTTCCACGGTACTGAAGGTGTTCGAGTCCCTGGGCTCCGGCCTGCGGCTCGACATCTTCTGCCTGCTCGTCCAGGCGGGCGAGGCGGGGCGCGTGGCGGGCGAGATCTCCGAGTCGCTCGACATTCCGGCGACCAACCTCTCCTTCCACCTGAAGGACATGCTGCAGGCGAACCTCGTCTTGGTCCGGCAGGAAGGCAGGTTCCTGCGCTACCGGGCCAACGTGCCTCACATGCTGCGGGTCATCGCCTTCGTCATGGAGAACTGCGCGCGCG
Organism: Betaproteobacteria bacterium; assembly: GCA_037445795.1. Classification (GTDB taxonomy): domain Bacteria; phylum Pseudomonadota; class Gammaproteobacteria; order Burkholderiales; family Usitatibacteraceae; genus FEB-7. The sequence continues at coordinate 6,646 of JBBIJT010000105.1, read as the reverse complement.
CCGATGCCGGCGAAGCCACCTGCGTGGCGGCGAAAGGGCGCGCGGCGCCGCCGCCGGCCCACGCCGCGGCCGCGCGCAGCTGAGGTCAGTTCTCCTCGGCCACGAGGACGGCGGCGCACACCGCCATCGCGAGCGCCATCCCGATGGCCGCGACCGCCGAGGGCGTCTGCGACTGCAGGCGGGCGAGGTCGAGGAAACCCTGGACGAGCGAGGTGCCGGAGGGCGCGAGGAGCCACGCGAGCGCTCCACCCAGCGCGGCGGAACCAAGCAGCAGGGCGGGCCGCAGCCAGGCCCGCGCGCGCGGCAATGCGCTCGCCACGCGCAGGCTGAATCCCTCGTCGGGAATGCCGCGGCGCGCGTCCTCGCGCAGCAGCCGGTCCATCCGGTCTTCGGGGGTGGCGTTCATCGTCAGTCCTCTCCGAGTCGTGCGCGAAGTTTCGCCTTCGCGCGAAGGATGTGGGTCTTCACGGTGCCCAGCGGAATGCCGATCGCGGCGGCCGCTTCCTCGTGGGTGAGGTCCGCGTAGTAGCACGCGGCGATGGCGGCGCGCTCCCCGTCGGGCAGCGAGGCGATCGCGCGCTCGAGGTCGACGCGGTCCTCGGCCGGCGCCCCCGGCGGGGGCTCTTCGGCCTCCGGCGCCTCGGGCGAGTCCTCGAGCAGCACTTCGCGCCTGCGCCGCGCCTCCGAAAGCCAGGTGTTGAACGCGATGCGGTAGAGCCAGGTCGAGAAGCGGGCGTCGAAGCGGAAGGAGCGGAGGTTTCGCCACGCGCGGATGAAGGTCTCCTGCGCCAGGTCGTCCGCGAGGGCCGCGTCGCCCTTCGCGAGCCGGCGCAAGACGGAACGGACCATGGACTGGTGGCGGCGCACCAGGCGCGCGAAGGCCTCGCCATCGTCGCGGGCGACGACGGCGAGCACGAGTTCCGAATCGGCCGGATCCGGCCGGTCGACCATCGGGGCTAGCGGGGCGCGTCGCGGCGGCCGGACGATCGCGAGTCGATCCTCCAGGCGACGAGGAGCGCCACGCCCATCAGGCCGGGAATGAGGCCGATCGACCACGGCTGGCCCCGTTCCCAGAAGAAGACGGAAAGCGCGATCCCGAGGGCCAGGAGCACGAGGCCCGCCTTGGGGCTCGGCGTGCGGTCCGGCGGCTGCAGCAGCTCCGGAGGTACCGGCAGGCCCTTTTCCGCGAGCCTGAGGATCGTCTCCTGCTGCATGCGGTTTCGCTGGTGCTTGTAGAAGAGGACGATCGCGATGACGATGAGCGGCAGGCCGAAGCTCGCCAGCATCCCCGTCATGGCGACCATCAGTTCCGAGGTCTCCATGGCGTTCTCCGAGGGCCGTTGCGGCCCGCATTATGGGTTTGCGCCCGGGGAGGCGGCAAACCGGGGCCCGGGGCGGATCGTGGTGGTCATGCCCGTTGGATGCCGCCGGGACGGCCGGCGGATTCGGGCGGACGGCGCGATCAGCCCGCCATTTCCTCCGCGACGCTCTCGGTGACGGTGGGCTCCGGCGGGGCCGGAAGGGTCCTCATGCGCCCGATGGGGGAAGTCCAGGCGACCAGCGGGATCATGGCGAGGGCGCCCGCACCGACGATCAGGATGGTCGCGCGGAGCCCCCAGTGCTCCGCGATCCAGCCCCCCGCCAGGCCACCGAAGGGGGCGGTCGACACGGTTAGGCAGATCATGGTGGCCGTGACGCGCCCCAGCAGCCGGTCGGGCGTCACCGTCTGGCGCAGCGTCAGGTAGTTGATGAAGAACGTCATGGCCGAGAAGTCGAGCAGGAAGAGCCCCAGCCCGAACATCGCGGTTGCCGCCAGGTAGCCCCCCGTGGAGGCGCCGAGCACCAGCCAGGCCACGCCCGTGCCGCCCAGCCCGACGAGCATGGTGGGCCCGAAGCCGAAGCGGGCGTTGAGGGGGGACACGGCCCCCGCGGCGGCGAGCGAGCCCACCCCGGCCAGCATGAACAGAACGCCCACGTGGCCCGCCGTGAAGCCCAGCTCGCGCGCCGCGAAGAGGATCACGACCGCTACGTAGGCGTGGCGGAAGGCCTGCCAGCCGGCGAGCGCCCAGGCGAGCGCCCGCAGCGTCGGGTTGCTCCAGACGGCGGCGAGCCCCTCGCCGATCTCGCGCCAGACGCTCGCGCCCGAGAGCTTCGGGGCGTCGGTGGGCGCGGGAGGGATGCCGCGCAGCATCCAGGCGGAAACGAAGAAGGTGATCGCGTCCAGCAGGATCGCGAACGGGGCCGTGAACCACTGGATCAGCGCCCCGGCCACCCCCGGCCCCATGAGCTGGGAGGCGGAGTCGGAAATGCCGATCTTGGCGTTGGCCTCGACGAGGTTCTCCCGGCCGACGCGCTCGGTCATGAACACCTGGTAGGCGGGCCAGCCGATGACCGAGCCCACGCCCACGAGGAAGCCCGCCGCGTAGAGCACGGGCATCGACAGCATCCCGAACCACGCGCACAGCGGCACGGCCAGCAGGGCAAGCCCGCGGCCGATGTCCGCCCAGATGATCACGGGGAGCTTTCGCGCCCGGTCGACCAGCACGCCCGCGAAGAGGCCGAAAAGCGGGTAGGGCAGGGCCTCGAGGGCCGTGAGCACGCCGACCTCGAGCGGGGAGGCGTTCAGCACCAGCGCCGCCGTGAGCGGCAGCGCGAGGAAGGTCACCTGGCCGCCGAAGTGGGTGATGGTGAGCGAGCCCCAGAGCTTCACGAAGTCGGGGTTGCGCCACAAGCCGTTGATCAGGCGGCGGGGGTCGAGCCGGGAGAGCAGGGTGTTCATGTCGTTCTTCTCGGCCGGCCTCGTGGGCCGGCTCCGCATTGTCGGGCTACGCGCGCGAACTCACGCGTCGCGCGGGGCGCGAGGCGGAAACGGATGCGGGGGGTGGGCCGCTTTCGGATCCGCCTCGACTTTCGCCGGGGCGGTCGGCCCCGGGGGTCAGTCCTTGCCGCCGGTGAGCGGCGCGGTCGCGGATCGTGCCGGAACCCCGCCACGGACCGCGCCGCGCAGGGCGCGGCGAAGGGAGGTCGTGAATTGGCGGCGGGTCATGGGCGTGTGGCGCTGGGGTTCGGAATAGGCGAGGATTATAGCGACGACCAGGATCCGCCGCAAACCGGGGCGCCTGCCGGTTTGGTACCATCGGGCGTAGGCCCAAATAACCGATCTCACCGCCAGGGAGCCCCGATGTTCGGCCGCCTTCTTCCCAAGGAGGGACGCTTCTACGAGCTCTTCAACGCCCACGCCGAGCAGGTGGTCACGGCCGCGCGCGAGCTCGTGGCGCTGTTGCAGGACTTTCCGAACCTGGAGTCGCGCGCACGCCTCATCGACGAGGCGGAGCACACGGCCGACCGCATCACCGCCGAGGCAATGCGGCTGCTGCACAAGACCTTCATCACGCCCATCGACCGCGAGCAGATCCACCAGCTCGTGAACGCGATGGACGACATCTGCGACCTCATCCAGGACGTGACCGAGTCGATCACGCTCTACGACGTTCGCGCCATCACGCCGGAGATGGTCCGCCTCGCCAATATCGCGCACCGCTGCTGCGAGCGCGTGAAGGACGTGGTGAGGCTCCTGGAGGGCAACGGGCACGGCGAGGCGGTCATCAAGACCTGCGACGAGATCGACCAGCTGGAGGGCGACTCGGACCGCGAGATGCGCGCCGCCATCTCGCGCCTGTTCCGCGAGGAGCAGGACGTGCGGGAGATCATCAAGCTCAAGGTGATCTACGAGCAGCTCGAGGCCATCACGGACCGCTGCGAGGACGTCGCCAACCTGGCCGAGGGCATCGTCCTGGAAAACGCGTGACGCGCCGGCGCCGCCCGCCATGAGCAGCCTCGAGATACCGCTGGCCACGCTGGTGCTGCTGGTCGCGCTGGCCCTCGCGTTCGACTTCATGAACGGCCTGCACGACGCGGCCAACTCCATCGCCACCGTCGTCTCGACGGGGGTGCTCAAGCCCCACCAGGCGGTCGCGTTCGCCGCGGCCTTCAACTTCGTGGCCATCCTGGTCTTCCACCTCAAGGTGGCCTCGACGGTGGGGAAGGGGATCGTCGAGCCGGCCATCGTCGACCATTACGTCATCTTCGGCGCGCTCATCGGGGCGATCGCCTGGAACGGGATCACCTGGTGGTGGGGCCTGCCCTCCAGCTCGTCGCACGCGCTCATCGGGGGGCTCATCGGCGCGGTGGTCGCCAAGGCGGGCGTGAGCCACCTCGTCGGCTCCGGGATCGGCAAGACCGTGGCGTTCATCTTCGTGTCGCCGGCGCTCGGCTTCGTCCTCGGCGCGCTCCTCATGGTGGTCGTGTCGTGGATCGCGCGGGCGACCACGCCGGCGAAGGTCGACCGGTGGTTCCGGCGAATGCAGCTCGTGTCCGCCTCGCTCTACAGCCTCGGCCACGGCGGAAACGACGCGCAGAAGACGATCGGGATCATCTGGCTGCTGCTCATTTCCTCGGGCGCCTCCGGCGCGGCGGACCCCGTGCCCATCTGGGTGATCGTGTCCTGCTACGTGGCGATCGCGATGGGAACCCTCCTGGGCGGGTGGCGCATCGTGAAGACGATGGGCCAGCGCATCACCAAGCTGAAGCCCGTCGGGGGCTTCTGCGCCGAGACGGGCGGGGCCATCACGCTCTTCGTGGCCACGGGCCTCGGCATCCCCGTGTCGACGACGCACACCATCACGGGCGCCATCGTCGGCGTCGGCGCGACGAAGAAGACCTCCGCGGTGCGCTGGGGCGTGGCCGGCGGCATCGTCTGGGCGTGGATCTTCACCATTCCCGCCTCGGCGTTCATGGCGGCCGTGGCCTGGTGGCTCGGCCGGTTCCTGATCTAGCGCCTCAGCGCGGCGCGCGCGGCGGGCGCAGGTAGCGCGAGTCGTCGAAGGTGGCCATCCATCGCGGCTCGTAGACGACGAAGATCGCGGTGAGCAGCCCCGAGGCGAACGCCTCCCCCCATCCCAGCAGCAGGCCGAAGGGAAGGAAGCCGTCCGCGATGCGGTCCCACGGCACCGTGCCCGCGGCGGCGTGCGCGGCCGCGGCGGCCAGCACCGTCGAGACGAAGGCGAGCCCTGGCGCGAAGAATCCCGCGGCGAAGATGAAGACGAAGACGTTGCGCGGCAGCCATCGGTCGGCGGCACGGCGAAGCGCGTCGACCACGGTGATCGGCAACCACGCCGCGAGGAGCCAGGTGGCGCCGGCGCCGGCCCAGTCGCCGCCGCGCCAAAGCAGCGCCGCCGCGAGCGCGGGCAGGGCCGCGGCCAGCGCCAGGTCGCGCCCGAACATGAGCGCGTCGAGCGGGGTGGCGAGCAGGTGAAGAGGCAGCCCGCCCTCGAGCCGGGCGGCGAGGAGCCACGCCAGCGCGACCGCGAACGCGGCGCCGATCCACCCGTGCAGGCGGAAGCCGTCGGCTAGGAGCCGCCATGGCGCCCGCCGCACGGACCGCGCCAGCAGGACGGCCGCGACGAGGCCGGACGCGAGCGCCCAGCCTGCCGGCAGCGGCGTGCTCAGGAAGTCGATGGCGGCGTCAGGCGGCGACCAGCTCGCGCAGCACGAAGGGCAGGATCCCGCCGTGCAGGTAGTAGTCGACCTCGATCGGGGTGTCGATGCGCAGGAGCACCGGGACCTCCTTCGTGGAGCCGTCCTTGCGGCGGATAACGAGCGTCACGTCCATCTGCGGCCGGATGCCCTTCTCGAGGCCGACCACGTCGATCGTCTCGTCGCCCTTGATGCCCAGCGACTCGGCCGAGTCCGTCCCCTTGAACTGGCACGGCAGGACGCCCATGCCCACGAGGTTGGAGCGGTGGATGCGCTCGAAGCTGCGGGCCACGACGGCCTTCACGCCGAGGAGCTGCGTTCCCTTGGCGGCCCAGTCGCGCGACGAGCCCGTGCCGTACTCCTCGCCGCCGAAGACGACCGTGGGCGTGCCCGCGGCTATGTATTTCATGGCGGCGTCGTAGATGGGCAACTGCTCGCCCGAGGGCTGGAGCAGGGTGACGCCGCCCTCCACGCGCGTGCCGTCCGCCTTCGGCGGGAGCATGAGGTTCTTGATGCGCACGTTGGCGAAGGTGCCGCGCATCATCACCTCGTGGTTGCCGCGGCGCGCGCCGTAGCTGTTGAAGTCCGGCTTCATCACGTTGTTGCCGATTAGGTACTTGCCGGCCGGGGAGGTGTCCTTGATGGAACCGGCGGGCGAGATGTGGTCCGTCGTGACCGAGTCGCCGAAGATGCCGAGCACGCGGGCGCCCTTCACGTCGGCGGCCTTGCCCGCGCTCATGCCGAAGCCCTGGAAGAAGGGCGGCTCGGCGATGTAGGTGGACTTCGGCCAGTCGTAGACCTGGCCCGTCGACGAGGAGATGCCGGCCCACAGCGGGTTGGCCGCGGCCAGGTTCGAGTACATGCGGCCGAAGGTGGCCGGGTCCATCGCGAACCTGAGGAGGGCGTTGACCTCGTCCGATGTCGGCCAGATGTCCTTCAGGTACACCGGTCCTTCCTTGCCCTGGCCGACCGGATCGTGGTCGAGGTCCTTGAGCACGGTGCCGGCGATCGCGAAGGCGACCACGAGCGGCGGGGAGGCGAGGAAGTTGGCGCGGATGTTGGCGTGGATGCGCGCCTCGAAGTTGCGGTTGCCGGAGAGCACGGCGGCGCA
>JBBIJT010000104.1:0-12521 GCA_037445795.1 Betaproteobacteria bacterium | reverse complement strand
CCTTCACCATCACGTCGCGGCGGCTCTGGTACTTGCGGCGGATCTCCTCGACGCAGTCCTGCGGCCCCTCGAGGGCGGTGATGGCCGCCACCTGGAGGGGCGTGAACGTCCCGTAGTCGTGGTAGCTCTTGATCCTCGCCAGCGCGTTCACGAGATCGCGGTTGCCGACCATGAAGCCGATGCGCCAGCCGGCCATGTTGTAGCTCTTGGACATCGTGAAGAACTCGACCGCCACGTCGCGCGCGCCCGGCACCTGCATGATCGAGGGCGCCTTCCAGCCGTCGTAGGTGATGTCGGCGTAGGCGAGGTCGTGCACGACGAGGATGCCGTGCTGCTTCGCGAGCGCCACGACCTTCTCGAAGAAGCCGAGCTCCACGCACTGCGCCGTCGGGTTGGACGGGAAGCCGATGATGAGCATCTTGGGCTTGGGGAAGAGCTCCCCGAGGGCCCGCTCCAGTTCCGCGAAAAAGTCGACGCCGGGCGCCATGCGCACCGAGCGGATGTCCGCCCCGGCGATGATGGCGCCGTAGATGTGGATGGGGTAGCTGGGGTTGGGCACCAGCACCGTGTCGCCGCGGTCGAGCGTGGCGAGCATCAGGTGCGCGAGGCCCTCCTTGGAGCCGATGGTGACGATGGCCTCGGTCTCCGGGTCGAAGTCGATGTCCCAGCGGCGCTTGTACCACCCGCAGATGGCGCGCCGGAGCCTGGGGATCCCCTTGGAAACGGAGTAGCCGTGCGTGTCCTCGCGCTGGGCCACCTCGACCAGCTTGTCCACGATGTGCCGCGGCGTGGGGCCGTCGGGGTTGCCCATGGACAGGTCGATGATGTCCTCCCCCGCCCGGCGGGCGGCCATCTTCAGCTCGTTGGTGATGTTGAAGACGTACGGCGGGAGGCGCTTGATGCGGGAGAACTCCGGGACCATTTTCGCTTTCCGAGGCTTGTGTCGAGGCGCGCGGTCTGATGCTGCGCTGCAAAAGAGGTTGATTTTAGCCGGGCGGAGCCACCCCGGGCAATCGAGCGGGGACCGTCGAATCCGGGGGCCGCGTGGCCGTGTCCCGCACCCGCCGGCCGGCAGCGCCGGCGCGCGCGCTTGCGGGGTTATGAATCCCGGTGCATATAATGGCCTCGGCACCCTCAGTGGTGCCCGCCCGTGGTGGCATTGCCGGCACGCCCGCCGATCGAAGGCCCGAACCGAGGCCCGGCGCGCGTACCCGCCGCCCGGCGTTCACTCATGTCGAGGAGGGGATCGTGCAGAAATCGCTCCACATCGACCCGGCGAAGTGCACCGGGTGCCTGCAGTGCGAGATGGCCTGCTCGTACGAGAACTACCAGGTTTTCAATCCGTCCAAGTCGCGAATCAAGGTCTTCGATTTCCACCACACCGGCCGGAAGGTGCCGTACACCTGCACCCAGTGCGACGAAGCCTGGTGCCTGCATGCCTGCCCCGTCGAGGCCATCAAGGTCGACGCGGCCACCGGCGCCAAGGTCGTGCTCGAGAACGTGTGCGTCGGCTGCAAGGTGTGCACGATCGCCTGCCCGTTCGGCACCGTGAACTACGTGCAGGACACCGGCAAGGTGCAGAAGTGCGACCTGTGCGCGGGCAACCCGGCATGCGCCGAGGCCTGCCCCACGGGCGCCATCACCTACGTCGACGCGGACTGGACGGGCCTGGGCAAGATGCGCCAGTGGGCCGAGCGCCTCGATTCCCAGCCGGCCGCCGGCCACGCGGACTGAGAGAGGAGACCGACATGTCCTGGGCACGCAAGATCCTCCGAGTCGACCTCACCATGGGCACCTGCACCGCCGAGCCTCTCAACATGGAGTGGGCCAACCTCTACCTCGGCCAGCGCGGGCTCGCCACCAAGTACTTCACGGCGGAAGTCGATCCCAAGGTCGACCCGCTCTCCCCCGCCAACAAGGTGATCTACGCCACGGGCCCGCTCACCGGGACGATGGCCTCCACCGGCGGGCGCTATTCCGTCATCACCAAGGGCCCGCTCACCGGGGCCATCGCCTGCTCCAACTCGGGCGGCTACTTCGGCGCCGAGCTGAAGATGGCCGGCTGGGACATGATCATCCTCGAGGGCAGGAGCCCGAAGCCGGTGTTCCTGCACATCGAGAACGACCACGCTTCGCTCCACGACGCCTCCGAGCTCTGGGGCAAGACCACGTGGGACACGGAGGCCTGGCTCAAGAACCATTTCCAGGACCCGCAGGTGCGCGTCTCGGGCATCGGCCGGGCGGGCGAGACGGGGTGCCTCTACGCCGCCGTCGTGAACGACCTGCACCGCGCCGCCGGGCGCTCGGGCGTGGGCACGGTGCTGGGCTCCAAGAACGTGAAGGCCATCGCGGTGCGCGGCACCAAGGGCGTGGGAAACGTGAAGGACCCCCTCGCATTCATGAAGGCCACGGCCGCCGCCAAGAAGGTGCTGGCCGACAACGCGGTCACGGGCCAGGGCCTGCCCAAGTTCGGCACGCAGGTGCTCATGAACGTGATCAACGAGATCGGGGCGCTGCCCACGCGCAACCACCGCGACGTGCAGTTCGAGGGCGCGAAGGACATCTCCGCCGAAGCCATGCACGCCCCGCGCAAGACCGACGGCAAGCCGAACCTCGTCACCAACCAGGCGTGCTTCGGCTGCACCATCGCCTGCGGTCGCATCTCCAAGATCGACGAGTCGCACTACACCGTGGTGAACAAGCCGCAGTACTGGGGCGCCTCCGGCGGCCTCGAGTACGAGGCGGCCTGGGCGCTCGGCGCCGCCAATGGCGTGAACGACCTCGAGGCGCTCACCTACGCCAACTTCGTCGCGAACGAGGACGGCTGGGACCCCATCTCCTTCGGGGCGACGGTGGGCGCGGTGATGGAGCTCTACGAGATGGGCGTGCTGAAGAAGGAGCGGCTCGGCATCGAGGCGCCCTTCGGATCGGCCAAGGCGCTCACCTTCTTCGCCGAGCAGGTGGGCAAGGGCGAGGGCTTCGGCAAGGAGATCGCGCTGGGCTCCAGGCGCCTCACGGCCAAGTACGGCCACCCGGAGCTCTCCATGACGGTGAAGGGCCAGGAATTTCCGGCCTACGACTCGCGCGGCATCCAGGGCATGGGCCTCGCCTACGCCACGTCGAACCGGGGCGCCTGCCACCTGCGCGGCTACACGGTCGCAAGCGAGGTGCTGGGCATCCCCGTGAAGACCGATCCGCTCGTGACCGATGGCAAGGCGGGGCTGGTGAAGGCGTTCCAGGACGCGACCGCCGTATTCGACTCCTCGGGCCTTTGCCTCTTCACCTCGTTCGCGTGGACGCTGCAGGACGTGGCGCCGCAGCTGCAGGCGGCGTGCGAGGGCGACTGGTCGATCGAGAACCTGAACCTCGTGGGCGAGCGCATCTGGAACCTGGAGAAGGAGTTCAACCTCGCCGCCGGGCTCACGAAGAAGGACGACGACCTGCCACCGCGCCTCAAGAAGGAGGCCGCGAAGACCGGCCCCGCCAAGGGACTGGTCAACGGCCTCGACAAGATGCTGCCGGAGTACTACCAGGCGCGCGGCTGGAACGCCGAGGGCATCCCCACCGCCGAGACGCGCAAGCGCCTCGGCACCGCCGCGCTGAAGTAGGGGCATGAAACACCTCATCCTCGGCAACGGCCCGGCGGGCGTGGTGGCCGCCGAGACGCTTCGCAAGCTGGCTCCGGCGGACGAAGTCACGCTCCTGGGCGACGAGCCCGGGCCGCCCTACTCGCGCATGGCCATTCCGTACCTCCTCATGGGGCACATCGGGGAGGAAGGCACGTGGCTGCGCAAGGACCCGGGGCACTTCGAGCGGCTCGCCATCACGCTCAGGAGCGGCCGCGCCGCGTCGGTGGATCCCGGGAAGCGCGAGGTCCGCCTGGAATCGGGCGAGAGGCTCCCGTGGGACCGCCTGCTCGTCGCGACCGGCTCGCGCCCCAACCGCCCCCCGATCCCCGGCATCGAGCTGCCCGGCGTGCACCCGTGCTGGACGCTCGAGGACGCGCGCGCCATCGCCGCGCGGGCCCGCAAGGGCGGCCGCGTCGTGCAGATGGGTGCCGGCTTCATCGGCTGCATCATCCTCGAGGCCCTCGCCGCCCGCGGCGTCGAGCTCGTCGTCGTCGAGATGGGCGACCGCATGGTGCCCCGCATGATGCCTCCGAGGGCGAGCGAGCTCATCCACGCGTGGTGCGAGCGCCAGGGCGTGCGCGTCGTCACCGGGGCGCGGGTGGCCGAGATCAAGGCTTCGGGGAACGCGCTCACGGTGAGCCTCACCGACGGGCAGGCGCTCGCGGCCGACCTCGTCATTTCCGCCACGGGCGTCACGCCGAATACCGCCTTTCTCGAGGGCAGCGGCGTCGCCTGCGACCAGGGCGTGCTCGTGGACGAACGCATGGAAACGAGCATCGAGGGCGTCTACGCCGCGGGCGATGTCTCGCGCGCCCCCGAATTCGATACGGACCGCAAGATCGCCTATGCGATCCAGCCCACCGCGGTCGAGCAGGCGCGCATCGCCGCCCTCAACATGGCCGGCCGCGAGGCGTCTTCGCCCGGCGCGCTCGCGATGAACGTCCTCGACACCCTCGGGCTCGTCTCCGCCTCCTTCGGCCAGTGGCACGGCGTCCCGCACGCCCAGGGTGGCGCGTGGGTGGAGCAGCGCGACGAGGAGCGCTTCCGCTACCTGCGACTCGAGTTCAAGGGCGATCGCCTCATCGGCGCCACGAGCCTCGGCCTCACCGAGCACGTCGGCGTCATCCGGGGGCTCATCCAGGGTCGCGTGCCGCTGGGTGATTGGAAGGAGAAGCTGCTGGCCGATCCCACGCGGCTCATGGAGGCCTACCTCGCGAGGGCGCAGGCGGCTTCCTGACGCGTCCGATGCGGATCACGCTGAAGCTCTACGCCACGCTCACGGACTACCTGCCGGCGGCCGCGCGCCGGGACAACCAGCTCGTGCTCGACGTGGACGCCGCGGCCACGATCGCCTCGGTCGTGGCGCCCTTCCAGATTCCGCCGCGGCTGCTGCACCTCGTCCTCTTGAACGGCCTCTTCGTCCCGCCGGAGCAGCGCGCCGCGCACGCCTTCCGCGACGGCGACGTGCTGGCCATCTGGCCTCCCATCGCCGGGGGATGAGCGCGGATTCCCCTCCCCGCGCCTTCCGGCGCGATTTCGAGATGGCGCTCACGCGGGCGGAATTCCTGCGCCTGCTTCCAGCGGCGGTCGGCGGCGCGCGGTTCCGCGTCGAGGGCGACGAGGTCGTCTCGCTTGGCTCCCCCGCCTGGCGCATCCGGATCGAGCCGCGCCCCGGCCGCACCTTCGGGCACGTCGAGATCCCCGTGCTCGCCGTCTCGCTCACGGGCGACGATCTCGCGCCTTCCGCGGCGCAGGCGTTCGTCGATCGGTTCCTGCTCGGTTTCCAGCGCGCGGGCGGATGAGCGGGGCCTCCGGGTTATGATGGCGCCCGTCCCGCCGGGTGGCGGGTTTTCGAGGTCGGCAGCTTGAAGATCGAGCGCGAAACCGCCGATGGCCGCAACGCATTCACGGGCTACGGCGATGGCTGGGTGGAAGTATCGGGCAGGCGCCACTCGCGAAGCATCGTCGTGGACGCCTCGCGCGTGGCCGAGGGCTGGGCGGCGGGGGGAATCTCCGCGCTCGCCGAGTCCGAGGTCGCCGGGCTCCTCGACTGGAAGCCGGAAATCGTCCTCCTCGGGACGGGCGCCCGCTTCCGCTTTCCCGACCCCGCCGCCGTGGCGCCGCTCCACCGCGCCCGCGTGGGCGTCGAGGTGATGGACACGAAGGCGGCCTGCCGCACCTACAACGTCCTGCTCTCCGAGGGGCGCCGCGTCCTCGCGGCCATCATCGTCGAGTAGCGCTCAGCGGCTGCGCACGGCCATGGCGAACGCCGTCCAGGAAACGACGCCCACCGCGGCGAGCGACAGGGTGACCGCCAGGTAGCCTCCCGTGAGCGCGAGGACGCCGGCCGCGGCGAAGGGCCCCGCGGCGCGGGCGAGAAGGACGGGCGTGGCCATGAGCCCCGTGAGGCCCCCGTAGCCCTCGCGCCCCCAGATCTCGGCGGGAACCGTTCCGCGGACGATCGTCATCACGCCGTTGCTGGCGCCGTAGATCACGGCGAAGATCACCACGGCGGCCGTGGTCCCTCCGGCGAAGGCGAGGACCAGGAGCGAGACGGGAAAGGCGAAGAGCGCGATCTCCCCCACGCGCGAGGCGCTCAAGCGGTGCGCGAAGGCGAACTCGGCGATGCGCCCGGTCACCTGCATCGGGCCGACGAGCGCCGCGAGCCAGGCCGCCCTCTCCGGCGCGAACCCCTGCTCCTTCAGCATCGCGAGCAGGTGCAGCCCCATGGCCGCGAAGGCGAGCATGTTGAGCGTGAACGCGAACGCGAGCCACCGGAAGTGGGAATCGGCGAGAAGCCGCGCGCGTCCGGCCGCGTCGTCGGCGGCCCCCCGCGGCGAGCCGGCGGGCCTTCCCTTGGGCGGCAGGAAGAGCGCATGCAGGGGCACGCAGACGAGGAGGTTGATGCCCGCGAGCACGAGCAGCGCGTCGCGCCAGCCGACCGACGAGGCGAGCCACTGCGTGAGCGGCCAGAACACCGTGCTCGCGAAGCCGCCGGCGAGCGTGAGCACGGTGATCGCCTTGCGCAGGTCCTCGCGGAAGACGAGCGCGAGGCTCGCGAACGCCGGCTCGTAGAGGGTGAGCCCCATCGCGAATCCCAGCCCCGCCCACACCGCGTAGAGGGCGACGGCCCCGGTGACCTGGGACAGGCCGGCGAGCAGGAGGGCCGCCGCCACGGAGCCGGCCGTCATCGCGCGGCGGGCGCCGTGCCGGTCGATGTGCCGGCCCACCGGCGCCGCGACGAGCCCCGACACGAGGAGCGCGACCGAATAGGCGCCCACCACCACGGGCGCCGAGGCGCCCAGGTCCCGCTGCACGGACTCCATCACCACCGCGAAGGCGTAGTAGAGGCTGCCCCACGAGACGACCTGGGTGACGCCCAGCGCGGCCACCACCCGCCAGCGCCCCGGCGGGTGGCCGTTCGCCTCAGGCAAGGCCGCGGATCTCCCGCAGCAGCACGGAGAGCACCGCCAGGTCGAGCGCGCCGGCGCGCTTCAACTCCTCGCGCATCGCCGAAAGCCTCGCGATGGGCTGCGCGCAGCCTTCCTTCCAGGCCGCGAGCATGGCCCCCGGGTCCTCCGACCCCGGCGCGAGCCGCGCCACCGCCGTGGTGAGCGCGCGCTGCTGGCTCGCGAGGTCGTCGCGCAGCGCGTTCCTCGCGAGCGCCTGCCACGGCGTGTCCGTGGGCAGGGCCGTGATGCGGTCCGCGACCCAGCGGATCTCGAGGTCGCCGGCGAGCGCGAAGTAGAGCCGCGCCACCGTCTCCAGGGGCCGGCCCGTCTCGCGGGCGACCTCCGTCGCGTCGAGCACGGCGTAGAGCGCTTCGAGCCCCGCCATGTCGCGGGCGAGCTCCACCGGCACCCCCTGCCCCTCGAGCTTCGCCGCCACGGCCTCGAAGGTCTCGCGGTCAGCCACGGCGAGGATCGCCGGCAGCTGGCGGCGGAAGGCAGCGAGCCCCGGCTGGAATATGCCGAGGACGTCCGCGATCGGCAGCTTCTCGCGGCGGCGTCGCAGGAACCAGAGCGTCGCGCGCAGCACGAGGCGCCCCGCATCGATGAGCATCTCCGACTGGAGCGCCGCCGGCACGCGGTTGTCGAGGGCGTCGATGGCGGCCCAGAGCGGCTCGAACCCGAAGACGTCGCGCACCAGGATGAAGGCGCGCGTCACTTCGTCGGGAGTCGCCCCCGTCTCCTCCTGCATGCGGTGAACGAAGACCGACCCGGTGCGGTTGATCATGGCGTTCGCGACCACGGTGGCGACGATCTCGCGGCGCAGGGGGTGTCGCGGCATCACGGCCGCGTAGCGCCTGGCGAGCTCCGCCGGGAAGTAGCCCGCGAGCGCCTTGGCCACGTACGGGTCGTCGATGAGCGAGCCCTTCACGAGGTCGTCGAAGAGCACCATCTTCGAGTAGGCGAGGAGCACCGAGCGCTCCGGCGAGGTGAGGCCGGCGCGCGCGGCGCTGCGCTCGGCGATCTCGTCCTCCGACGGGAGGAATTCCACGGCGCGGTTCAGGCGCCCGGCCTTCTCGAACGCCCGCATCAGGGAGGCCTGCGCGCCGAGGAGCTTGTCGCCGCGCAGCCCCGACACCGAGAGCGACTGCGTCTGGAAGTAGTTGTCCGCGAGCACCAGGCGCCCGACCTCGTCGGTCATGCTGGCGAGGAGCTGGTTCCTCTGCTTCTCGGTGAGCTCGCCTTCGGCGGTCACGAGGCCCAGCAGGATCTTGATGTTCACCTCGTGGTCGGAGCAGTCCACGCCCGCGGAGTTGTCGATGGCGTCGGTGCAGATGCGGCCGCCCGCCAGCGCGTACTCGACGCGCCCCAGCTGGGTGAAGCCGAGGTTCCCCCCCTCGCCCACGACCTTGCACCGCAGCTCGGAGCCGTTCACCCGGATCGCGTCGTTGGCGCGGTCGCCGACGTCGGCGTGCGTCTGGCGGGCGGCCTTCACGTAGGTGCCGATGCCGCCGTTGTAGAGCAGGTCCACGGGCGCCTTCAGGATCGCCTTCATGAGCTCCGCGGTGGTGAGGCTCTCGGCGGCGATGCCGAGTGCGCGCCGCGCCTCCGGGGAGACGGGAATCGACTTGGCCGAGCGCGGCCAGATGCCCCCGCCCTTCGAGATGAGCGCGCGGTCGTAGTCCTCCCACGACGAGCGCGGCAAGGCGAACATGCGCTCGCGCTCGCGGAAGCTCTTCTGCGTGTCCGGGTCCGGGTCGAGGAAAATGTGCCGGTGGTCGAAGGCGGCCAGGAGCCGGATGTGCTTCGACAGCAGCATGCCATTGCCGAACACGTCGCCGGACATGTCGCCGATGCCCACCACGGTGAAGTCCTGCGACTGCGTGTCCACGCCCATCTCGCGGAAGTGGCGCTTCACGCTCTCCCAGGCGCCGCGGGCGGTGATGCCCATCTTCTTGTGGTCGTAGCCGGCGCTGCCCCCGGAGGCGAAGGCGTCGGCGAGCCAGTGGCCGTACTCCGCGCTCACCGCGTTGGCGTAGTCGGAGAAGGCCGCCGTGCCCTTGTCCGCGGCCACCACCAGGTACGGGTCGTCGGGGTCGTGTCGCACCACGTCGCGGGGCGGCACGACGGCGCTGCCCTTCAGGTTGTCGGTGAGGTCGAGGAGGCCGCGCAGGAAGTCCTGGTAGCAGGCGATGCCTTCGCGCAGGTAGGCCTCCCGGTCGGACGGCGGCGGGGCCGCCTTGAGGACGAACCCGCCCTTCGAGCCCACCGGCACGATGACCGCGTTCTTCACCATCTGCGCCTTCATGAGGCCCAGGATCTCGGTCCGGAAGTCCTCGGGGCGGTCGGACCAGCGAAGCCCCCCGCGCGCGACCTTCCCGCCGCGCAGGTGGATGGCCTCGAAGCGCGGCGAATAGACGAAGATCTCGAAGAGCGGCCGCGGCTCGGGCAGGTCCGGAACCTTGGCGCTTTCCAGCTTGAGTGAAAGGTAGTGCTTGCGCCGGCCGTCGGCCGCGCGCACCCAGTGGTTGGTGCGGATCGTGGCCCGGATGGTGTAGAGGTAGCGCCGCAGGATGCGGTCCTCGTCGAGGTTCGCCACGTCGTTGAGCGCGGCCTTCACCTCGTCGTGCAGGCGCTGGTGCGCGCCGTCGCGGTCGGCCCCGGCGGACGGGGCGAAGCGCGCGTGGAAGATGGCCACGAGCTTCGCCACGATGGCCGGGTGCGCCGCGAGCGTCTGCGCGATGTAGGCCTGGCTGAAGGTGAAGCCCGTCTGCCTGAGGTACCTCGCGTAGGCGCGCAGCACCACCACGTCGTCGGGCGCGAGCGCGGCGGCGGGCGTGAGGCGGTTGAACGGGTCGTTCTCGATCTCGCCGCGGACCACCCGCCTCAGCGCCTCCTCGGTGGGCGCCTTGATGTCCTCGACGCGGGCGATCTCCCTCGCGGTGCGCAGGCCGAAGTCGTGCAGGTAGACCTTCGGGGCGGCCTCCCGCTCGACTTCCCATCCGTCCTCGTCGAGCGCCTCGAGGCCCATGTTCTCGAGGATGGGCAGGCTCGCCGAGAGCGCCAGCTTCTGCCCGAGCCGGTAGACGCGAAGCCGGAGCGTGCGCGCGTCCGCCTCCACGGGCCGGTAGAGCACGGCGGCGAAGGGGTTCGCCTCGTCGAGCGTCTCGATCACCGCGATGTCACGCACCGCGGTTCGCGCCGACAGCGTGTCGCGGTAGGCCATCGGAAAGGCCGCCGCGTAGCGGCGAAGCAGCGGCAGCGCCTTTTCCTCGCCCTGCGCGTCCGTGAGGGCGAGCTTGAGGTCGTCCTCCCAGCGCCGGGTGGCCTGCACGATCTCCTCCTCGATGGCGCGGGCGTCCACGCGCGGCTCGTCGCGCGGGTGCGTGCGCACCAGCAGGTGGATGCGCGCGAGGACCGCGTCGGTGAGCTGGACCGTGTACTCGGCGCTCGTCCCGGCGAGGCGGCGCTTGAGGATGTCCTGGATGCGCAGCCGCACGTCCGTGTTGAAGTTCTCGCGCGGCAGGAAGACGAGGCAGGAGAAGAACCGGCCGTAGAGGTCGCGGCGCAGGAAGAGCCTCGTGCGCCGGCGGTCGCCCAGCCGCAGCACGCCCATGGCCGTGTCGAAGAGCGTGTCCTCGTCGACCTGGAAGAGCTCGTCGCGCGGGTAGGCGTGCAGCAGCGCGCGCAGGTTCTTGTGCGCGTGGCTCGCCTCGGGGAAGCCCGCCCGGTCGAGGATGCGCGCCACCTTCCGGCGAAGCAGGGGAATGTCTCCCGGGTCGGCGTGGTAGGCGGCCGTCGTGTACAGGCCCACGAAGCGCCGCTCGCCCACGACCTTGCCCGACGCGTCGAATTTCTTCACGCCCACGTAGTCGAGGTAGCCCGGCCGGTGGACCGTGGCCCGCGAGTTGGCCTTGGTGAGCACGAGGAGCCTCGGCTCGCGCGCGAGGGCCCGGATGGCCGCGGGCAGTTCGCGGAAGCTCTGCGACTCGCCGCCCAGCGCCGGCTCGCGCAGGACGCCCCGCCCCGAGCGCGGGACGATGCGCAGGTGGTCCTCGCCGCCGGAGGCCGACAGCTCGTACTCGCGGAAGCCGATGAAGGTGAAGTTCTCGGCGAGCGCCCAGGCGAGGAACGCGCGGGTTTCCTCGACATCGGCCAGATCGAGGCCCTTCGGGGGACTGGCGAGCTCGCCGACGATGGCGCCCATCGCCTCGCGCATCGGCTTCCAGTCCTCGACGGCGGCGCGCACGTCGGCCAGCACCGCGAGGAGGCCGTCGCCCAGCGCCTTGATGCGCCCGGGGTCGCTCTCGCGGTCGACCTCGACGTGGATGAGCGACTCGCGCGCCCCGTCGCGCCCGGCGGGCGCCACCGACACGAGGTCTCCCTCGCGGTCCCGCGCCGTCATGGCGAGGGGGTGCACGAGCAGGTGCACGGTCTGGCCCTGGCGGTTCAGCTCCATGGTCACCGAGTCGACGAGGAACGGCATGTCGTCGTTCACGATCTCGATGACGGTGTGCGGGCTGGACCACCCGTGCTCGGCGGCGCTGGGGTTGTAGACGCGCAGCTTGGGAGTGCCGCTCGAGAACCGGCGGGCGAACGCGAGGTGCGACATGCCGGCGCCGTAGAGGTCCTCGGGGGCGCGCGCCCCCAGGTCCTCGGCATCGACCTGGTCGTAGTAGAGCGCGAGGAATTCGCGCGCCTGCCTGGCCGCCTCGCCCTTCAGGCGCTGGCTCGCGAGGCGGAGGACGGGTTCGAGGACGGCTTGCTTGGGATCGGTCGCGGGAGCGGACATCGAGGCCTCTTGGTTGTCGTGTCTTGCGGGGCTGCGCGTCGCCACCCCTCGTGGGGACGGGGCGCAGCCGCTCGGGAGCCGACATTTTCGCCCAAGACGCGCGACGTTGTTTACGATGGCGCAATGTCCAACGCCAAATCCTCCCCCCGCCGCATCGGCATCCTGGGGGGAATGGGGCCCGCCGCCGCCCTCGACCTGCAGGCGAAGATCCTCGCCGCCACGCCCGCCTCGGCGGACCGCGACCACGTCCCCGTGGTGGTCTGGAACGTCCCGCAGGTCCCCGACCGGGTCGCCGCCGTGCTGGGCCGGGGCCCGTCGCCGCTTCCCGCGATGGTCGAGGGCGCCCGCGCCCTCGAGGCCGCCGGCTGCGAGGCCTTCGCCATCGCCTGCAACACCGCCCACCACTGGGCGGCGGAGCTGGAGGCAAGCGTCCGCATCCGCCTCGTCCACATCGCCGACGCCGCCATGGACGAGATGGCGAGGCGGGAGATGGCGCCAATGTGCGTGGGGCTTCTCGCGACTCGCGGCACCCTTGCCGCCGCGTTCTACGGCGACCGCCTGGCCAGGCGCGGCTTCCGGTGGATCGCGCCCTCCGAGGAGGAGCAGGCGGCATTCGTCGAAGAGGCTATCGCCCGCGTGAAGGCGGGAGAC